>NZ_JBLTSX010000002.1:0-393636 GCF_055326835.1 Gardnerella sp. C0684A1 | reverse complement strand
GCGAAAGCAACTCGGAGCGGAAACTCGCTCAAGTTGGAAGTCCAGTGGACTTCCAACGCGAGTTTCGTAGCGAGCGCGTAAACCGCGCGAGCGTCCTCTCACAATTGGAGCGAAACTAAGGCTAACATGCTCCAAACATGAGACAGTCCTCTCGCGAATGGAGCAAAACGCAAGCCGACACCCTCCAAAAGCGAGAGAGTAGTCTCGCAAATGGAGCACTGCACAACAATAAACCCTCCAAAAGCGAGAGAGTAGTCTCACAATTGGAGCAAAACGCAAGCCGACACCCTCCAAAAGCGAGAAAGTAGTCTCACAAATGGAGTAGTAAACAACTGAATCAACTCCAAACGTGGGCGCGACAACATGCTTGAGCGCGCATTAAATAATTTTTGTAGTTGTTAGAAAATGTTTATAACATCGGCTGATTATGTGTTTTCGACAATTTCGGCTTGCTTTTTGTAGAAAATATCGGTTGATTTGGTGTTTTCGACAAAATCACCATGATTTTTGTTTATTTCACCAACTGATTATGTGTTTTCGACAATTTTAAGTAATCAGCAAAAAAATCGTAAACAAACACACTCTCGCAAATGGAGCAAATACTGACACTAAACCCTCCAAACATGAGACAGTCCTCTCGCAAATGGAGCAAATACTGACACTAAATCCTCCAAACGCGAGAGCGTCCTCTCACAAATGGAGCAAATAATCTAATCAACAACTCCATTTACGAGAACACTCTCTCGCAAATGGAGTGAAACGAAGACGATAAACCTCCAAACGCGAGACTGTCCTCTCGCGAATGGAGCACTGCACAACAATAAACCCTCCAAACGCGAGAGAGTTGTCTCGGGAATGGAGCAGTAATCAGTGGTTTGCCGCAAGGTAGTGATTAAATGATGATAGTCGGTGCAGAAGCAAGTGAGCTTTGAGTATTCTTTGAGTATTAATATATTGCGCCGATTGCAATTGGGCCAGCAATTGAGTTGATAATTGGGCTATCAATTGAAATAAAATCAAGTAATTAAGAATGCGGAATATTGTAACTAAAGCGATTTTGCTATTGCAGTAGTGCTATTTGCAATAATATGGCATTAGAAATAGTGCGATTAGAGGTAATTGTATTAGTGATTATTCTGCAAATTTCATACAAGGAGTAGGTATGAATAAAGCCCTTATTAACATTGATTATACGAATGATTTCGTTGCAAGCGACGGCTCTCTTACAGTAGGCGAGCCTGCGCAAAAGCTAGAGAAGCGTATTACTGAGATTTCGCAGGAATTTCTCGACGCTGGCGAGTTCGTAGTTTTTGCGATTGATACGCATCATTTGAACGACCCGTATCATCCTGAAACTAAGCTGTTCCCACCTCACAATATTGCCGGAACTCACGGCCAGAAGTTATATGGTGCGCTTGGTGATTTTTACGAAGCAAATAAAGATAAAAGCAACGTGTATTACATTCATAAAACTCGCTATTCTTCGTTTAATGGCACGGATTTGCTGATTAAGCTGCGCGAGCGTCATATTGAAGAGCTGCATTTGGTGGGAGTTTGCACGGATATTTGCGTGCTTCACACTGCTGTTGATGCGTATAATCTTGGCTTCAAAATCGTGGTTCACAAAGATGCAGTCGCAAGCTTTGATCCTCAAGGTCACGAATGGGCTTTGCGCCACTTTAAGACTTGCCTTAATGCGGATATTGTAGAAGGCTGATAATTGCTTAAAAATATCAAATAATCATCAAATAATTATCAGAAGTTATTAAATAATCGACGCTGGTTGCTTTGAGCTGCCAGCGTTTTTGTTTATTCGGAGTGTCGACTTGCTATTAATGAGAATCATTATTATTATTGATACACGTTGTAAAGATATCTTCAATAATTATCTGTATTAGAAGAGAGCAGATAAGACTGAAGAAGATGAAGTGTAGAGAGCGAAATAATAATGACTCAGGTCATGAAGAGTATACTGAAACGCGCGTTCGCAATGGCAGGTATAGCCATTGTCGCGTTCGCTGTTCTCGTTTCAGGATTTAGTGCAGCTTTACCGGCAGTTGCATTAGAAAATAGTAATCCTGGCGAAAAATACGATCCTACGAAAAAAGAAGTGTTAAGTCACGGCCATACAGACGTATTCTACCCAATTCAATACAATGGTAAATTCATTATGGCCGTCGAAAAAGACGCTGCCACTTTCTTAAAGCCTGAAAACACTACTTTGCGCGTAGCAAAAAGCACGTATACTACAAAATCGCAACTTCCTGCTCTCGCTACTGAATACTACTATCTTGATAGTTCCGGAAATCAAAAAGGAAATCCTCTCTTCCCGGGTTGGGACACAGGTTATGCTGCAACTTTAGTTGGCGCATCACATGCAGATGACGCAACAGCAGATATTGCAATTCAGCAAGTTACTGGGCCTATGAACGGGCGTATTCTGCTTTGGACTACCGAGGGCGTTGGCAAAAATTCGAAGAAATTATCATTTGAAGAGAACGATTTAGACGACGAGCCTGATACTGAAGGCAGCCGATTTATGCTACCTGGCGTAATCCACCAACATACTGCTGGTCACATGCATGCAAACTGGGGATTTACGCAACCTGGCGTTTATAAACTAAAAGTATCAGCAACTATTACAAATAAGAACACTAAAAAGCAGATCACAACCGAGCCTGCAGAATACACTTTTGAAGTAGAAGACACATATTCAGGCGAAGTACCTTCTTCCGGAATCCCAGAAACTCTTGATTTGCATCGTCGTGGTGATTTTATTAATCCTGACGATGATGAAGAAGCGCACAAAGCTTCCAAAGAACATAAAGACACGGATAAAGACGATGGCGGCGATATGCGCATCGGCAATATTCGCGATTCCGGAGAACACCCACATTATCATTCATACGAAGGTTATGGCGGTTTAGACTTAAAAGTAGTTAACAAACCAAAGGGCGCTCGTATTGAGTGGAGATATGTGCGCGCTGACGAAGGTCCTGACGCGTATGGAACCACTCTTTTTGCCGAGAGATTGCAGCTTCCAGCTGAGCCTGCAATGAACAAAATGAAGGTGTATGCTCACGCAACTGAAGGCGAAACGCAAATTGGCAAAGATACTGCATCCGCAACAATCGCTGTTGAAGATCACGGTGCTGATGGGCATCCTGTAGTAAAAGCGATTGTTCCTTATAAGCGTTTTAAGCCAGGGGATACTTTACACGCGAAAACAGTATTGCTTAACCCTCATGTTGCAACCGACGCTACTACCGGTGATCCAATCGATGACCCTACGAATCCTGTAACTTCCATTGTTAAAGACTATGTTTGGTTGATGAAAAAGGAAGGAGAAAGCGAATTTAAGCGCATTCCTGGTGCTGTGAGCAGCAAGTTGGAGCTAAAGCTTGATGCATCAATGCAAGGTGCAACGATTCGTCCTTCCTTAGTTTTAAAGAACGGTGAGCTTTACAGAAATAGCAAATTTGATGAGTTTTGCGATTATGTTATTGAGATGAAGGGTGTTCCTCACTCTAATAACAATGATGGCGATGATGATCAAAGCGGTTCGGATTCAAAAGATGATGAGAATCCTCACGCAAAAAAGCATAGTAAGAAGCGCAAAAAGAAATCAAAAATCATTAGACGTGCTTCTGGAAACGGCAGTTTTGCGAATAAACTTTTTGGCAGAAGCTCAAATAATGGTTTAGGTAACGGAAATTATTTTGGAACCCAAAATATGAGAAATGGTTTCGGAATGAATGGTTTCGGAATACCTAATAATGAAGATTCTGGAATTTTTGGATCTGAAAGCGAAAACGGTTTCCAGTTTAGTAATAATTTCTTTAGTGAATTCCGCAAAAAATCAAAATCTTTTAAACAGAATAGTCATAGTGTAAAAAAGAATGTCAACCAGAAGAACGGCATTAATCAGAATGTTGCTCAGAAGAGTCTTATTGAGAGGATTTCTTCTTCCAGCTCTTCAAGTTCTTCTTCCGGTTCCTTTGGTTCTTCTTCTGGTTCTTTTAAAAGAACTGAGAATTCCAGCGGTTCCTCATTTACAAGAAGCTTAAGCAATTTGAATAAAACCGGTAAATCCAATAAAGGTAATAAAGCAAAAAAAGCGAGAAAAAAAGATATCTCTAATAAAACACAAAAGCTAGGTGGATCTTCTCAAACTGTTCGCAATTTCGAAACTTCTGGGAAAAATAGCGATGATAATTCTGCTAAGCCTGTAGTTGAACTTTCTGATAATAATTCTTCTCAAGATAGCGCAGAAAATGACGATAATGAGCAAACTTCCGAAGAAACAAGCAGTAATCATTCCTCTACGTTTATTGCTGCTACAGCTGGTACAGCAAGTGTCGGATTGTGTGCTGCTACTGGAATATGCGGGGTATTAATTAAACCTCGAATCAAAATGCTGTAAATAGTGAAAAACGAAAGTTATATACGTTATAAGGAATCTAAAATTATGAACCACAAATGCAAAAATATGACTAATTCTGTATTAAAACACTCATTTTCTAGCAGATTTATAGCTCTTCTGTTCTCTTTAGTAGTACTAGTTTCATCTTTCTGTTTACAGTCACCATTGGTGAGAGTAGCTTCTGCTAGTGATCAGCCAGTTATGATTCAAGCAGGTCATGCTGATTTTGGTCCTACGCTTATTAATAACAAGTGGAAGATTAAGATTCGCGATGATTCTGGAGATGAACCTGTTTGGCGTGATCCTGAGAATGTTGTGTTCCGTTTAGGTAATAACTCAATTATTCCTATGCCTGATGATGCTACCTACAGTTTTATTGGAGAAAATCCTGGTACGAAACTTTACGTAATTCCACAAACGCAGAATCCTGATGTAGTTTGGCTTGGATGGAACACTCAGGAAGGCGGAGTTCTCAACGAACTTGATCGAGGTGCAAACCTTTCTCTTGAGGCAGTAAGCGGTCCTGGAAAATTGCATGTTTATTTAGAAAATGGTAACAACGCTCCACAGCAGCTTTGGGATAGTACTAAAGGTTATCCACAAAATACTTGGATTGAAACTAATGCGCATACTCATGTGAATTGGGTATTCTCTAAGCCTGGTATTTATCATGTAAAGCTTACTTTTTCCGGAAAGTTGAAGAATGGTCGCGCTGTAAGTGATACTCGAGTGCTTAACTTTGCTGTTGGTGAAGGAACTGACCCGAATGCAGCATTGAGTGAAGCTTCTGACGATAGTGACGATCAGGGTCAAGATGAAGAATCTCAAGATGAAGATAATAGTGAAGGAACTGATGGCGATGCTTCCGAAGAAGATGCTCATCAGAATGGAAAACACTCTTCAAAACATTCTTCGAAACATTCAAGTAAGAAATCTGCAAACAGTGACGATACTGCAGTAATACTGCAATTTGTTGGAATTATTGTTGCGATTATTGCAGTAATAATTGTGTTATTCATTGTTATTGCTGTAGTTAAGAGTAAAAAAGCGCGTAAGCAGGCTTTAGAAAAGCAAGTTTTATCGCAAAAAACACGTGATAATTATTCGCAACAACATACTCAGAGCACACTAAATGCTGAAAATAATTTATCAGATTTAGTAAAAGATCAACCAACAACTGTAATGACACCGATTAAGCCAAATCAAGGGAATGAGTGATTGCGATGCAAGCTATTCTTAAGAATATTATGCGCACTTCGCGAGTGATTATGGCATGCGTATGCTTGTGCGCTTTAGTGATTGGCACTCCTGCAGCTTTTGCTGACAAGGGTAATGACGCAACTGTTGTAAGCGGAAAGAAATCTTCTAAAGATTTTGACGCAATAAAGAAAGTTAATTTTGAAGCGTGTGCAGCTGCTAAATTAGATAAAACTGCTTCACAGCCTGCGGCTGATAGTAAAGCTGCAATGTGCCACGCATATAAAGGTCATGCTGACGTTTTTGCAACTTTCTTTGATGTTACAAGCAAGCGCATGGTATTAGGCACTTTGGGTGATGCGTTTGAAGAGGATGATAATAATGGCGTCCGTTATGATACGAATCGACTTATTTTTGAAGTCGGCTCCAAAAACATCATGCAGCTTTCCAAAGATGAGAACAATTCGGTAATAAAAGAAATCTACGCAACAACTCGCGAAGGTGTAGTCTGGTTCTTTGATCAGTCGGGAGCTGGTAATACTGGTGCATTATGGCCTGGTTTAGATACTAGACCGTTATATGAGGGAGCTGGTTCTACAGAAGTTAATCCAACAGTCAAACTGTCATTAACTGGTATCGAAGCACCTCACAACGGCGAAGTTTTTATGTACACTCGCAGCGGTGACGGTTATGAAAAAATGCTTGGCTCTGCTGATGGCTGGCCGAAAGATGTGGATATTACTGATACTAAAGGTAAACACGAGCACATGTACTGGTCTTTTAACCGTCCTGGTGTGTACAAGTTAAAAATGAAGGCTACTGCTACCGTTGGTGTCGAGGAACAAAGTTCTGAGCAGATTTATACATTCCACGTCACTAATCATGATGTAACAGCTGGCGATTTTGCTGACTATGACGGGCCGTCGTTTGACGGTGGTGACGGTGACGAAGATAGCGAAGACGAAGAAGATTCTGAAGATTCTGATGCTGATTCTAACTACGGTGGCGGCATTAATCTTCAGCAGAGTAACGGAGCTTTCTTTATAAACGGTAACAATAACACTGTGTATGTGACGCCATCGGATGCTATAAAACATGGTCGTGGACTTGTTAGCGTGCGAGGATTAAAAACTAATGCTAAGAATACGAACAACGGATCTTTATCTTTAGTAGAAAGAATTGATAAAGAACAATCAGAGAAAAAAGCTAAAAAGTGCAGCAAATTTAAAGACATAAAAGGCGAAAAGCTTGTAATTGACCATGGGCATGTGGATGTAGCGGTTTACACCGATGAATCAAATAAAGTTAATCTTGCTATACAAGAGGACGTTACAGGAAGTCACGTTTTGCGAGACGCAGATTCTGTAGTATTCGCAGTAGACGACGCTGGTAAAACTAACGGCTTGTACCGTATTCCACAAACGCAAATTGATGGCGTGCCATGGATGGGATGGAACAACCAATCCATGAACCCACATAAGCCAACGCAACTTAGTTTGACTGGTGTCGATGGACCTGGTGACGTGCGCGTATGGATGTTTGGTGGCTTAGGCGGAGGAGATCAGGAGATTTTCTCCACGCAAGGAGAAACCGACTATACAATACCTTCCAACACCCACGCTCATGCGAATTGGGATTTCTCAGAACCAGGGTATTACACTTTGCAATTCCAGGCTTCTGACGGAAATTCTACAATAACTCGCAATATTCACGTTGCTGTTGGTGTAGATCCTCAAGAAACACCAATGTCTTGCAGTGTAAATAACAATTCGGATGAAACTAGCAAAACTGATGTTGTAAAAAACCCATTTAAGCTGCTTTCTTCACAGAAAAAGGATGATGGCAAAGAAAACAATATTTCTCAACCAATTAATCCTATTACGAATCTAGCAACTTCCGGTGGAAACAGTGGTGCAAATAAATCATTTACACGCGCAGTATCAGGTTTTGCTGGCAAAGTAGTTTCTGGTAAAAGCCTTCCAAAATCTGAGAAAAAGAATAGCGATGACAAAAAACCAAAAGGTCTTGTATCAAAAATCAACAAAAACAAACTTTCTCCAGCATCGTACAGGAAAAAGTTAGCTGAAAAAGTTGATTCTGTAGAAGATGAGCCTAAAGGTATTTCTGGGCTATTCAAACGAAACCCTACAGCTGCTTATACGCTTCTAGGTGTTGGAACTTCGCTAGTGCTATCCGTTTTGGGAACAGGATTCTGGATTTTGTATAAGCGAGGATTGATCAACTTAAGTTGGTTGCTGAGATATTAAAACTAAATTGTGCAATATGTGCAATATGTCAAATTGAGATTATTTGCATGAAATTAATTGTAGGAGTGTGAAATAGTGGGTTGTAAAAGCAGGAGATTTAGTAAAACTCTTGTTGCAGCAGCTTGCGCAATTGCGATCAGTTTGCCGCTTACTGCCTGCAGTATAAACAATGACAGTCGTGCAGGTCACAAAGACGGTCGTATAAATGTAGTAACTACAACCGGAATTCTGCGAGATATGGTAGCTAACGTAGCAGGAGACGCTGCAAACGTAACTTCAATAGTTCCTGATAACGCAGACCCACACTCCTACGAGCCGCGTCTTCGATCTATTCGTGACGTAGTTTATGCAGATTTAGCTTTTAGCAACTACATGATGCTTGAAGAGCATAGCGTTATTACAGCTTTAGACGCAAATCTTAAAAAAGGTGTGCCGAATGTTCAGCTTGCGGAAGAAAGCGTGAAGCATGCTGCAGATATTATTCCTATGGTTGAAGATGTGTCTTTAGATACGATTTGGCTTGGTCTTGCAACAGAACGACAAACTTCGCAGCCTATTGAGGAAGCTAAAGAAGCGAAAGATAGCGCACAAGAGAAAACTCAAGAAAAGTCTGATAAGTTAAATCAGTCTGGTCAGTCTTCTCAATCAAATGCTCCTTCTACCGCAACTGAGCAAGGCCGTTCAACAGTTATGAAACCGAACGCATACAATATGAAACGTTCGGATAGAATTCGTTTAACTGCCACGAAAGTTAAAGGATCTGGCTCCCTTTTTGCGTACTTAACAGGCACTTTTGGAAGTGTTGAAACGTATATTAATTCTGCAAATGGCATAAATGACGACGATCATGTAGATCTGCCGGCGGATGCTCACACTCATTTAAGCTGGGCTTTTAGTAAACCAGGAGAGTACATTCTCGATTTGCACGCTGATATACTTGATGCACAAGGAATGCGAATTTCTAGCTTAGGCAATACTAGTATGCGTTTTGCTGTCGGTATTAATGCGCAGAAACTCGCGAAAAAACGTGGAGCTAGCGTAGTTTTAAATCAAGGGCATGCTGATTTAGCTTACGATTTATCAAAACGCGGATTTTTGTACAGAGTTGACACTTTGCAAGAAAATCATTCCACTGTGCCAAAAAGAGTTTATTACGCACCAAACGATGTGGTAGTAGAAGTTCCAACTAATGCTTTAAAAGAAATTCCAGCAGAGCAAGGGTATCGTTTCTTAGGTTCTCCTCGCGAAAAACTTTACCAGCTTCCTCAAGCAGTTTTAGGAAAACATGTTCACGGAGATATTGATCCTCATTTGTGGCAGTCTGTAAAAAATGGTATAGCTTATGTGCGCACTATAGCAGATCGTTTGTGTGAAGTTGATCATAAAAATGCTAAAAAATATCGTGCGAATGCAGAACGTTATATTAATAAGCTTCTCGACGTGGACGCGTACATTCGCAAAAAAGTAGACTCGATTCCAAAAGAGAGACGCAATTTAGTAACCACTCACGATGCTTTCGCATACTTGGGTAAAGCTTACGGCGTAAAAATTGCAGGTTTCGTGACTATCAACCCTTCTAGTGAGCCGAGTATAGAAGATAGACGTAGGCTTTCGCAAGTGTTACGAGACTTGGAAATTCCAGCTGTTTTTTTGGAACCTAATTTGATATCACGCTCGTCGGTTCTAAAAGAAGTGGCTTCTGAATCTCACGTAAAAGTGTGTCCAATTTATGGTGACGCTTTTGATTCAAAAGTACATTCGTACGCGGATATGATGCGCGCTAACGCGGATTCCTTAGCAGAATGTTTGAAATAGTAGGTTTAAAGGTGAAAATTATGGAACAGAATTCAGTTATTTGCGCACAAAACTTGAATATTTCGTACGGAAGTAGACATGTTGTTAAAAATGTTTCTTTTACAATTAAAAGTGGCGAATTTGTTGGTTTACTTGGCGCAAATGGTGCCGGTAAAACTACTCTATTTCGTGCAATCATGGGTTTGATTCCGCACAGAGGAACTCTTGAGGTTAAAGCTCCAAAAACTAATGTAACTAATGGTGTTGCTTTAAATAGTCGTGTTTCATACGTTGGTTATGTGCCGCAGCGTCACGATATTGCTTGGGATTTTCCGCTTTCTGTACTAGACGTTGTTTTGATGGGAAGAATTCGTCATATCGGCTATGTGCGTCGTGCAAAAAAAGAAGATTACGAGATTGCGCTTACTGCTTTAGAACGTACAGGAATGGTAGATTTTCGTAATCGTACTATCGGTGAGCTTTCTGGAGGACAGCGTCAACGAGTTTTGGTTGCGCGTGCTCTTGCTGGTGAGCCACGTTTGCTTTTACTCGATGAGCCGTTTACTGGATTAGATATGCCTACTCAGGAGTTGCTTACTGAGTTGTTCCTTAATTTAGCTGATTCAGGCGAGGCGATTTTGATGAGTTCGCACGATATTATCGGCTCAATTAATTCTTGTTCGAGAATAATGCTATTTGACGGAAGTATTGTTGGAGATGGTACGCCCGAATCGTTAAACGTTGAACAATGGGTTAATACTTTCCATGTTGCTCCACAGAATCCGCTAATAAAAGCAGTGGAACGCGTTATTAGTAATGAAAAATATGAAAATCGTGATAGTAGCGAAATTTTTAACGAGGTGCGACGATAATGTTATCTCCAATTGAGTTTATTCAAGATTTAACTAACCCAGACCTGTGGTTTTTATTAAAAGCTCTTATAGTTGCTTGCCTTTCTAGCGTTATTTGTGGAGCGGTTGGCTGCTATGTTGTGCTTAGAGGAATGGCGTTTATTGGCGATGCTGTAGCGCACTCAGTGTTTCCTGGTCTTGCTATAGCTTTTGTTCTGCAAGGAAATTTGCTTTTTGGTGGAGCAATTGCTGGAGTTGCTACAGCGCTTATAGTGTCTATTTTTAGCCAAAATCGTAGGCTTCGCGAAGACTCGTTTATTGGAGTATTCTTCGTATCTGCTTTTGCTCTCGGAATAGTAATTATTTCGAAAGCTTCAGGTTATGCAGGTTCTTTAGAATCGTTCCTTTTTGGCTCTATTACAGGCATTCCAGATTCTGATATTAGTTTGATTGCTATTACTGGCTTAATTATTATTACTTTGCTTTTTATGTTCCACAAAGAGCTGGTTTGCGTATCTATGGATAGAGAAACTTCTCGCGCAATGGGTTTGCCTGTTGCTTTTCTAGATGGCATGCTTTATGTGCTTGTTGCGATTGCGGTAGTTGTCTCAGTGCAGATTATTGGTAATGTGCTTGTTCTTGCGCTTCTTGTTACTCCTGCTGCAACTGCTCGTCTTTTAACAGATAGATTATCGAGAATGATGTTTTTGGCTCCTTTGCTGGGATGCACTTCTTCAGTAGTTGGAATGTACGTTTCTTGGAGTTTCGATACTGCAACTGGCGGAACTATCGTGCTTGTGGCAACAGCGTTATTTATTCTTGCTTGGGTTCTATCACCTAAGCATGGGTTAGTAGCAAAAGTTTTACCAAAATTGCAACGAGCAGTAAGCTAGAAGTAACTTAGCAGTAAGTGTAGTTTATAGCATGCTGCACAATAGACGTATGGTATCAAAAGGAAAACCTTCGCCTAGAAGTGCAGTAAAACCACTCAGCGATGAGCAGGTAGAACGTTTAGCAAAAAAACATAATTTAGTGGATCCAACCTACTATTATCCTGCGGATAAGCGTAAGCCAAATGTGGCAGAAATAAATGCGCAAAATCCTAAGGCTGCAGAAAGATTACTTGAAGGTACTTCTCGAGTTCTACGGTCGCGTTGCAAAGTACGCGCGTGGGGATTGGAAAACGTTCCGGAAGAAGGCGTGTTTATAACCGCTTGCACGCACGTGACAATGTTTGACGTTTTCATACCTATGACAGCGTTATTTCACCAAGGGCGTAGGCCGCGTTACATGGCAAAAGCGGAACTTGCGCACTGGCCGATCTTAGGCAAATGGTTCCAGCTAGTAGGTATGCAATCAGTGCCACGAAGAAGCGGAAAAGCGCGCGAAATTGAGGAAGAATCAATTAAAATTCTCACAAACGGAAGACCTTTAAGCATTTGGCCAGAAGGCACTTTAACACGCGATCCTAAAAAATGGCCTATGAGCATGAAACCAGGAATTGGAATTATTGCTCTCGAAGCATCACGTAGATTAGGTCATCAGATTCCGCTATTTTGTGCAGTCGTGTGGGGTGCTGCAAGCATTAATCATTGGTGGCCGTGGCCTAAGAAAAACGTTGTAATGTGCTACGATACCCAACTTGATTATTCCGACTTACTTAAGGGCAGTGAAAACTGGGGAGAATTACCTCCAATTGAATCTGCTGAAGAGCTAGCTCGTCGAGTGCGCGTGCGCATGACGCAAATTATGGAAGAAATTCGCGGCGAAAAAGCGCCAGATGGGTATTTTGACTACAGGCAGATGAAAAGAGTTGCGGAATAATCACAAGCGTAATAATCATAAGTAAACTCGCGTTTTATAAAGCCGTAAAGCGTCGTGTGTAGAATTACGTAATAGTGTGATTAGTCGCAAATACTAGAAATAGTAAAAATCAAAAATAAAGGCTAAAGTCGCAAAAATAGAGATTGTAACCGAAAGGCAAGGCGTAAACATGAACGTTACGGTGTTGGGTGCTGGTGCTTGGGGAACTGCGTTTGGTCAAGTGCTTGCGGACGCAGGAAATCAAGTAACGATGTGGGCAATAGAGCCAGAAATCGTTGAAGGAATTCGCGACCATCATCATAACGCAGTGCGCCTGCCAAGCGTAGAAAAATTGCCGGAAAATATGACCGCAACTGGGGGTCGTGCGGAAGCTGTTGCGAATGCGGATATTGTAGTCGTAGCGATTGCTGCACAATTTGCGCGCGTTGCGTTAGCAGAATTTGTGGATTTGATTCCGCAAAATGCGATTGTAGTTTCGCTTATGAAAGGCATTGAGCGCACAACAGGCAAACGCATGGACGAAGTAGTGTGCGAAGCCTTGAAATTGCCGCGCAACCGTTTCGCTGCACTTTCAGGTCCAAACTTAAGTAAAGAAGTAGCATCTCGACAGCCTGCCGCAGCAGTAGTTGCTTGCGCCGAAAAGCATCAGGCAGAAGTAGTTGCAAAAGCCTGCTCAAACAGCTACTTTAAAGCGTTTGTGTCAACCGACGTAATCGGCGTAGAAATGTGCGGATCGCTTAAAAACGTGGTTGCGCTCGCAGTTGGAATGGCTCGAGGCGCAGGATATGGCGAAAATACAGCGGCTATGATCGAAACGCGTGGGCTTGCAGAATTGACGGCCTTGGGAGTTGCAGAAGGTGCAGATTCGCGCACTTTCGCAGGTCTTGCAGGCTTCGGTGATTTAGTTGCAACTTGCGGATCTCCTCTAAGCCGTAACTATACTTTTGGATCAAATCTCGGAAAAGGCATGAGCGTTGAAGAAGCAACCGCCGTAAGCAATGGTGTTGCGGAAGGCGTGCCAACTACTAGCGCGGTTGTGGCAATGGGTAAGCGATTTGGTGTTGCAACTCCGCTTGCAAGCGCAATGGCTCGCGTGCTTGAAGAAGGAATCTCCTGCCAAGAAATGCTTGCAATGCTTTTCGACGACGACGTTTGCGAAGAGTAGCAAAGTGCGTAAATAATCCAAAATAATCCAAAATAATCCAAAATAATTTGAAATAACCAAAATAATAATCTGAAGGAAAAAAATGACGAAAAAGCGTGTAGTGTTCTTGTACGGCGGTAAAGCAGACGAGCATTCGATTTCTTGCATATCTGCTGCTGGAGTACTCAGTGCTGTAGACGAAAGTCGTTTTGATATTATTCGCATTGCGATTACTAAAAAAGGCGAGTGGATTGTTGGCGGTGAAGATCCGCGTAACTTCCGCATGGAAGAAGGAGAGCTGCCAGTAATCACAAAAACTGCTGAAACGCGCGATGTTGTTTTAGACCCAGCCAAGGGAGCAGACGGATTTTTAGTGCGCGAGGCGGACGGTACTCTTACGAGTTTGGGTCATATTGACGCTGTTTTCCCTGTACTTCACGGGCCAAACGGTGAAGATGGAACTTTGCAAGGCTTACTTGAAATGATGCAAGTGCCGTACGTTGGTTGCGGAGTGTTGGCTTCGGCTGCATGCATGGATAAGTATTATGCAAAGCAACTTTTTAAGGCTGCCGGAATTGCAGTTGCTCCAGGAATCGCTTTAGATGCGAGAAAGTTTGCAAGCGATTCAGCAAATCATTTTGCTGCTTACGCAAACGAAATTATTTCGCAAGTTGAAGAGGCAAAACTCGAGTATCCGCTTTTCGTAAAGCCAAGCCGCGCAGGATCTAGCTTTGGAGTTACAAAAGTAGAAACGCGCGATGCTAAAGCTTTGGCGCAAGCCATTTTTGAGGCTTCGAAGCACGATTGGCGAGTGTTAGTAGAGCAGGGAATTGACGCGCGCGAAATTGAGTGCGCTATTCTTGCAGCTCATGACGGAGAAGAGCCGAAAGCTAGCTTGCCTGGAGAAGTTGTGCTCGATAAGCGCGAGGCTGGCGAAGACCAGTTCTACGATTTTGACAGCAAATACATGGATTCTGCAGCTTCTCACGTGGAAGTTCCAGCAGATCTTCCTGAGGAAACTTTGGAGCGTGTGCGTAAGACTGCGCTTGCAGCATTTAAAGCGGCAGATGGCAGAGGGCTAAGTCGCGTGGACTCTTTTGTAACTAAAGACGGGCACGTAATTCTTAACGAAATCAACACAATGCCTGGGTTTACGCCAATTTCCATGTATCCGAAAGCGTGGGAAGCAACTGGAATAAGCTACAGTGATTTAATTACGAAACTTATTGAAGGAATTCTTTAATCAGAAAAGTAATGTTTTGTAAGTGTAGTACTAAATCAGATAGTGCTAAATCGCATACTGCAAGGGGTGAGAATGCAAGAAATGATTGACGACGAAGAATACTTAACAGCTCGCAGCAATCAAAGCACAGTAGGAACGTCGTTATTTGTGTTTCTAATTTCAATGGTTTGTTCTTGCTTATTCTTAAGTGCTGTTGCTAAAGAACTTATGCCAGAAAATTTGTACAAAACTTCTTTGGTATCTATTCTGATTTCTCTCATATGCCAGTATGTTATAGCTTTGCCTATTTCATTTTCGATTATGAGAAATGTACCAGTTGCAAAAGCCTCACAATTTACTATGACAACTAAGCAATTTATAGGATTTTTTGCTGTAAGTTATCCTATTATTTTTGTTGGCAATTATATTGGCACTTTTCTGTCTTATCTTCTTTCGGATGGCTATTCACTAAATCGTGTAGAAAAATTAGCGCTTTCTAGCGGAATTTTGCAAAATATTCTATTTTTTGTAATTATTGCGCCTATTGTTGAAGAGTTTATTTTTAGAAAGCTGATTTTAGACCGTTTAAGAATGTACGGTGAAAAAAGAGCCATAGTATTTTCTGCATTAGCTTTTGCGCTTTTCCACATGAATTTGTTCCAATTCTTCTATACTTTTGGAGTCGGATTACTGTTCGGTTATATGTATGTGCGCACTTCGCGTTTGCGTTACAGCATATTGCTTCACATGATTATTAATTTGCAGGGTTCTGTAATCCCAATTTTGATTATGCGGCAGCTTGTTAATGCAAATGGGAAAATGATAAATATTAATAAACTTGCTAAAAGCGAGCTTTCACAGATACCGTTAAATATTCTCATAATTGGTTTTTATGGAATGTTTATGTTAGGAATGCTTATTTTTGGCATAGTTATTTTGGCAAGATGCAAGCATTATCTAGTATTTTTCGAAGCTCCTAATGAGATTAGTGGCTCGCGTGGTACGAAAGCATTATACGGGTCTGCGAGTGTTATATCTTTTATCGTAATTGGTTCGATATTTACAATATTGATGCTTTTTGCGCAATAAATTTGTTTTTTGAAATGATACACGGGCAGAGTGTACGGGCAGAGTGTAAATTAAAAATAAACGTTTATCGTAATCTACACAAAACGAAGGAGCGATTGCTATGCCGAACAAACAATCTTTTGACAAAACAATTCGCGTTGGATTGCTTGGCGCAGGAACAGTCGGTTCGCAGACAGCGAGACTTATAGTTGAACAGAGTGATGAGCTTGCGGCTAGAATTGGCGCAAATATTGAGCTTGCTGGAGTTGCGTGCTTGCGTCCGGAAGAAGTTGACGCTCCTTGGATTAAGCGCGATTTATTGACTACAGACACGGCATCGTTGTGCGCTCGCGAGGACGTTGATATTGTAATCGAGCTTATTGGCGGACTTGAGCCAGCGCATACTTTCGTAAAAAGCGCACTGTGCAACGGAAAATCTGTTGTTACTGCAAATAAGGCGTTGCTTGCAAAGTTTGGCCCTGAATTATACGAGTGTGCAGAAACTCACGGAGTGGACTTGTACTTTGAGGCGGCTGTTGCTGGGGCAATTCCTATTGTTCGCCCGCTTCGTGAGTCACTTATTGGCGACGAAATTACGCAAATTTTCGGAATCGTAAACGGAACTACAAATTATATTCTTGACGAAATGACTGTGCGCGGACTTGATTTTAATTCGGCTTTGCGTGCGGCTCAAGAAAAGGGTTATGCTGAAGCGGATCCAACCGGAGATGTTGAAGGTTTTGACGCTGCAAATAAGGCTGCTATCTTAGCAACTCTCGCATTCCAAATGCCAGTAAGTATTGATGATGTTTCCGTTGAGGGAATTAGCGCGATTACGGCTGAAGATATTGCAGCTGCGAGTGCCGAAAAGCGTGTAATTAAGTTGCTTGCGGCAGTTGAAAGGCAGGGTGACTGCGAGTCAAACGCAGACGGCGAGTCAAGCGCAGATGCTGGCGTAAGCGTTAGTGTGTATCCGGCTCTTGTTGGTGATGAGCATCCTTTGGCTTCGGTTCATGGCAGTTTCAACGCTGTGTTTGTGAAAGCTAAGGCTGCTGACGATTTGATGTTCTATGGTCGTGGCGCTGGCGGCGCTCCAACTGCAAGTGCTGTTGTGGGAGATGTTGTTAGCGCGGCTCGAAATCTTGTACGCGAATGCTCTGGTTTTGGCGTGCCAATGTATCACAAGTATGTTCCGGCTTCTAGCGAGCAGACTAGAGCAGATTTTGTGATTCGTTGCAATATGGAAGATACTTCTTTGGCTTTGTGCAGCGAAGTTATGGATGTTTTTGCAGATCATAGCGTCGCGGCTGAGCGTTTGGCTTCGGCATGCCAAGCTAAGTATGCGCAAACTAATGGTGATTCGGATTGTCCAGAGTGCGGTCTTGGTGGGCCTGGCAGTATGCGTGTGCTTGTGCGCGAATGTTCAGAAGCTGCAGTTAAAGCTATTTGCGAGGATTTGCAGAAGTTGGACGTTGTGTGCGGAAAGCCGCTAGTTTTGCGCGTTATAAAGTAGAAAAATTGCAGGTGATTGTATGAATCCAGTGTGTAATAGTGTTTCCGTGCGCGTGCCAGCAACTAGCGCAAATCTTGGTTCTGGGTTTGATACAGCCGGTATTGCGCTTGATTATGCGGATTCTTTAGTTTTTACTTTAGATGATAATCAGTCTGAAAATTCGCTTGATTCACTTGATTATGCTGGAAACGTGCGCGTAATTATTCACGGCGAAGGCGAGGATACGCTTCCAAAAGATGAAACGCATCTAGTTGTATCAACTTTTCGCAAAGCTTGCAAAATATTTGGTCTGCCAAACTTACGGTTTACGTTAGAAGCGCATAATCGGATTCCGCAAGCGCGCGGTATGGGATCTTCTGCAGAAGCGATTGTGGCTGCAGTTGCTGCTGCTTGGTCTTTTGCGCACGAAGGTGAGCTTAATCGCGAAGCAATTTTCGAAATCGCGGCCGCAATTGAAGGCCATCCAGACAATGTTGCTCCTGCGGTTTTTGGCGGATTGACGATGAGCTGGAAGCTTGATGCTGGAGAAGGCAAAGGTTCCGTGCGCGTGGCTGGAGATGGTGAAGCGCCTCTTCCTACCGGTTTTCATACGGTACGATACAAAGTTTCGCAAGATATTTCCGTGTCTGTATTTGTTCCTAATTTTGAGCTTTCTACAGAGCTTGCTAGACGCGCACTTCCAGCAAAAGTGTCGTATGGCGACGCAATATTTAACGTATCGCGAGCTGCAATTCTTCCGGTTGCTTTTGGTGAGTTAAATAGTGATTCTGAAAATAAATCAAGCACAGTAAAATCTGATATTTCGCGAAATGCGTTACTTTTTGCAGCAACTCAAGATGCTCTTCATCAACCGTATCGTGCAAATCTTATGAAAGATTCGTGGAAGTTAGTGGAAACGTTGCGCGAGAATGGTTTTGCGGCAGCGATTTCGGGAGCAGGATCGTGCGTTGCTGTATTTTATGCAGGAGACGCTGAGTATAACAAGAGTGCTGCTCAAAAAATCGACGCAATTGCTGAGCCGTGGCTTTCGCGTGCTGGCTGGCGCGTTTTGCACGTACCGGTTGATTCTACTGGCGTTGCAATAAATCGCGAATGATTTGTGCGAAGTTGTAATGAAGTAGCAAGTCAATAAATTGTGGTACAATTACACAATGGTTATTAGGTTTGATCCCAAATCTGCGTATAAACATTTTGATGAAGATCATCTAAATGAGGAAGAGATACGAAAGGCTATGGCTAAACCTATATGGTTTGCTTTAGTTAATCCTGATGATGTGTCAAATCCACCTAGTTCAAGGGGAAGAGTTGTAGCACTGGTCATATGTTTAAGGCATCCAGGCGCATGGGAAGATGATTTAATTGAAGTGCTTGCAAGGCCTCAAGGTAAAGATTTTCTCGTGTTTCATGTAGAGCATCTTACTGATAAATGGTATAAATATTGGAAAAGATGGGGCAAATGAGGTGATTAAAATGGATATGTATGAGAATTTAGCTGATGAAAATGTGTCTGCTCCAAATAATCCTCCTGTAATGCAATTTTCTGGCGAAGCAGCTGCAAAAATTATGCAAACTTTACTTTCTGAAGATTCTGATGCAACTGAAATATTTGCATCTTTATCTGGACCGGGAAGACCAAATTCGAAAGAAAGGCGCGAAAGCAGTGTTCAAGAGCGTTTTCGTGTTCCTAAATCGTGGAGTGAATATATTTCTCGCGCTGCTAAGAGAGATGGCATGCCGAATAAAAGCAAGTATTTGCAATCTTTGATTTTGAGAGATGCTCAGATGCATAATGAACAATGCCAGCTACAGGCAGCGTTGCAATAACTCGCGAATAAGCTGTGCGAAGTTGTAAAGGCGTAAAAGGAAGAGTAAGGTATGACAGTTTCGTTGATTTTGGCCTCACAGTCTCCGGAGCGTAGAGCGGTTTTGGCGGCTGCTGGCGTGATTCCGATAATTCACGTAAGCGAAGTGGATGAGCCGGCGGCTTTGCGCGATGCCGCTAGTGAGCGCGGAACAAACGTTGAAGAGTTGAGTGCTGAGCAGCGAGTTTCTATTTTGGCTCGCGCAAAAGCTAAAGCTGTGTACAATGCGTGGAAACTTGTTGCAGATGCGGCGGCGAGTGCTAGTGGCGATTTAGTTGTGGGGTATCCGCTGGAAGCTGAACATGCGGGATCTGCTGAGACTGCTGAAACTGAATCTTCTGGTAACGCTTTAGCAAGCGACGCAGAATCAGACGTAACGCATAACGTAGATACGGCGCAAACTCGCGATTTTTCAGGTGTTACTGTTCCTACAAAAACTTTCGATATTCACGATTTTGCGTATACGAATAAATCTTCTAATGATTGTAGCGGTGTGCTGATTGTTGGCTGCGATTCCATGTTCCTGCTCGATGGCGAGTGCTACGGGAAGCCGCATACTCCTGAAGTGGCATTTGAGAGAATCAAGCAAATGAGCGGAAAAACAGGACAATTGTGGACTGGTCACTGCTTAATCGACGCAAAAACCGGCAAAACTATTTGCAAAACAAGCCACGCAAGCGTAACTTTTGCGCAAATGAGTGACGCGGAAATTCGCGCGTATGTGGCAACCGGAGAGCCTCTGGAAGTTGCAGGATCCTTTACGCTAGAAGGTTTTGGCGGAGCTTTCATTGAAAGCATTAATGGAGATCCGCACGGTGTTCTTGGAATCAGCTTGCCGCTGCTTCGCAGTATGGTTACCGAGCTTGGATACGCTTGGCCGGATTTGTGGAATAAGAAAAGTTTGGAAGAAGTTGGCGAAAAGAACGATCCGACTTCCACGGAAGTTCCTAAAGAAAATGTACATCAGCCGGGAGATGGCTGGGTGCATTGCAATTGTGGTCGAAGGCACTGGGGTCATAACGGTGCTGCTGGCGTGTTGCTTGCTAGGCGAGATGCTGAAACTGGTCGCGTGACGCACGTTGTGATGCAACATCGCGCGCTTTGGAGCGCTGAAGGTGGCACTTGGGGCATTCCTGGTGGCGCAATTTCCGACGGAGAAAGCGCGATTGAGGGCGCATTGCGTGAGTCTTTCGAGGAAGCAAATATTACTTCGGGAGATATTGAAGTTGTTGGAGCTTACCGCGAGGATCATGGAAATTGGTGCTACACAACGGTTTTTGCGTTTGAAAAGCCAGGACATAGTGTGGATCCGTGCGCGCATGACGACGAGAGTATGGAAATTAAGTGGGTGCCGATTGACGACGTGCCTAAGCTGAAGTTGCTTACAGCGATGCGCACGGATTGGCCGTCTTTCCGCGCTCGGCTTGACTCGCTAGCTGAGCGACGGTAGCTGTGCGACGGTAGCTGCGTAACGACCTGTTTGAGTGCTGCGATGTAGTGCGGAATTGTCGAAAACACCAAATCAACTGGTGAAATGAATAAAACGCAAGCCAAAACTGTCGAAAACACCAAATCAACTGGTGAAATGAATAAAACGCAAGCCAAAACTGTCGAAAATACAAAATTGCCCGATGTTTTCGACATTTTCTATTGACTGCAAAAATATTTAACGCGTGTATAGATTCGCTAGCTGCGCAAAGAGATTTGCAATCTGGAAGTAGACTTCCAACTTTTGCCATTTTGCACTAAACTTGGAAGTAGACTTCCAAGTTGCGAAAGCATTGTTGTTTTCGTTTTGTTCAATAAATATTTTGATAATCTTTAATACAATGTGATAACATTTCGTATACGAAAATATTGAGAGTTGGAGATATTGTTTATGAAGGTTTTAGTGCATCCTAGAGTTATTCGAAAGCGACCTTGGCTCAGAGAAACTGAAGTGATAAATATGTGGAACTAATCATGTAGAGAGCTTCCCAGACAAGGTGAATATGAGCCTAGTCAAATGCTTTCACTTGCGTGGGATTCGCGCGGAGTTATTACAGAACTTATTGCATATAAGGGTGAAGATGGGGAATGGATCATTTTTCACGTCGCTCCTGCAACTAAAAAGTTTCTTGCTGAGATGGGATTTAGCCAAGAAGAAATTAGGCAAATTTTTGGTAGAAGATAATTGGAATATATCTACGAGATAGTAGGAGTAATTATGGCTAATTTTCGCGGTGAAGGTGGCGTTGATGTCACTGATGAAATGCTTGATAAATGGGAAAGTGATGCTAAAAAAGGCATCTATCATGGTAAAGCTGGCAATCTGCATATTAAAAAGCCGCTTGGTAGACCGCCTCTTTATGAAGAAGCTATGATGCCTATAACTTTCCGCATATCTGCTGAAGATGCGGCTGCTCTAAAAGCTTCTGCTGATAAGCAGGGTGTGAAGGTAGGTGATGTTGTGCGAGAGGCGTGCAAATTGCTTCTTGCTAATCAAACACGATGATTGAAAAGTATTGCTATTGCTTGGCTTTTAATATGTCGCTTGTTTTTGTAAAGCTTGAAAGCAATGCAGTACTTATAATTCATGCGAATAGACTTACAAAAGGATTTTTACAAGAGATAAGGGATGCAAGATGAGTGGTAATACGTATACGGCAGAAAACGGATTCGTTATTACGGACGATATTGTTGATAAGTGGGCTAAGGAAGCAGAAGACAATTTTTCTAGTGCTATTGTTACAGAGTTTGCTGGAAGAGCTTGGGAAGATGAAACTCAGCCATTGAAACCGCGTACTGTTAGGTTAAGTGATACCGTTTGGCATTTAATTGAGGCTGATGCATGCTAGTTTTCTGCTAGTTTTTAGATGTTTTGTGGCTTGTGGTTGATTTTGTATTGTGCTTGTGATTTATGGGGTTGTGTCAGAAGTGTAGAAAAATTTGATAACGACTTTATGTTTCAGTTAACTGTTGATGAGTTCAAAAACTTGATGTCGAAAAATTCTACATCAAGTTGGGGTGGCCGCAGAAAGCTTCCTTATGCTTTTACGGAGCAGGGTATTTATATGCTTATGACGGTGCAAAATCTCGACTATTATGCGGATAGAGTCTTTGAATTTGAGCTTGTATCATGCGATGTTTGATGAGTTGTTAAAGAATGCTGAGTTGGAGTTTTAGGTGTGTGGGTCTGTAAGTGCGATAACGCGTTTGCCACAATTTTTTTTGCAGCTTACTTAAACTGTCGAAAATACCAAATCATTTGGTGAAATCGACAGAATGTGAGCCAAAACTGTCGAAAATACCAAATCGCTTGGTGAAATCGACAGAATGTGAGCCAAAACTGTCGAAAACACAAAATTGCCCGATATTTTCGACATTTTCTATTGACTGCAAAAATATTGCATAGATGTCGGCGAGTTGATTGCAAAGAGTTGCAAATACGCCTCTAAAGTTACCCTAAAACGGCGGCAATTACGGCAATACAAAGTGGGCTAGTAACAGTCGAAAACAGGATTCCATCGCGAGCAAAACTCAAGCCAACATCGTAACGAGCAGCGTAATTGTAAACGTTCTGGCCAGTCGGAAGCGCCGCTAACACAACGCAAGCGTAAAGCGTTGCGCCGCGAAAATCCATAACAAAATAAGCCAGCAAAAACGCAACAATTGGCATAATCAAGTTTTTCAAAATCGCAACTGTCGCAATAGCAGCGCGATTGGAATCTTTTTGCAAAGGCTTGCTGCCGTAAAGAGACATTCCGAAAGCCATTAAAATCATTGGAACTGCAGAATTGCCAATCATTTTAATAGGATCGTAAAGAAAATTCGGAACAGGGAAATAGCCAACTTTTGCGGAAATTGCGGAAATAATAATTCCTCCAAGTGAACCAATTAAAAGTGGCTGCTTTAGGGGCTGCTGAGCAATGCGCTTAAGCGAGAATTTTCCTGTAGTTGTAATGTCTAAAACCGTCAAGCCAACAGGAGTAAATACAGCCTGTTGCATAACTAAAATCGGAGCAACAAGCGCAGGATTTCCCAAAATATAAGTCGCAACCGGCAAGCCAATATTATTCGAGTTCAAATAAAGCGAGTTAAGCGCGCCAATAGTGCAATCAGACGCAGGAAGATGGAAACAAATGCGATTAAGCAACACAAACGCAACGCCAACAATCATTGCAGAAAAGAATGCAACAAAGATTGAAGAATGAAAAATCTCAAAAATTGGCTGTTTGGAAAGAATTGCAAACATTAAACAAGGGCTGGAAACGAAAAAACTTACTCTGTTCATTACCATTTGAGCTTGCGATCCGCCAACTCGCATGCGAGCAGTGATATAGCCTGCGATAATAACAATGCCGATTACGCAAAACCCTTGCATAGCGCTGATTAAACCCATGCCCATGATTCTAGCGCTGATTATTGGATTGTGGTAGTTGCGTATAAGTTCGCGAGTTTGTTGCGTAATAGTGAGTTTGTTGCGTAATAGTGCGTTATATGAAAATGGTCTTTTAAATAACGCACGAAAGTATATCGAAAAAGTATATCGAAAAAGTATATCGAAAAAGTATAGCGAAAGTATATCGAAAAAGTAGAAAAAACTATGGTGCACACATATAGATTGCATGTTATTTGACGTTGCAATATGGCATACTAGAGAGCGGTGGCACTGCAAGCCGCCGAAGCATTCGATGGCGTCGATCCCCTCGCAAGGGTTTAAGTGAGGCTGGTGTCCGCCGTCGCGCAGCTAGACTTTATAGAGAGCTTAAGTGTGATTCACATAAGTGAAACCATGCTAAGCCAAGGATACGAAACGATGCAGCGTTTCGTGAGGAGCATAGTGCCCGGAATAACAAGAGATGGCTTCAATGTGCCTGAAGCTGGGGAAGGCGCATCGTATGTGCAAGACAATCAAAAGTCTTCAACGTTGCAGCCAGATAATACCAAAGAAAATACTGTTGTAAATAAGACTTCTAATAATGAGTCTGATACTTCTGGCGTTACTGCACAAAACGGAACTTCGTTTGTGCGCAGTGTGAGTGATTCTGATGTCACTACGCGTCGCCGTCGTGGATCGCGTAGAGTAGTTAGAGTTGCTGGTGCTGCCGGTGAAGCGATGAAATTGCACGTTCAGGATACCAGTGCTCCGTATGCAGCTAGGCCAATAACTTCGCTTCTTTTCCAAGAACCAGTTTTGCCTAATCGTAGTTATAATACTGAGAATTCGAACGATACTGACTCTTTCGATGAGCGTTCGAATAGTGAGAAAAATAGGCGAGCTTCCTCTAAAACAGAGTATAAAGGAAGGCGCGCAAGCCGTGGAAATTCTGATACAGACGAACTAGATGATTTATCAGAAAGCGCGAGTTCTCGCAACTCCCGTAACTCTCGCGATTTGCGTAATTCTCGTAACAATGACGCTGATCGAGACGATGCTGACAGCCGTAATAATGACGATATTCGTAATAGTAGCGATTCTCGCAGCAGTAGCGCTGATCAAAGTCGTAGAGACGGTCGCAATAATCGTAAAAATCGAGACAGTCGAAATACTAAAGACTATCGTGATTCTGAAGATACTCGCGCAGTTAGCCGCCGTCAAAAGCGTACTCTTGACGAAACTTCTTCCAGATCTCGCAGTTCTCGCCGCTTGAACGCTTCAGAACGTCGTGCTGCGGCGGAAGTTGAAAAAATTGAGGAAGATTTAGTTTATGACGATATAGTTTATGCCCCTATTACGCGCGGTGTTGAAGAGACGCTTGATATAAGCGACTTATTTGATAGCGAAAGAACTGGCAGAAGCGAGCGCGACAGTAGAAAGCGCGACGGTCGAGACGGTCGAGATCGTGATGGTCGAGACGGTCGTGATAGCAGTAATGGTCGTGATAGCAGCGACAGTAGCAGCATTCGCGATAATGACAAAAACTATGACAATGACAGCGAAGATGGGATGATTATTCGTCGTCGTCGCCGTCGTGGAAGTAGAGCTAAAGAAGAGAGCGCAAACGCTGATAACGGCAATTACGGCGATAACGCAAGTAATGATGCAAGTAATGATGCTAGAGATAACGCCATCGATAACGCCATCGAAAATCTAAGTAAAGATTCTGAAGACAGTGATAACTTCACATACAGTGGCAGCAGGCGTCGTCGTTCTCGCACAACTCTTAAACAGGATAATGGAGAAATTTCACAGGACGATAGCGATATTATTCCAGATCCTGATGAGCTTAGAGCAAGCGCGGAAGAAGAGGAGACGCTTTACACTCGTCGCCGTCGCCGTCGCCGTTCGAAATCTTCGGATGATGCTGCAAACAGCACAATATCAGACGCAAGCTCTGAGGATAATGCCCCACGCCGCTCTCGCAAGCAGCAGTATATTGATGAGATCACCGATATTGAAGGCTCCACAAGACTAGAAGCGAAACGTCAGCGTCGTCGTGATAATCGTCGCGAGCGCAGCCGTCAGAACATGATTATGGAGCAAGATTTCCTAGCGCGTCGTGAAAATGTTGAGCGACTTATGGTTGTGCGAGAACGTGATCGTCACACGCAAATTTCCGTTATAGAAGACAATATTCTCGTAGAACATTACGTTTCTGATATTCAGGAAGTTGCTACAGTAGGAAATATTTATCTTGGCCGTATTCAAAACGTTTTGCCTAGCATGGAAGCCGCGTTTGTGGATATTGGTCAAGCGCGAAATGGTGTGCTTTACGCAGGCGAAGTCAACTGGGATATGACCCGTTTGGAAGGTCAGCCTAGAAGAATTGAGCTTGCTTTTAAGTCTGGAGATCCTGTTCTTGTGCAGGTTACGAAGGATCCTATTGGACATAAGGGTGCGCGTTTAACTTCCCAGGTGACTATTGCCGGTAGATTCTTAGTATTGGTTCCTTCTGGCGGTATGACTGGCGTGAGTCGAAAGCTTTCTGACCGCGAGCGCTCGCGTTTGCGCGGAATTGTTTCTAAGATTGCGCCAAAAGATATGGGTGTGATTATTCGTACTGCCGCTGAGGGCGCTACTGAGGAAGCGATACAGAAGGATCTTGAGTCGCTTATGCGTCAGTGGGAGCGTATTGAAGAAAAGCGACAGGAGTTTTTGCACGGCAAACGTCCGAAGTTGCTTCAAGGCGAGCCGGATGTGGCTATTCGTGTTGTGCGCGATATTTTCAACGATGATTTCCAGAAGCTTATCGTTGAAGGCGAAGGCGTGTGCCAGCGAATTAAAGAATATCTTGAGATGATGGCTCCTGATTTGTTGAGCAAGATTGAGTATTGGGATCCTGCTGAGCATGAGGGCAAAGATATATTTGATAAGTGGCAGATTGATAGTCAGCTTCGTAAGGGTATGGAACGTCAAGTTTATTTGCAGTCTGGCGGTTCGATTGTTATTGATAGAACTGAGGCTATGACTACGATTGACGTGAATACTGGCCGATTTATTGGTCGCGGTAAGTCTTTGGAAGAGACTGTAACTCGCTGCAATTTGGAAGCGTCTGAAGAGATTGCTCGTCAGTTGCGTTTGCGTGATATTGGTGGCATGGTCATGATTGATTATGTTGATATGGTTATGCCAGCAAATCGCGATTTGGTTCTTCGTAGACTGCTTGAGTGCTTGGCTCGAGACCGCACTAAGCATCAGGTTGCGGAAGTAACTTCGCTTGGTCTTGTGCAAATGACGCGTAAGCGCGTAGGACAGGGCTTGGTTGAAGCTTTCTCTGAGGAGTGCCCAACTTGTAAGGGGCGTGGCTTTATTTTGCATGATGAGCCGACTGTTTCTTCTGAGTATGCTGATCCTTATGCGCTTAAGGGTGGAGATCCGTTTATTAAAACTAATAAACACGGTCATGGTAGTTTAGTCGAGTCTGCGACTGTTAAGCAGCAGGGTTCTAGTGCTGATGTGCGAGCTAAGTTTGCGCAAATTGCTGCGGCAACTACTACTGTAGATTCTTCTGATAAAAATAATGACGATTCGTCGTCTTCGGAATTTACTGATAATTCTGACGCTGATAATTCCGGTTCTGATAATTCCGGCGCTGCAGTAAATGTTTCTGCTGAAGATTCCGCAGCTTTGCATGCTGTAGAATCGTTGGATTCCGTTACTGATAATGGTGACTCTTCTGCGCATGCGGAAATTTCTGCAGAGTCTGTAGCTAAGCTGGAAGTTGATATTGTAAATGCTGCTAAAGAGTCAGTTAAATCAGATATTTCTGAAAATCAGAAATATAACGGGAAAGTTAGTGAACCTGCAGAAATAACTACAGAATTTCCTGTAATTCAACCAAAATAATTGTGTTGGAAAGCGGCTAAATAATAGACAATAATCAATGAAGTATGTGGCATGAGTACAATATTGACTATTGTCTATTCTGGCTATAAAAAATAAGCTCTTGACGTAAGTACAGGGGTGGGTGTAATTTTGATAGTCGGTGTCTTGACGTGCTCCTGACTGCTGCGCGTTAGACAAGAAGCTTTCAATTGAGCAAGGAACGAATTATGTACGCGATTGTGAAGGCCGGTGGCCATCAAGAGAAGGTCGAGGTTGGAGATGCCATCCTCGTGAACCGTCTCGATGCAAAGAAGGGCGATACCGTGGAATTCCCGGTCGCGCTCGTAGTTGACGGCGCTAAGGTTATCTTAAGCGCTAAGGATCTTGCAAAGATCTCGGTAAAGGGCGAAGTTGTAAACGACGAAGCCAAGGGTCCGAAGATCAGCATTATGAAGTTTAAGAACAAGACTGGCGTGGCTCGTCGCAAGGGTCATCGTCAGAAGTTGACTCTCGTCAAGATCACGGCCATTGCCTGATTGACGGTGTTATAAACCTGAAAGGACAGCAAGATGGCACATAAGAAGGGTGCGTCTAGCTCGCGCAACGGTCGCGATTCACAGGCGCAGTATCTTGGCGTTAAGAAGTTCGGCGGTGAAGCTGTGGTGGCTGGCAACATTATCGTTCGTCAGCGCGGCACCAAGTTCCATGCTGGTCAGAACGTGGCTTTGGGTAAGGATCACACGCTGTACGCTTTGGTGGACGGCAATGTGAAGTTCGGCATTCGTCGCGACCGCAAGGTTGTTGACGTTGTGACTGCCTGAGTCGCTTCGATTATCATCTTTTTAGCCGCACCCAGTTCGGTGCGGCTTTTTTGTTCTCCTCATTTTGCGTTTTTAAGAGTACTAAAACGTGGAAGTTAAGTGTTGTGCTATTCAGGTAAGGTAGCGATATGAGTGATTTTGTGGATCGCGTAACAGTGCACGTGAAGGGTGGCGACGGCGGCAATGGTTCTGCCGGCGTGCGTCGCGAAAAGTACAAGCCTTTAGCTGGTCCAAATGGTGGCAACGGAGGCGATGGTGGTTCTGTTATTTTTGTAGCAGATCGTAACGCAAATAGCCTTCTTGACTATCGTTTTATGCCGCATCGTACTGCTGAAGACGGCACAATGGGTTTTGGTGATACAAAAGACGGTTCAAAGGGCGCTGATTTAGTACTTCCTGTTCCTGTTGGTACAGTTATTTTTACGGCTAAAGGCGCGGCTGGTTCTGCAAAACGCCCGGGTGAAGTTTTGACTGATTTAAAGCAACCGGGTGATCGTTTTGTTGCTGCTGCTGGTGGCGCTGGCGGTCTTGGAAATGCTGCTCTCGCTAATAAAACTCGTCGTGCTCCAGGATTTGCTCTTTTAGGAGAGCCTGGCGAAGAGCGTGACGTAATTTTGGAACTTAAATCAATTGCAGACGTGGCTTTAGCTGGATTTCCTTCTGCCGGAAAATCAAGTTTAGTTGCGTCTATTAGTGCAGCTAAGCCGAAAATTGCTGACTACCCGTTTACTACTCTCGTGCCAAATCTGGGAGTTGTAAGTTTTGGCAACTATCGTTATACGATTGCTGACGTTCCAGGCTTGATTCCAGGCGCTTCTGAAGGTAAGGGTTTGGGACTTGAGTTTTTGCGTCATATTGAGCGTACTGAAATTATTGCTCACGTAATCGATTGCGCAACTTTGGAGCCAAATCGCGACCCTATTAGCGATTATCACGCTCTTGAGCATGAGCTTGCGCAGTATGCTGATAAGCTTGAGCTTCCGCTGGGCGCTATTCCGATTCCTGAACGTCCGCGCATTATTGTGCTAAACAAAGTTGATGTGCCTGAAGCTAAAGAACTAGCTGATTTTGTGCGCGGCGAATTTGAGGCGATGGGATTAGACGTATTCGAAATCTCTACCGCATCGCACGAAGGTTTGAAAGAGCTTGGTTTTGCTCTCGGACGATTGGTTGAAAAGATGCGTGAGAAGCTTGCTGCTGAGGAAGCAGCGCGAGAAGAAGAGCGTGTTGTTATTCAGCCGCTTGAGCAGCAGACTTCAGCGTTGCGTCGACGCCGCGATGATGGACGTGGAAATAGTGCGGACTTCACTATTGAACGTGAAGAAGACAAAAACGGTGATTTTTGGTTTACCGTTACTGGCATGAAACCTGAGCGTTGGGTTGTTCAAACGAACTTTGATAACGATGAAGCTGTTGGATATTTGGCTGATCGTCTTGCGAAGCTTGGTGTTGAGGATGAGTTGCGTAAGAAGGGTGCTCGTCCTGGAGATGAGATTCGCATTGGCCGCGGAAATCGTATGGTTTGCTTCGACTGGGATCCAAGTATTGCTGCTGGAGCAGAAGGTCTTGATGGAGCAAGCTTGGGTGCTCGTGGTAGGGATTTGCGTCTTGAGGCGAATGATCCTAGGAACTCTCGTCGTACTAATGCGGAGCGTAGACGCGACTATCACAGCATGATGGATGCTAAGAGTGCTGTTCGCGACGCAATGATGGCCGAACGTAAGTCGGGGCACTGGGCAGATCCATCTGTTGACGATGATCGTCATGACGAAAATAGCTTATTCGGCCGCGGTGAAGAGTAAAAACTAGTAGAATCAAGAGGAATTTTATGAGTAATCCTGCAATTGAGCTAACCGAAGAAGGGGTTCGGCGTTCAATTCGTGAGGCGCGCACAATCGTAGTAAAAGTTGGTTCAAGTTCGCTTACTGACGCGTCAGGTCATCTTGATGTGCAAAAATTGCGTGCGCTTGTAGCTGCGATTAGTCATGTGCAAATGATGGGTGCGCGTGTAGTACTAGTTTCTTCTGGCGCTATTGCAGCAGGTTTTGGGCTTCTTGGTTTTGATGAGCGTCCTAAGGATGTGCCGACTCAGCAGGCGACGGCTTCGGTTGGTCAAGGCTTGCTTATGGCTCAGTATGAGTCTGCGTTTGCGCAATTTGGTTTCAGAGTAGGGCAGATGCTGCTTACAGCGGATGTTACTATTTCGCCTTCGCGTTACCGCAATGCGCAGCGAACAATGCTTCGTCTGCTGGAGCTTGGCGTAATACCGATCGTAAACGAGAACGACGCGCTTTCTAGTAACGAAATTCGTTTTGGCGATAATGATCGTCTTGCTGCGCTTGTAGCAAATGTGGTGCGTGCGGAAGCGTTGGTATTGCTTACGGATGTTGATGCTTTGTATACTGCTCCTCCGAGCGAGCCTGGAGCTAAGCGTGTAAGTTTTGTACCAGATGTGACGCGTGCTTTAGAGAAAGTAAAAGTTGGTTCAAGTGTTTCTGGAGTTGGTACCGGCGGAATGATCACAAAGATTGAAGCTGCGCACGTTGCTGCAGTTTCGGGTATTCCTACCGTGTTAACTTGCGCGAGTAACGCTGGGCCGGCTCTTGCAGGCGATGCTGTTGGTACTGCGTTTGCGCCTGTTAATACGCGTGATTCTTCAAGGCGACTTTGGATTGGTTTTGCTTCTTATCCGCATGGAACTTTGGTTGTTGATGCTGGTGCTGCGGAGGCGGTTCGTGGAGGTCGCGCAAGTCTTCTTGCGGCTGGAATTGTTGATGTGCGCGGCGAGTTTTCGGCGACGGATCCGGTGTGGATTGATGATGAGCAGGGCAATCATTTAGCTAAAGGATTGGTTGCTTTTGATGCGGAGGAGATTCCGGAGATTATGGGGCGCACGAGCGATGAGCTTGAGAAGTCGCTTGGACGGCAGTATGCGCATCCGGTGGTGCATCGCGACAATCTTGTGCTTGTGTAAATTAACTGCAACTACATTTGCCGGGAATTTTCCGGAAAATGTTTCACTACGCCGGTCTTGAGACAATAACGCAGTAACAGTACTGCACTAGTGTCTCAAAATGAGCAAAATGAGACACTCTTGCAGAACGATAACTGCGCGAATGTCCGAAAACAGCCAAACAGAGACAATAACGCAGTAACAGTACTGCACTAGTGTCTCAAAACAAACAAAATGAGACACTCGCGCAGAAAGCAAGTCATCGCGCGCTACGCTTTAAGTGCGAAAACAGTTCGTCGCGCAAACGCCTGGTAATTTCCGGCAGATTCGTCGTTTCTCGGCTTAAGGTTACACTGGAATACATGGCAGATAATATTGCAGAAACTTCATCGCAAGAAAATTGGCGCGTATTAAGCGAGCGCATTAACCGAGTCGCTCCGAGCGCAACTTTAGCAGTAGACGGCAAGGCGAAAGCTATGAAAGCTGACGGCATCGACGTTGTAAGCTTTGGTGCAGGCGAGCCTGATTTCCCTACTCCTTCTTACATTGTTGAAGCAGCCGCAGCTGCTTGCAAAGACCCGCGCAACTATCGTTATACTGCCACAGCCGGTTTGCCGGAGCTTAGAGAGGCGATTGCGCGCAAAGTGCAGCGAGATTCCGGCTACGAAGTTTCCCCAAATCAAGTCGTTGTAACAAACGGCGGAAAGCAAGCAGTTTACGAAGCTTGCCAAATTCTTTTAAACGATGGCGACGAAGTTATTATTCCAGCTCCGTATTGGACGAGTTATCCGGAAGCGGTAAAGCTTGCCGGCGGCGTACCTGTGCCGGTTTTAGCAGGTGCAGAGCGCGGTTTTGAGCCAGATATTGCGGCGATTGAGGCTGCTAGCACACCGCGCACGCGCGCAATCATCGTAACTTCGCCTTCCAATCCTACGGGCGCTATTTGGAGTGCGCAAACTATTCGCGCAATCGGAAAATGGGCGCTTGAACACCATATTTGGGTGCTTTCTGACGAAATTTACGAGCACTTGCATTACGACGGCATTTCGACTTCGTATATTGGCGTCGAGGTGCCAGAGATCCGCAATCAGCTGCTGATTTTGAATGGCGTTGCTAAAACTTACGCTATGCCGGGTTGGCGCGTCGGTTGGATGGTTGCTCCGGCAGATGTGGCGAAGTCTGCTGTAAAGTTGCAAAGCCACATGACTTCCAACGTTTCTAATATTTCGCAGCGTGCGGCAATTGCTGCAGTCGGTGGCTCGCTGGATGTGGTTTCCACTATGCGTGAGGCTTTTGATGCTCGTAGAAAAGCGATTGTGGAAGCGTTGAACAATATTGATGGTGTTACTTGCCCTCTTCCTCATGGAGCTTTTTACGCGTTTGCTAACGTTGAGGCGCTGCTTGAGCGTCCGCTTGGAGAGAAGCGCGAGATGCCGCATACTTCTTCTCGTTTTGCTGAGATGTTGCTTGATGAAGCGCATGTTGCTGCTGTTCCGGGAGAGGCTTTTGGTGCTCCTGGATATTTGCGTTTCTCTTGCGCTCTTGCTGACGATCAGCTTGCGGAAGGTATGCGTCGTATGAAGAAGTGGGTTGAAGCTTAGTCTGTTTCAATTTCTAATTTTTCTACGACACTCAATAATTGAAGTTTTGGTGCGGAAATCGTGGCCTTCCGCTAACATAGCTATTTGGCGGTTTTGCTATATTCTCTGTTTTGGGGTATGATTAGCAAGTTCACCTAGGGATGTGGCGCAATTGGTAGCGCAACGGTCTCCAAAACCGTAGGTTGTGGGTTCGAGTCCCGCCGTCCCTGCCAGTTTCATTTTATCAATCAGTTAGCGAAGGGTTTAGGCATGACACAGGCACGCGATAGTAAAAAAGCGAAAAAGCCAAATTTGTTCGTGCGTATCATCAGGTTCGTTAAGCAGACTATTGACGAGACTCGTAAGGTGATAGCTCCTCATGGTAAGGAACTTTTCGCATGGTCAGCTTCTGTATTTATTTTCGTTATTTTCTTGATGGTGTTTGTTACTTTCATGGACTTCGGCTTAGGCAAGTCCGTTATGTGGATGTTTGGCTGAGTTGAGATTCGAGGGTTTACAAAATGACTGACGAAGAAATGACTGATGCTGATATGACTGATAATGAAGCAGCTGAGATTAATCTTGAGGCGCTTGATTCTGTTGATGATGCTGTAGTTGATGATTCAGTAGTTGAGCCTGCTGAATCTGTAAGCGCTGAGTCTGATGAAGACACTTCTGCTGATGTGAATGCTGAAGATGTGACTGCTGGCTCGGTTGAAGCTGCTGATTCCACTGGCTCTGAAGAATCTACTGAAGCTGCTGACTCTTCGGAAACTTCTACTGCAGAAGTTGATCCTACTGATGCTGGCGCTTTGGCTGTAAAAGAGTTTTCGCAAAAGTTGCGTACGCTGGAAGGTAAGTGGTATGTTCTGCACACCTACTCCGGCTACGAGAAGCGAGTGAAAACTAATGTTGAGTCTCGTGTGCAAAGCTTTGGTTTGGAAGATAAGATTTTCCAGATTGAAGTTCCGATGGAGGAAGTTGAAAAGCATACCGAGAAAGGCAAGAAGGTTATTACTCGCGTGCGCGTGCCAGGCTATGTGCTGATTCGTATGTGGCCGGACGAGAATGCTCGCCGTATTGTGCGCGAAACTGAGGGTGTGACTGGTTTTGTTGGTCCTTCTAAGGAACCAGCTCCGCTTAGCCGCAAAGAAGTTGTGGCTATGATGGCTCCTATGATTGCTTCCGAGGCTTTGAAGAATGCTGGTGATAAGCCAGCTGCTGCTCGTAAGCGTACTGTTGAGGTGGCTTACAAGGTTGGAGATCAGGTTACAGTTACGGATGGTCCATTTGCGACTATGGCTGCTGTGGTTTCCGATGTGGAGCCTACAACTCAAAAGCTTACAGTTTTGGTTTCTATCTTTGGTCGAGAGACTCCTGTGGAGCTTGGATTCCATCAGGTGGAGCCGATTGTTTGAGCTTTTATAAAACTTTTACAAACCGGGGTGCGTTATTCGTGCTCCGGTTTTTTAGTTTCGCTTAGTTTTTTTTATTTACTGCGACACGCCGTAAAATGGTAGATTTTCTTGTAGCCGCAGTGCTTTTATCAATCTAAATAATAAATATTTCCAAAGTAAGTAGTTTTACTTGAATCTCACCATGGGGGGGGGGTATACTCTCAGCTGTACATTACGAAAGGGGTCGCATTCTGCCTGATTGTTAATGTGAGCCTTTGGGTTTCGTTAATTTTTGGGCCATTAAGTTTAAAAATTGTTTATGATTGTATAAGGAGAGTATGTTATGACTGCTCCGGAATCTAATACATTTTTAAAGTGTGTACGTGCGATTAGAGATTTTGTTGCTCGTCACATTGACTCTGGCGTTGCAAGAGAGTCTCAAAAGGCTTCTTGCGCCGCTTTGCGCTCAAACGCGTCCAAAAACGCGTTTGTAAAATCATCTAAAAACGCGTCTCGAAAAGCGTGTGGTTCGTGCACGAGTCGAGCGTTACTTTCGTTATTTGTAGCATCTGCAACGTTGCTTGCTACTTTTGTGATTGCTCCAACTTATGCTTTAAGTGCTGGTGAGAGTGCTACTGTTACTGAGAATACTGCTGGTACTAAGTCTGGTTCTGCTAAGACTGAGGGTGAGCAGAAGCAGACTGAGCAGAGTGAACCTAATAGTGCTGAGCTTAATAAGAATAATACTGGCTCTCCAAGCACTTTAACTAATAATAAGGAATCGAAGCCTGTTGAAAAGCAGAACTCTGATAGTAACAAGGTTGATGATAAGGCTAAGTTAGCTGAGACTGCTGCAAATAAAAACACTAAAAAGAAAGATGCTGCTGCTAACGCTAATGGTAACGGCACTGACAGAGGCGCGAATGAAGAGCCTCAGCTTCCGAAAGAGTGCAAGGCTGCGTCAACTATTGGTGATGCTGCTGCAGCTGCTGCTTCCCAACCAGCTGGCGCTGCTGCTACTGATGTGCAGACTGCTACAACAAATGATAAAGGTAACTTCGCGGCTGCATACAAGACTCGCGCTGGCGTTCCTGTTTATCTTGTTGAGGTTAAAGCTCTTACAGGCTATAAGCTTTCTAATGTTATAAAGGAAGTTACGGTCGCTACAACAAATACTGTGACAGATCCTTATGTTGTAGAATTCCCGAATATTCCAGAACATAACATTGATGGCAAGAGCTTCTGGTTCAACCTTCCTGCAACCGGCTCTTACGGAATACTGATTTTCGCTGTCGTGGGCATGGTTCTTATTGTTGCGAGCGTGATTACGTACGTGCGCAATCGCAAGGAAGAAGAACAGCAGAACGCTTGATCCGCTTTTTAAAGCTGGTCTTGTAGTCTAATAGCAAAGTGTGAGTCTAGGGTTTACTTAACTAAATCCTAGACTCGCTTTATCTACCAGCCCTGTTCGTAGTTTAATTTGTATGAAATTACTAGCGTTGTTGTAAAAAACAGGTACGCTAAATAACAACGGTGGGTGAATTTACGAGTGAGGGGTGGGTATTGCTTGGTCGAAGATGCTTTGTTATTAGTGTGGTAGAGATTTGAGATTTTTCGCACTGAATGAGATGAACCTCAGCCATTGAAGCCGCGTACTGTAGTTAAGCGATACTGCTTGGCATTTAATCGAAGCTGATACGAAGCGCGTAAAGATGACTGTGAGTCAAAACTGTCGAAAATACCAAATTGTTTGGTGAAATGAACAGAATGTGAGTTGAAACTGTCGAAAATACCAAATCGTTTGGTGAAATAAACAGAATGTGAGTTGAAACTGTCGAAAACACCAAATCGTTTGGTGAAATAGACAAAATGTAGGGCAAAACTGTCTAAAACACCAAATCAACCGATGAAATAAACAAAACGCGAGCTGAAACTGTCAATCTCCCGATGTTTTCGACATTTTCTATTCACTGCAAAAATATCACCGCGTGTATCGATTAGTTATATGCGCAAAAGTAGCTGCAGCTTTCGTACTGCAGCGTGTCGCGAAGATGTGACATAATAGGAAAGCTTGTGACTGGAGGAGAAATCCGCTAGCACAGCACAGCAATACAAGATGCGGGAGGAAGCTGCAAAACGGCTTTATAGCAACGTTTATGCATAAAAATTAAGTGTAACGTCTATGTATCAGCGTTTGTAGCAACCGTTTGGACCGCTTGTAAAAGAAAGAAGAACCATATTATGGCTCCGAAAAAGAAAGTCTCCGCGCTTATTAAGCTCGAGATTCAGGCTGGCAAGGCAAATCCAGCCCCACCACTGGGCCCAGCATTAGGCTCCCACGGCGTGAACATCATGGACTTCTGCAAGGCCTATAACGACCAGACGAAGGACAAGATGGGTCAGATCGTCCCAGTAGAGATCACCGTTTACGAAGATCGTTCTTTCACCTTCGTTTTGAAGACTCCACCTGCTGCTGCTTTGCTGCTTAAGGCTGCTGGCATTCAGAAGGGCACCGAGAACCCATTGACTCACAAGGTTGGTTCTGTGACCAAGGCTCAGGTGCGCGAAATCGCCGAAATTAAGATGCCTGACCTCTCCGCACGTGACGTCGAGGCCGGTATGAAGATCATCGCGGGTACTGCTCGCTCGATGGGTATTACCGTTACCGACTGAAAGGGAGTGTAGAAATGGCTAAGCGTTCTAAGAAGTATCGTGAAGCGGCTGAGAAGATCGACCGCAATAACCTGTACACCCCAGCTGAAGCTATCGCTTTGTTGCAGAGCATGCCAAAGCACGCTTTCGACGAGTCCGTTGAGGCTGTTATGCGCCTTAACGTTGATCCTCGCAAGGCTGACCAGTTGGTTCGTGGCGTAGTAAACTTGCCAAACGGCACCGGTAAAACCGCTAAGGTTTTGGTGTTCGCTCGTGGTCCAAAGGCTACTGAGGCTCAGGAAGCTGGCGCTGACATCGTTGGTGATGACGAGCTTATCGAAAAGGTTGCCGGTGGCTTCCTTGACTTCGATGCAGTCGTTGCAACCCCAGATATGATGGGTAAGGTTGGCCGCTTGGGTCGTGTTCTCGGCCCTCGTAGCTTGATGCCAAATCCAAAGACTGGCACCGTTACCATGGATGTAGCTAAGGCTGTTGCTGATATTAAGGGCGGTAAGATTGAGTTCCGCGTGGATCGCCAGGGCAACCTGTCATTCCTCTTCGGCAAGCTCTCCTTCGATGCTAAGGCTCTTGAAGAGAACTTCAAGGCTGTTGCAGACGAAATCCGCCGCTTGAAGCCAACCACCATTAAGGGTCGTTACATCACTAAGGTGACTGTTACCTCCACAATGGCTCCTGGTGTTCCAGTGGATATTGCAAGCATCGCTGCCTGATTTATTGCTAGCGAGTTTGTGCGAAAGCGCGAGATTCGCAAAGTAAATCAAGTATAAAGCTTATAAACGCTGAGAATGTGCTCATTTGCGAGCGCTTCTCAGCGTTTTTTAATAGTGAGGCACGCGTGCAGTTGGCGCTCGCGCGAGCTTTGACCGAGCTTGAAATCATTGGGATTTCAAGCTCTTTCAAAGCGTGATTTGGCTCAATTGTGAAGCACGGTGTGCTTCACATGCCAAATCAGCCTAACGGCTACCAATAACCGTGAGGAATAAACGCTCGCTTACGAAACTCGCGTTGGAAGTCCACTGGACTTCCAACTTGAGCGAGTTTCCGCTCCGAGTTGCCCTCGCGCGCTAAATCGCAGCGCTCAGGCAGGTCGTCGCGCTGCGTGAGTGTCTCTTGATTGCGTTTTTGGGACACTCGTGCAGTTTGTTTTCGGCGTGAGTGTCTCTTGATTGGTGAGTTGGCGACTTAGCTACATAATGTGCGAGCGCGCGTCGCGGATGCGGCCTATGGTAATGGCCGTCTGCAGTACGTACGCTGCACGAGGGTCGGTAGCATCCCAACCAGTTGTTTGCGCTACTTTGCGCAAACGGTATCTCACAGTATTTGGATGCACATTAAGTTCGTGCGCTGTCTGATCAAGTGCTCCGCCAAATCTAAGGAACATGTCTACTGTACTAAGAGTCGGATCGTCGCGATTATACGGAGCTAGGCTTTGATAAACGTCGTTGTATAAGCTTTCTACTGCAGTGCTGTCTCCAATAAGAGCGCGTTCAGCTAATACGTCATCAGCGTGAATTATTTGCGGCAAATGTTTAACAGCTGGTGCTACTGCAATTGCTGAAAGCGTGGCTGTTAAAGCAGATGATACTCGATCTACTCCCTGCACTATTCCGCTTATGCATACGGGCTTTTTGGATGCTGTAAATATTTGACACAGTTTTTCTAGCGACTGCTCGCTTGGGGTTTCACGAACTGCTAGCAAGACTATATGGGATGGTGATGAGAAAGTCTCGCTTGAATTTGCGCTATTTGCGCTACCTGCGCTACCTGCACTACCGGTAGTGCTACCGGCAAATAGATTCGTTGTTTGCCACGATCTGTTAATACGCTGTAAAGCGCTATTTTGCGCGCGTTCGACTATTGCGTCATATGCGTTGCAGTTTCCTAATTGTGGCCAAATATTGCGGCGTAATGTGTCTGTATTATCTGGAATTACTGGAGAGTCTTTTTTGCGCGTAGGGCCATCATCTTTAGTAATTTCTGCGCCGTAAGTACCAGCTATAACGATTATTTTCGGTGTATCAGGCCATTGCAATAGGTGTATTAAAGCGTTTACTCTCTGATCTGCGATGCCGTTCATAAGACACGTTGCAATAATAGTGTGTAAGCGTAGGCGAGTGGCAGCGTCAAAAACTTGACCATCGCGAGTATCGAAAATCCCAAACGGCTCAACTGCTGGTGCGCAAGGAAGTGGCGTAAAGTGTGGCGCTTCTTCTACAGTAGTATTCTCGCGATCTTGATTTGTGTTTTTGCGTCTCCACAAATGGTGCTTTCGTTTTTCTTCAACATCGTCTTTGTTGTTTGTGGAAGATTTAGTAGATTCTTCTTTTGCTGCAACAGTTGCGGAAAGTGCCGACTGATTTACCAGCTCATTTGATTGATTTGATTGTCCTGACTTTTCTAACTGCTTTTGTATTGCGCAAATTTGCACTCCTGTTAAAAGTGAAAGAAAATCATCATTTAGATTTGTGAATTTTTGATTCGCATCTGATTCGTCACTCGCCATTGCGTGATATGTATCTGAAGCGTTTACTTCAGTATTATTTAAGGATGCGGCATCGGAATGAGCACTCTGTGCTTGCGCAAACTGGTTTGAATTAATCTCGTCCATCCTGTGCCCTTAGTTGCAGCAATAATTAGCAATCATCTTTTCTATTATAGTCTTATAGTTGCTTTCTAGTAAATGCGCGGCTCGCAAGTGCTTTTGCGCTTTATGTTTTCGCTTTGCGTCTGCTTAGTATTTGCGCTTTGCGTCTACTCCTAATGTTTACTTCTTAGTACCCACCACTTTTATAAATTGCAGAAGCTAGCTCCTTTTAACTCAGCGCAGATTAACTAAGCGCAGAGTCATAATTTTTTAACAGCTTTCAACGTATCTCTCCAAAACGCTAGAAGTACAAAGCAGAATACAAAAGTAAGCGGAAGCATATGCCTTTCAAAATTATTAGCTGGAGCCATAATCATTACGCCCATTAACAGTGCTAGAGGAATATGCCATATCACTGTTTTCCAGCGTCTCAAAATAATTTCAGCAACTCCAATTAGTAGAGTTCCAATCACATAAGTATTACCGTGAATTAGGAATCTTAATGTGCTTTCTTCGCTTAATTCATTAATATTTTTTGAGATTTTGGATCTAAGTCGTGGATTCCATAGTTTTATCCATACAGATTTATGTATGCTGTCTGTGTTGAGATAATATTCTGGACCAACGTAAGGCGTGTCGAGAATATCAAAATATCCGTAAGATTTTGCTACAAGAGCGTCTGTTGCTACAAGTGGACTGTTAGTAATTGTTTTCCACCATGCTTTGTCTAGCTGTTTAATATCGGATTTAGTTACGTATCTCCATCTGTAACTAACTTTTTTTGATTGCAATCCAGAAGATTTTACAGGATCCGCATCGTTCGGTTTGTATGCTTCTGCTGCTTGATCTAGATTAAAAATTCGCGATATCGCGCGTTTTGCGCAGTGCGGTATGCTTTTTGGATCTACTTTTGCGATTCTAGCAATCTGCTGTAATTGTACTCCGCGACTTTCAATAGGGTCGCCGTTTATGATTGCGCCGCTTGAGATAAGCATTGTGATTGATCCGTGAATAATCACAGTCGGCAGTAGGATTCCACAAAGCCACAGTTTCCAATGTTTTATATGCGCTATAAGTAGCAGTGCGAATTGAATTGTAAGAATATACCAAGCGTATTTAGCTGCGATTAGCATTACAGATACGCTTATAACTAGCTCAATTATAGTGTGAATTGGAAGTTTTCTGCGGCTTTTGCGTTCGCTATTTTCACAGTCGTAGCTTCTATTTTCGCAAGTATTTTTATCGAAATAAATGCTATTAATTTCGTAACAAACGCCAACCCACCATGTAAAAGCGAATGCAAAAAGCGGTGATTTCGTTAGTGAAATCGTAGATAAAATAACTAAAGGATTAAACAGAAGCAGAAGCAGAACTATTACGCGCGCTATCATCGGCGTTTCTGCATTTGCGTAAATTGCGTAAGTTTTGTATTTTTTATTGTGCTTTCGCAAGCTATTGTTTTTATCGTAATTGTATTTAGATATAAGCCACGGTCGATTTAGAAAACGATTTGCTGTGGCAGCAAAACAGAAGGCTGCAAAAACAAATTGCATAAAAGCCAGAAGTACGATTCCAGCATCGTTAGAATCTGTAAAATAACGCGAAACTGCCGCGACAGAGCCGTAAATAACAGTAAGAACTATGTTGTGCTGATCGCTTAAATATGTTGGATTAGATGGCCACAAGTAGTGAGCAGTAGGGTAGATGTCTGCTGGTACGAAACTGAAGAATCCAATATATGGTTGTTTTAATCCTGTGATTTGGTTCCAAGCCCAACTGTATTCGCGAATTTGCGAGCAGAGGTCAGCTCCGTAAGCTGCAAGAAACGTAACCGGCACCCACAGCCAACCTAGTAGGAATGTTATGAAAAGATTGCGCTGCCTATGTGTTAGGTGGAAAACGCACCAGCGTATACAAAGTAGCGCGAGATTAGATATTTCTATTGCGGCAGAAGCTGCTTTAGCAAGAAAATGAGGTACGTTCCTGCGCAATAATTTCTTGTGCGCTTCAGTATGTATTAATTCAGTTAAATCGTGCCATTTAGATATAAGAAAATACTTGACTTTTTCCAAAAAATTTACTGCTTTTTTAGACTTGCTAAAAATTACAAGTGAGAAAAGAATGCAAGAGTAAATTATAAAGGAAATCAAAAAAATAATCGCATTACTAACACCAAAATCTGTAATAGAACCTAAATGTTTGGTGTGTAAGCTGCTGCGAAATATAAATCCTACGCTTGTGCAAAAACTTAATAGCGAACAAACGAGAATTCCTAGAAAATAATTAAAAACTACGCCTAATATTTTTATAAATTTGTTGCTTTTATTAGAGTCTGCAGGTTTTGGTGCTAAGGATTCGAGCATACTGGCTTCAGTTTTGCTAGATTTACTAACGAAATCCTTGCTTTCTGCCAATTTCATACCTGTAAACACCTACCAAATTTTTGCAACCTTTGTCACCGTGCTAAATTTACGCAAATCTTTTTGCGCAAATCTTTTCTTTTTGCACAAAGTCTCGCAGTAGCGATCACTTAACACGGTGTATAAAATTATACATATGAGTTTATTTTCTTCGCAAAGTGTGGCTAGCATGCCGCAAACTGCAAAAGTAGCAGATTATGTAAAACTTTTTAGTATCACAGATTCAACGCAAAATTTTGCGCGAGAAATAGTGCAAAATAATGAAATATCAGAAAGAAGTGACGGAAAGCCTACAATTTTTGCTATTGCTGCAGATGATCAAACTGCCGGTCGCGGAAGGCTTGGCAGAGAGTGGGTAAGCAGGCCGGGAGAAAGTTTTCTAGTATCTTTCTTAACTCTTCTTCCTAAAAAAATAGTTACTAACGCGGATATAAACGGTTGGCTTCCGATTATTGCCGGACTGTCTGCAAGAGACGCACTTTTAGACGTATTTAGTAAGTACAAAAGTTCATTTATGCATGGAGAAGATTGCAAACTAAAACTCAAGTGGCCTAACGATATATTCTTGCACGATTGCAAAGAAGGCGGAATTTTAACAGAACTCGTAGCAGTTCCTGGAAGAGAAGATCTTATGGGAGTTGTATTTGGAATCGGTATGAACTTGTACGTTCCGCAAGAAGTTCTTCCAATTAAAAAAGCAACTTCTCTACAAATGCACATTACAAAACTGCCGGAAGCTCAAGAATTGCGTGACGTTATTGCAGCAAGTATAGTAACGCGTTTGCGCTCGCGCTTATACGATTTTGTTAAAGATTATCAAAATAATGTGGCAGATTTGCTTAAAGAAGTAACTTGCGTGTGTTGGACACTCGATAGGGAAGTAAATGTACATCCTGTTGACGGAAGTGTAATAACAGGTACTGCAGTTTGTATTGGAAAGAATGCGTCGCTTACTATTCGTGCAAAAACAGGCGAAGATATTGTTGTAAAAAGCGGTGATGTTCACGCTGTTGCGTACGACGAGGACGCTTTTCCTGAGCGCTGACTGCGCAATTAGCTAGATATAAAAGAGACAGGCCGTGGCAACCGGGAATTGTTACCACGACCTGAAAGATGGGAAAAATACGAGAAGGTAGAAAATAGAGAACAAACACCCTCACGCATGTTTCTCTTTGAGCATATCATATACCCCTGAACAAACGACACTCGCGAGAAAAGCTTTAATAAGATCACCAATCATGAAGATGATCAAAGTAGCTGCAGCAGTCGAAAGTGGCATGCCAGTTAAGTAGCTTTGGCCAAAAATACCGAATGCGTAAATCACAATCGTGCCGATTATGGAAGCAACTGAGTAGGTGCAGAAGCGTGCGAAAGTCTTCTTAAATGAGCGTTCCGGCATCATTGCGTCAAGAGCAACGTCGAATACGCGCTTCAAAGCGGCAGTTGCAGCAACGCCAAAAATAAAGCCAACGAGGAAGCCAGCAGTAGGACCTACGAATACGGCCCAGCCGCCCTTAAATCCAGCGAACACAGGCAAACCTGCAGCGCCCAAAGCCAAATACATTACAACGGAAGCAACGCCCTTTTGCCAGCTCAAAGTCAAACCAATAATGCACAAAACAAGAGTCTGCAACGTAATTGGCACAGGAGTAATAGGCAGATAAATAGCTCCAGCCATAGTAGAAAGAGCCAAAAGCACAGTAAGAAGAACCGGCTTAGCAAGCCAAGTTGCAGCAGTCTTAACTTTATGCGCAACAGTTTCAAGAGAATTTGTTGTTGCAGCATTATTTTGATGCATGTCAGTCATATAAACCTTCTTTCGGTTTTTTAAACGTTTCCGTTTTCGCTAAACACATTACGTGCGTAAAAAATCAATTGCATTGGAGAAGTGTACAAAATTTTGCTCTAGCTTTTGTGTATGTCGGTGGAACCGTTTTATAGAATCTTGGAATATTTTGTAACTTATGGTTACGAATATCAAAAAAATACTCATCGCTAATCGCGGTGAAATCGCCTTGCGAGTAATTCGCACGGCTCACGAAATGGGCATTTCTACTGTTGCTATTTACGCACCGACTGATCGCAACGCGCAGTTTGTAGAAATGGCAGACGAAGCTTACGCACTTTCCGGAGACACGTATCGCGACACTTACTTAAACGAGGACGCGATTCTTGACATTATTAAAAGGAGCGGCACGGATGCTGTACACCCTGGGTATGGTTTCTTATCGGAAGTTGCATCTTTTGCTAAGAAAGTCAATGATGCTGGTGTTATTTGGATTGGACCTCGTCCGGAAGCACTTATTGACTTGGGTGATAAGATTACAGCTCGCCGCGTGGCTGTGCGTGCGAAAGTTCCGCCAGTTCCGGGCATTTCGGAGCCTGTAAAAGATATTCGAGAGCTTCTTACTTTTGCGCAAACGCACGGCTATCCGGTTATGATGAAACGCACGGATGGCGGCGGCGGACGCGGTATTACTGTCGTTCGTAACGATGACGAGTTGCGCGGCTTTTATATGAATCACGACGCTCTTCAGGGCGGCGACTTAGACGAATATTTTATTGAGCGTTTTATTGACAAGGCCAGGCACGTTGAAACTCAGTGCGGCCGCGACGCTCACGGAAATTTCACCGTATATTCCACGCGCGATTGCTCGGTGCAGCGCCGAAACCAGAAGCTGGTTGAGGAAGCTCCTGCACCGTTCTTGACCGACGATGAAAAAGAGCAGCTTTACCGATATTCTCGTAACCTATTTGAAGCTGTTGACTACGTTGGTCTTGGCACGTGCGAATATATGGTGACTTCTCAGCATAAAGTCTACTTCTTGGAAGTTAATCCGCGATTGCAAGTTGAGCACACGGTTAGTGAGGAAGTTAGTGGACTCGATTTGGTGCGAGAACAGCTTAATATTGCCGACGGCGGCGAGTTGATTAAAGATCCAGAGCCTCGCGGACACAGTTTTGAGCTGCGCATTACTTCGGAAGATCCTGCTACGAATTTGACTCCAAGTTCTGGTACTTTGACGAAAATCAAGTGGCCTTCAGGCCCTGGTATTCGAGTTGATTTTGGTGTTGAGGTTGGAGACAATATTTCGCCAAAATTTGATTCCATGATGGGTAAGCTTATTATTACTGCACAAAGTCGTGAAACTGCTGTTGCTCGCGTGCGTCGCGCTTTGAAAGAGCTTTGCATTGAGGGCGTGCCAACTCCTGCGAAACTTTTTGAGCAGATTTTTAACGATCCTGAGTTTACTGCGGAAAATCACAGTTTCGACGTGTCTACTAAGTGGATGGAACGCAAGTATTTGAACCGCGTTTCTGCCTCATCTTTGGGTGGACAGCCGGCTTCGCTTGTTTCTGGAAAGTCCGTGGACGAATCCGAAAATAAGCAGCCTGCAATGGAATCCTTCATTATTGAGGTTGATAATAAGCGCGTAAAGCTTACGATTCCGCAAGATATTGTTGATAATTTGACTGGCTCGGCGCGAGTTCGTAGCGTTTCTAGAGCTTCTCAGCCGCTTCGTGGACGTTCTCTTCGTGGAAGTACGCGTAAAACTGAAGAGCAAAAACAGATTCCTGGCGTAATTGCTGCTCCTATGCAAGCTGTTATTACGCGCGTGAACGTTGCTGAAGGCCAGCAGGTTGCTAAGGGCGATTTGCTTGTGGTTCTTGAGTCTATGAAGATGGAAAATTACGTTTACGCTCCTGCTGCTGGTACTGTTACTGGAATTTTTGTGGGGCCTGGCGACGGCGTGGAATCGGGCGCAAAGCTTGTGACGATTGATCTTGCTGGAGATAAGAGCGCAGATAAGTCTTCTGAATCTTCCGAAAGTGCAAAATCTTCTGAAAAATCTTCTGAACAGTCTTCTGAAAAGTCGGAAGGAGAGCAGAAATGAGCGCTTTAGTAAAAGAAAAGTCTGAAATTTCTGAAACTTCAGCGAAAACTGCCAATAATTCTGCCGCTAGTAATTCTGCCGAAGAGAGCAACTTGCAGCCTCGTCGTGGAAAAGCTGCAGTTCAGCACGCAGCACAGCTTGCTCGTGACGCGGAACAGAAAGCTTGTGAGCGCCAGCATGCAAAAGGCAAAAGCACTGCTCGCGAGCGTCTAGACTTGCTGTTTGACACCGGCTCTTTTGAAGAAATTGGTCGTTTTAACGGCGGCGATATTAATAATGATGTTGCAGGATGCGCTGTAATCACTGGTTTTGGTGAAGTGTATGGCAGAAAAGTTGCAGTTTACGCTCAAGACTTTTCTGTGCGCGGCGGAACTTTAGGCAAAGCTGAAGGTGAGAAAATCTGCCATCTTTTGGACATGGCTTTACAGCTTCGAGTACCTGTTGTTGCAGTAATTGATTCCGGCGGCGCTCGCATTCAGGAAGGCGTTAGCGCGCTTATGCAATACGGGCGAATTTTCAAAAAAACTTGTGAAGCAAGTGGATTGATTCCGCAAATCTCACTAATTCTTGGTCCTTGCGCTGGTGGTGCAGTTTATTGCCCTGCATTAACAGATTTGATTATTATGACTCGCGAACATTCAAACATGTTCGTCACCGGCCCGGATGTTGTTAAAGCTGCAACCGGCGAGGCTATTAGCATGGACGATTTGGGCGGAGGTCTTGTGCATAACGCAACTTCCGGCGTTGCTCACTATTTGGGCGAAGATGAAGCTGACGCAATCGACTATGCGCGCACAGTTTTGGCTTATTTGCCATCTAGCTGCGAGTCTGAGCCTCCTATTTTTGCCTACGCTGCAACGCGATCGGACCGCGAAACTGCGCGCGAGTTGGCAAATATTGTTCCAGATAACGATCGTCAGCCTTACGACGTGCTAGACGTAATTCGTAGAATCGTTGATTACGGTGAGTTTGTGCAAGTTCAGGAATTATATGCTGCTTCTGCAGTAGTTGGTTTTGCTTGCATTGAAGGGCATCCTGTTGGGATAGTTGCAAATCAGCCGAAGGTGAACGCTGGTATTTTGGATGTTAATTCTTCCGAAAAAGTAGCGCGATTTGTGCGATTGTGCGATGCGTTTAATCTGCCAGTTGTTACCTTGGTTGATACTCCTGGTTATAAGCCTGGTTCAGATCAAGAGCATGCTGGAATTATTCGTAGGGGCGCAAAAGTGATTTACGCTTACGCGAATGCTCAAGTTCCGCTTGTAACAGTGATTTTGCGCAAAGCTTTTGGTGGAGCTTACATTGTTATGGGCTCAAAATCTATGGGCGCGGATGTAAATTACGCGTGGCCAACCAGCCAGATCGCTGTTTTAGGCGCTCAAGGTGCTGTGAATATTATTCATCGCAAGGATTTGCAAAAAGCTAAAGAGCGTGGACAGGATGTTGATGCTCTTAGAAAACAGCTGGTTGACGAGTATGAGGCAACTACTGTAAACGCGAATCTTTCGTTGGAAACTGGTCAGATTGACGCAATGATTGATCCTGAGCAGACGCGCGATGCAATAGCTAACTCGCTAAAACTTTTAAGAAGTAAAAAGCGAGTTTCGAGAACTGGAAAGCATCACGGAAATCAGCCAATGTGATTTCAGTGAGTGCAGAAAATAAAACTAGATCGCAAGTAAATAAACCAAATTAATCAAACAAACGATAGTTTTATCGGATATCAACGAGAAGGAAACATCATGACGACATACTTTTTCGACCGCCTCGCTTATGATCCACACGCGCTTGTGTTCGCAGGCCAATCAACTCCATGGGTTGAAGCTTTACGTGAACTTAGTTCAGATGAAGAATTAAACGCGGAACTTCACGAGTACGAAGCTAACGCGAAAACGTTACTCTCGCCAATATATGCTGAGCTTTTAGCAAACGCAGGAGGAGACGTAAACGTTTTCGATGCTTTGGAAAATAAGCATATTAACGCTGCAAACGCGCTTTTTAGCGTGCCGGGAATTACTTTAGCTCAGCTAGGAGCAGTGCGCGATTTAACCAATCTTGGCTACAACTTTGAAGTAAACAAACCTTGCGCAGTATTGGGGCACTCGCAGGGAGTAATCGCAGCGGAAATGGTAAAAGCGCGCATAAAAGCTAAATCTTGGCAGAAGGCTCGTGCGCAAATAGAAGAACTGCTTGCAATCGCTTATCTTATTGGCGCAGCTGGGGATCGCGAATCTAGAATGCTTGAAATCACGGGAGACGGCGAACGTACGCCAATGCTCTCGCTTAAAGGCGTAACGCAAAAGCAAGCAAAAGCTTTGATTTCTCGCGTAGAACGCACTCGTGGCGAAGTGTCGATTGCGGTTAAAAACGCTTATAATCACGTAGTTATTGCAGGCTATCCAGAAGATATGGAAGCTGTTGATAACGAAGCTCAGAAAGAAGCGCAACGCTCGCAAAAATTGCGCAAAATGAAGGTGCGCGGCGGTGCTGTGTTTGCTCCTGTTGCTGAATATTTAGATGTTACAGTACCGTTCCATTCGCCAATGCTTGAAACTGCTGTTGATCAGGTGGAATCTTGGGCGCGAGAAGCTGGATTAAATACAGTTCTTGCTCGCGAATTAGCTAATGCTGTGCTTGTGAAGCCTGTTGATTGGGCTGCTCAAATTAGCGAAGTTTTGGATCAAAACGATGCGCGTTCGCTTTGGATTATGGATATGGGACCTAGCGAAGTGCTTGGAAAACTTACTGGCGTGCTGGTGCAAGGTACAGGTGCTGGTGTAGTAGAAGCTGCAACTGTTCGCAATCGTGCAGAGCTTTCCACAATGGACTTAGAGCCTACTCGAACAGGCTGCTGGAATGATTTTGCGCCTCGCGTAATCGACACTCCTGCAGGACGCAAAGTTCTTACAAAATTCAGCAAACTTACTGGAAAAGCGCCGGTTCTTCTTGCTGGCATGACTCCAACCACAGTGGAGCCGGAAATAGTTGCTGCTGCAGCGAACGCTGGATATTGGGCTGAGCTTGCTGGAGGTGGTCAGGTAACTTCTGAAGTTTTCGACCGTCATATGAAGTCTCTTTGCTCTCAGCTTCGAGAAGGCGCAACGGTTGAATTTAACGCCATGTTTATGGATCGATACTTGTGGAATTTGCAGTTTGGTTCGAAGAGAATCGTACCAAAAAAGCGACAGTCTGGTGCTCCAATTGATGGCGTAGTTATTTCTGCCGGAATCCCAGAACTTGATGAAGCTAAAGAATTAGTGGCTTCTTTACAGTCTGATGGCTTCCCTTACGTAACGTTTAAGCCTGGAACAGTTGATCAGATTCGTCAAGTTGTGCGAATCGCTAAGGCTGTTTCTCCTGCAATGATTATCGTGCAGGTTGAAGGCGGCGCCGCTGGTGGTCACCATTCGTGGGAGTCTCTTGACGATCTTCTTATGACAACTTACGCACAAGTTCGCGATTGTGATAATTTGGTGCTTGTTGCAGGTGGCGGTATTGGTACACCTGAGCGTGCTGCAGACTACATTTCCGGCGAATGGGCGCGCGAGTATGGTTTGCCAAATATGCCTGTTGATGCTGTGATGATTGGCACGGCTGCAATGACAGCAAAAGAGGCTCATACAAGTCCTGAAGTAAAACGCATGCTGGTTGAAACGCCAGGAATTGTTATGCCTAAGGCTTCAAGTGTAGAAGGTTTTGATGAAGATCCGTTTGCGCCATTAGGTGAACGCTGGGTGCCTTCTGGAAAAGTTGTTGGTGGTGTAACTAGCGGCTTAAGTCATTTGCATGCGGATATTTATGAGCTTGAAAACGCTTCTGCACGCTGCGGCCGCCTGCTTGTACACATGATGAAGCATCCTGAAGAGCTTGAAACTCGCCGAGACGAAGTAATTGCAGCACTTAATGCTACTGCAAAACCGTATTTCGGTGACTTGGAAAGCATGACTTACGCTCAGTTTGCTCAGCGTTTCCTTGATTTGGCATACCCGTGGGTAGATCCTACTTATGCAGATCGCTACATGCACTTACTGCAGCGTATTGAAGCTCGTTTAGTGAGCCAAGATTCTGGTGAGTTTACGTCGATTTTGCCAACTCGTGCGCAAGTTGGCGAACATCCTCAAGCTGCTTTGGATGCTTTACTTGAAGCTTTGCCTCAAGCTCGTGAACTTAACGTTGTGCCAATGGATGCTGCTTGGTTCCCAACTTTGGTGCGCGAATACCCTAAGCCAATGCCATTCGTGCCAGTTATTGACAACGATTTGTTGCGCTGGTGGGGTCAGGATCAGCTTTGGCAGTCGGAAGATTCGCGCTATTCGGCTGATGCTGTGCGCGTAATACCTGGCCCTATTTCTGTGGCCGGTATCACTACTATGGATGAGCCGATTGCGGATATTCTAGGCCGTTTTGAAGCAGCTATGCTAAATCGTGCAGAAGTAGAAAATAAAGCAGAGAGTAAGTCTGAAAATAAATCTGAAAGTAGCGTTACAAAAGCTGCATTTAGTCAGATTTCTGCAGCTAAAAACGTTGAAGCTTACGTTCGTTCATGCCCTAATATTTCGTGGGTTGGTCACGTAACTACAAACCCAGCTTACGGAACTGAAATTGGCGATAAGAATTACGTTATTAACGTAACTTCTACAGATGCTGACTTGATTTCCCTAGATTTGGACATAAAACTCGATACTTTCTGGGATTCTCAAGAAAATCAAGAAGCGCAACACGCAGCCAAAAACGCTGCAGTATCTCAAAAACGCAAGCACGCTGTACGAGATATTGTTATTCCGCTTACAGTTGACGCAACTCGAGCAGGAAGCATACCAGTAGTCGACCGCGAACGCTTACCAAAGCATGTTTACAATATGCTTGCAGCAACCGCTGGTATTGGAAATACTGCGATTACAGGTGATGTTCTTGATGCTATGCCTAAGGTTGAGACGCTAAAAGAAGATGGCAGTATAGCGAAGTTGCCGGAAGATTTGCTGGAAGAGGGTTATAAAGATTTCCCATTTGGATTAGTTCACTCGTCTTATACTTTCTCTCGCAATCTTGGAATAGATCACGAGTCAGCTACTGCTGGAAGACTCCCAGACGGACTTCTTGCCTCTCGCATTGTGCCAGACGCGCTAGTTGGTCCTGCTTGGCCAACTATTTACTCTGCTTTAGGCTCTGTAATGGTTGACGGATACCCGATTATTGAGGGTCTTCTTAACGCCGTTCATTTGGATCATCTAATTGAGTTTGACGTTGATGTTGAAGATTTACGCAAGTATGTTGATAAGCGAATTAATTTACTCGGTTGGGCAGAACCTTACGCAGAATCTGCTTCCGGACGAGTTGTAACAATTCACGTAGTGCATACTGCGGCAGATGGCACCCGTTTGGCTCACGAAACAGAACGTTTCGCTATTCGCGGACGCAGCTTTAGTTCGGCACTTCCTGTACCAGCTAAAGAGTACGGTGATGCGGCAGGATTGCACGGATACGAAATTGAAGACACTCCTCGTCGCGCTTTGCGAAGAGTAGTAGTTCGCGCTCCTCACGATATGACGGCTTTCGCACGCACTTCTGGAGATTTCAACCCAATTCACACTTCTGCTAGGGGAGCTGCGATTTCCGGTCTTTCTGCGCCTCTTGTGCATGGAATGTGGCTTTCCGCAACAGCTCAACATGTAGCTCAAGCAGTTGATGAAAAGGGCGCTCGCTACGAGCTTATCGGCTGGTCCTACAACATGTATGGCATGGTTCAGCTTGATGACGAAGTAGAAATTACGGTTGAACGCGTTGGTAAAGTTCGCCGCGGCGGACTCGCTTTGGAAGTTACGTGCCGAGTTAACGGACAAATCGTATCTAAAGCAAGCGCACTTACTCGCGCTCCACGAGCAGCCTTCGTATACCCAGGTCAGGGTATTCAAAAGCAAGGAATGTCGCTGGATGAGCGAGCAAAATCGCCTGCAGTACGTGACACTTGGGAAAGAGCAGACAAGCTTACTCGCGAAAAGCTTGGATTCTCAATACTCGCAGTCGTGCGAGATAATCCTAAGGAGCTTACAGCTCACGGCGTAACTTACCGTCATCCTGAAGGATTACTGAATTTGACGCAGTTTACGCAAGTTGCGCTCGCAACAGTTGCTTTTGCGCAAACCGCTCGTCTGCGTGAAGCCGGATGCGATATTTGGCCAGCATATTTTGCCGGTCACTCGCTTGGTGAGTACAATGCTTTGAGCTCCTTCGCTCAGATTATTCCACTCGAAACTGTGCTCGAATTAGTGTTCCATCGCGGATCTACAATGCATCATTTGATTGATCGAGATGCACAAGGTCGCTCAAACTATCGCATGGGCGCGCTTCGTCCAAACCAGTTCGGTGTGGACGATGAAGGTGTTAACGCTTACGTTGATAGCATTGCTAAAGCTACTGGCGAATTCTTGCAAATTGTAAACTACAATTTGGCTGGTCAGCAGTATGCGATTGCTGGAACTATTAAGGGCTTGAAAGCTTTGCAAGCCGACGCTTCTAAGCGAGCAAAAGAATATGGTGGTAAGCCGCCGTTCATGTTTGTTCCTGGAATTGACGTACCGTTCCATTCTCGCATTCTTCGTAAAGGCGTGCCGGAATTCCGCGATAAGCTTGACTCGCTGCTGCCAGAGTATATTGACTACTCGGTTCTTGTAGATCGTTATATTCCAAACCTTGTGGCATGCCCGTTTGAGCTTACTCGCGAGTTTGCGCAGAAGATTTTGGATGTTGTTCCATCTGAGCGTATTGAAGCTGCTTTGGAAGACGAGGCAACTTGGAAATCTTACGCAGATGATGAGCAAAAGCTTGGTAGACTGCTTCTTACGGAACTTCTTTCCTGGCAGTTTGCTTCTCCAGTTCGTTGGATTGAAACGCAGGCTCTTATGTTTGCGGATCGCGCTCGCGGCGGTCTTGGTGTTGAAGAATACGTGGAAGTTGGTTTAGGAAACGCTCCGACTTTGGCAAATCTTGGTGCTAAAACTCTCGCTTTGCCGCAGTTTAGTGGCGAAAAGGTGACCGTTTATAACGTTGGCCGAGATGAAGGTCGCGTCTATATGACTGACACTGATTCGCTTGTGCCAGAAGTATTTGATGAGGAAGATAGCGCTACTGAAGCTGCTCCTGCTGCTTCTGTACCGTCTGCCGCACCTGCAGCACCTGCTGCTGCTCCTGCTTCTGCTTCGGCTCCTTCTGCTCCTGCAGCAAGCGGACCTGTAGCAGACTTGCCATTCAAAGCATCTGACGCAATTTCAATGCTTATTGCTTATAGCGCAAAAATTCGCCTCGATCAAATTGGCGATACCGACACAACAGATACACTTACGAACGGCGTATCTTCACGCAGAAACCAGCTTCTTATGGATATTAGTTCCGAGCTTGGCGTGGCAAGTGTGGATGGTGCAGCAGAAGCTCCAATGAGTGCGCTTCGTAAGCTAGTTGATTCTGTTGCTCCGCGCTATAAAGCATTTGGTGTTGTGCTTTCCGATATTGTGCGCGAACGTTTGCGTGCGCTTTTCGGTGCGGCAGGCGTGAAGCCAGCGCAAATCGACAAGCGTATTTCGGAAGTTTGGCAGTTAGGTGAGGGTTGGCGTGCGCACGTGCTTGCGGCTTTGGTTTTGCAAACGCGTGAAGGTGCTAGCGTGCGTGGCGAAAATCTTGCGCAAATTTCAACTGAACCAGCAAAGAATACTGCTGCTGCAGATGCGTTAATTGACGCTGCAATCGCTCAAGTTGCACAAGCTCACGGCGTTAGCGTTTCTCAGCCTGGTGCTGCGGGCGGTGCGGGCGGTGCTGTTGTTGATTCCGCAGCTCTTGACGCTTTTGCGCAACGTGTTGTTGGTGCAGATGGTGTACTTGCTGCAACAGCTAAGTTTGTGTTAGCAAAGCTTGGTGTTGAGGCGCCTCAAGCAGAAACTGAGAGCGATGAAAATGCCGCTGTTGTAGCTGCTGTTGAAGCTGAGCTTGGTTCTGATTGGCCAAAACAGGTTGCTCCTCGATTTGATGAGCGTAAGGCGATTCTTTTCGACGATCGTTGGGCTTCTGCTCGCGAAGACGTTGCTCGCTTGTACTACAAGTATGCTGGAAAGAATGTTGATATTCAGATAACTGAAGTTTCTGAAATCTTAAATGATTTTGGTAGTTTCCTTGGTGCTGGGGAAGCAGTAGCTTCAGAAGCTGAATGGTTTGCTGGTCTTGCTGATTCGCGCGGATTAAGTAATCTATCTACTGTTCTTTCTGCTATTGCTCGTGATGCACGCACCAAAATTGCAAAATCGCACGAATCTGATGCGGCTGATTTTGCTGAAGCAACTCGTTTTGCAGGAGAAGTTGCGGTTGTTACTGGAGTTGCTCCTAACTCAATCGCTGCTCGCGTAGTAACAGGCTTGCTTAAGGGCGGTGCTACAGTTATCGCAACTTCGCACAGTTTCAAGCCGAGCGTTAAGTCTTGGGCAAAGAAAGCTTATCGCGAAAACGCTCAAATGGGCGCAAAGTTGTGGCTTGTGCCAGCAAACTTGTCTAGTTATCGCGATGTTGACGCGCTTGTAAAGTGGGTTGGCACTGTTTCAAAGAAAGTCAGTGGCGCAACTACTACTATTTTGAAGCCTGCTTACGAGCCTAGTATGTTCTTCCCATTCGCAGCTCCACCAGTTCACGGTACTTTGGCTGATTCTGGTTCGCTTTTTGAATCGCAATCTCGCTTAATGCTTTGGGGTGTAGAGCGCGCAATTGCTGGATTTGCGCAAATTGGAGCAGACACGGATGTGCAACATCGTATGCACGTTGTGTTACCTGGTTCTCCAAACCGCGGTATGTTCGGCGGCGACGGTGCTTACGGCGAAGTCAAGAGTGCTTTCGATGCGATTGTGAATCGTGCGCATGCAGAAAGTGTGTGGTCTGATCGCGTTACGTTCGCTCATCCTAAGATTGGCTGGGTGCGTGGAACTGGATTAATGGGCGGAAACGATCCGTTGGTTGCCGTAGTTGAACGCCATGGATTAACTACATACTCTACGCAAGAAATGGCTGATCGTTTGCTTGAGTTGTGCACAAAAGAGTCGCGTAAGCAGGCTGCAATCGCTCCTCTGGACGTAGATTTTACAGGCGGATTAGGCAAGGAGCCTCTCGATTTGAACGCTCTTCGTGCAGAAGCGCTGGAAGATCAGAAGCGTGCGGAAGAAGCAGCAAAATCTGCGGAATCTGCTTCACAATCTGCTGCGGAAAGAACTGTCGAATCTTCTGTAAAGTCAACTAGCAAGGCTCTTCCTACCCCTTACGCACCAACTCAGCCACAAGTCAACTTGTCTGATTGGAAGAACGTAACAGCGCGTCCTGAAGATGAAATCGTAATCGTATCAGTCGGCGAGCTTGGACCATGGGGTTCCGGACGTACTCGTTTCGAAGCAGAGCTTGGAATTAAGGAAGACGGTTCCGTAGATCTTTCTGCAGGAGCTGTGCTGGAATTGGCTTGGAATATGGGCTTGCTTACTTGGCAAGACTCGCCAAAGCCAGGCTGGTACGATGCGGAAGGCACGCTTGTTCCAGAAGAAGATATTGCAGAGAAATATCGCGACGAAGTAGTAGCACGTTCCGGTATTCGACCATTCGAAACCGGAATGGGCGGCGACTACAAGGACGGAGCGAACGAAGAAGAAGCAGAAATATTCCTCGACCACGACGTAAGCTTCAGCGTGCCAACAGAAACGATTGCGCGCGAATATGTGGCACTCGACGAAGCACACACTGCAATTGCTCGCGATGCAGAATCTGGCGAATGGACAGTTACGCGCAAGGCAGGTTCCATGATTCGCGTGCCACGCAGGGCTGCGATGACCAGAACCGTCGGAGGACAATTCCCTAAGGGCTTCGACCCGCTCAAGTGGGGAATTCCAGCTTCAATGGTTGGAAGTGTTGACACGATTGCGTTGTGGAATATCGTCACAACAGTGGACGCTTACATTTCCGCCGGTTTCACACCTTCGGAGATTCTGCAAGCCGTGCATCCGTCGCTGGTTGCTTCCACGCAAGGAACCGGTTTCGGCGGCATGAGCTCAATGCGAAACCTATACTTGGATCGCTTCCTTAACCACGAAATCCCAACCGACGTGCTGCAAGAAGCGCTACCAAACGTGGTGGCAGCGCACGTAATGCAAACTTACATCGGCGGTTACGGAAACATGGTTCAGCCTGTGTCGGCATGCGCAACTGCAGCAGTTTCGCTCGAAGAAGGCGTTGATAAGATTGCGCTCGGCAAAGCTGACTTCGTAGTAACCGGCGCAATTGACGATATCGGCGTGGAATCCGTGGTCGGCTTCGGCAATATGAACGCAACTGCCAATAGCGAAGAAATGTACGCAAAGGGTATAAATCCTCGATTCTTCTCTCGCGCAAACGATCGCAGACGCGGAGGCTTCCTTGAAGCGCAAGGCGGCGGTACGATTTTGGTTACGCGCGGAGATATTGCGCTTAAGCTCGGTTTGCCTGTTGCTGGCGTAGTTGGGTTTATTCACTCCTACGCTGACGGCATCCACACTTCTATTCCTGCTCCAGGCTTGGGTGCTTTGGCTGCAGGAATGGGCGGCGCTAAGTCTAAGCTCGTGCGCGATTTGGCAGCTCTCGGCGTTACACCAGACGATATTGCAGTGGTTTCTAAGCACGATACTTCCACGAACGCAAACGATCCGAACGAATCCGAACTGCACAATACTCTTGCGCACGCAATCGGACGTACGGACGGAAATCCACTGTTCGTAATCAGTCAAAAGACGCTAACCGGTCACGCAAAGGGCGGCGCGTGCATCTTCCAAATAAACGGTTTGACGCAACTGTTTAGAAGTGGCGTAATCCCTGGAAACGCATCGCTTGATTGCGTGGATCCTAAGCTTGCGCGCGACGATCACATGGTTTGGTTGCATGAGCCGATGCGCATTGTTGGCGGATCTGGCTCTGGCGTAGTGAAGGCTGCGCTCGCAACTTCGCTTGGCTTTGGTCACGTTAGCGGATTTGTAGCCTTGGTTCATCCGGGTGCGTTTGAGGCGGCTGTGGCTGCTACCGCTGGTCCTGAGGCGCTGGAGGAGTGGCGCGCTAAAGCAAACGCTCGCTTAGCTGCAGGACAGAGAAGGCTTGAGGAAGGCATGATGGGTCACGCGCCGCTGTTTGAGCCGGTTGAAAATCGCCACTTGCTGAAGGATGGTACGCGCCTGCCGGATGGCACTCGCTATGACGGTCACGAGGCAGAAAAGGCTATGCTGCTTAATCCTGAAGCTCGCCTTAACGCTAACGGCTACTACTGCTGAGCTGCTTACGACTGTTATGGCTTGTAGCTTGTAGCTTGTCCAAAGCACTCTAATCGTTCGTAAGCGATCTAACTAGCGAGTGCAAAAGGCAAATAGGGCACTAACGTATTGCGAAAATGCGTTAGTGCCTCTTTTGTTTTGGTATGCTGACGGAGAATGTGGTGCACGAAGTGCGGAGATTGCGAAATCTTCGGCTTGCGATGCTATTTGTGATTCTTGGATCGCGTTTTGTTTATTTCACTAGATGGTTTTGTGTTTTCGACAGTTTTGCCCTGCATTTTGTCGATTTCATCGGGAGATTTGGTGAAATAAACAAAATGTGCATAAAAACCGTCGTTAGTGCAGAATCGCAGATGTCTGCTCGATCTTTCGTGGGTGCTCAATGTATAAAATATTGTCGTATCGACTCATTACTTAAAATTGCCTAAAATTTTATCGTTTTATAATAATTTATTCGTTTCGAATTTGCTTTATGCACTAGCGTTCGTTTTCTTACTTACTTACTCACTTACTTACTCAATTTTTGCATTACTCATACATGTTGTATAATCGCAGTGTTTGTCTTATTATTTGACAATCGAAATTATTTGAAAAGCGTTATAAGTTACATAGATTTTATTGCATTAATAGTGCATACTTGTTGCATTAATAGTGCATGTTATTGCATTACTTATATTGCTTTTGCAGATGGAGGGAAAATGGACGAAAATAACCAACAGGTTCCTCAGGCTCAGCCGGCTCAACAGCCTTACGCTCAGCCAGTCCAACAGCAACAATATGCTCAGCAGCAATATGCTCAGCAACCTCAGCAGAATTATGCTCAGCCGGCTCAGCAGCCTTACGCTCAGCAGCCTTATGCACAGCAGAATTACGCTCAGCAACCATATATGCAGCAACCAATGTATGTTCAGCAATCTCCAGTTTCTGGCTTAGCTGTTGCAGGATTAGTTCTTGGAATTATTGGTGTTATATTTGCTTGGGTACCTTTCTTCACCTTTATTTGGTGGATTATTGGTATTTTGGCTGTTATTTTTGGTATTGTTGCAATGCTCAACACCAAGGTTGGTGTTCCAGGTGCTAAGCGCGGTCATGGTATGGCTATTTCAGGATTAGTTCTTGGAATTATAACACTTGTTATTGCTGCGTATATTCAAGTTACTGTGGTGAGCAAGATTAATGCTGTTGTTAATACTGTAAATAATTTTAGTAGCTATTCTCGTTCTTATAACTATTAAATTTGCATAAAGTAATTTTGTAATAATAATTTATGTAATTATGTAGTTATTTAGTAATAATTGAAAATGTACTTAATAAGAAGGCGGGTGTTTTGTGCATCCGCCTTTACTTTTTACTTAGGTATGCTTAGTTATAGTAATAGGATGCAGTTTAAAAAGAGGTGTACATGATTGCAGGACTCGGGCATGATATTGTTTGCGTGCAGCAGTTTGCTCAGCAGATGCGCGATACTACAGGCTGGCGTAAGCTTTTTTCTACTCGTGAGCTTCGTCAGTGTGCTTTGCGCGCTGAGGCGAAAAATGATGATGAGTCTTTGCATGTGGCCGCTCGTTGGGCTGGTAAAGAAGCTGTGATAAAGGCCTGGTCGGAGGCTTTAAGCGCATGTGGTGGAGAATATCCTTACACATTAGACAACACGCCTTGGAATGAGATTGAGATTATTGACGATTCGCATGGTTGCCCAAGCGTACAACTTAGCGCAAGTGTGGAAGAGAAGCTTACAAAATCACTTGTGAAATTTTCTTCTGCTTGTGGAGATTTTACTTGTAGTGATTCTGCTGCTCAAGATTCTGCTGCTGAAAATTTCTCTGCTAAAGATTCTGTAGTGCGTTGGCATGTTTCTCTCACTCACGATGGGCGTTTAGCTGACGAAACGGCTATTGCCTCTGCAGTAGTAATACTTGAGCTTTTAATCAAAAATTTTAATTAGTAAGTTTTGTGTCTTGCCTGATGTCATTGGTATCTGTATACTTGAACAAGTTGCTGTTTGCGCATGAATGTTTCGTGTGAGTCAGTGATTAATTGCGGACGTAGCTCAATGGTAGAGTCTCAGTCTTCCAAACTGATTACGCGGGTCCGATTCCCGTCGTCCGCTCCACTTGATTCTTAAGTGGATATGCATAATACTCCGCTTAATACTTTAGGTTTCAAAAAAGGGCAGGTACTTTACGTACTTGCCCTTTTAGTTTTTCTATATTTCAGTATAGTTTTTACATTTCAGTATATTTCGAAAATTTAAGTTCTACTACGCAAATAGAGTAGTGAAAACTACGAAACTACCGTAAACAAGCGTGCTTTTCAAGCTATTAATTGCGGCTTGAGCAAGAATTAAAAGAATAACAGCAAGCACAGTATCAATGATTCCGAGAACCAATCCAGCTATTGCCATTCCTCGTCCTGATTTTTCGTTGCCAGTACGAAGTGCGAATGCTGCTAAGACTATAGCTAAAGGTCCGAGAATAATTGAGAAGAAGAATATACCTACAATTCCAATAACCATAGATGCTATTGCGAGACCGTTTACAGGTTTCTTTGCATACATTTGATTCTGACCATACGGCATCTGTGGCATCTGTGGCATCTGCGGCTGTGCCTGTGGAACAGGCTGCGCAGAGTAATTTGGTTGTACAGGTTGTGCTTGTGGAACAGACTGATTGTAGTCTTGCTGGTTGTTTTCTTCCATTTTCTTCCTCCATGGATTAAGAGCGGTGCCAGCTTGAGCTACGATGTATACCCTATTGCTTGCTCGCTCGCTAAACAATCTTGTAAATGCTCTTCGCAGAGTATAAACACTGCAATTGTATAACAGAGTAGTGTATCAGTGGTGTAAAAGTTAGAAATTTTACTCACTCTTTTCTGTTTTTGTACTGAGTTTTGAATTCCTAACTAATCCTTACTGCAGCATATCTCCGGGAAGCGTAGTCCAGTCAAATGGTTCTTCCATAAGATAGTAAACGTTTCTATCATCCGGGGCTGGAGCAAATGGTACCGGCTTGTGGTTAACTGTTGGTACGAACGGATTTGATTGCACAGACCATTCCATGTTGTCTGCTTTCGCTTCCGTCTCTTTGTATAATTTAGGATCGCGTTTTAATATAAACGGCCTGTCTAAATCTGGTTTTATTTCACCTTTTCCTGCAAAATATCCGGATTTTATAAGATCATCGAATCTTGTGTTAACTGGCACTAATACGAAGAAGTCGCTCATCTTAAAGCTTGATCCTTTTGCAAAGCCCGGTATTTTTTCTGGATTTCCATATTGCTTCATACTTTCAGGTAATTCGAATTCGTCAATCACTTTTCCATTTACGCATGCGAATGCTACTGAATCATCTACGCGTTCACTTCCGCAGTAAGGCGCTCCGTGACCCCTGTATAGTTCTACGGCTCCTGTGTTACCAAAAAGCAGATGGTTTTTCATAGGGTTCTCTGAAGGACTGTCTTTTAGTGCTCCACAGTTTGTTGGATCATGTGTTGCGTTGCACAAGTCAAGCGAATTATAGAAGTTTTCGTCAGTGTTAGCTGGGTAGCGTTTATCGGTTGACAGTAGTAATAAATCGTTTGTGTAGTTTGGATCTCTGCTTCGATCTGAATCATAAGATTCAAATTTGACGCAATCTCCTAATTTTGTGCACCATGTTCCTTGAACAGATTGTGGATCCATTTTTGCGTTTGTGCCAAATTCATCTTTGTTTGTGAATACTGATTTTGTTTGTGATGCGTCAACGCCATAGTAGAGTGTTACTGCGCCTTTTGTTACTGGACTTCCTAACGATGGGTTAGAACCTACTATTTTCCCTAGCATTCTTCGTGATGAGAATTTTGGATGCAATGTTACGTTGTATCCTCTGCTTACAAGCTTGTCGTATGCTTTGTTTTTATTTTCTCCGAACAAGTTAATAGGTATGCCGTCGCCGTATGTTCCAACTGCTAGGTGTATTATGTCGTTTTTTACGACTGCGTATCCAGGCATAGGGCTTGATGCAATAATTTTGCCTGGGTCGTCAGAAATTACTCTGTTAACTTCTACTGGCAATCCCATTGATTTGACGAGTTTTTCGGCTTTCTTTAGTGATTCGCCAACTACGCCTTTTTCTGGTATTCCTGGCCCTTTTGATTTTGCGATTACTACTGGTATGTGGGATGAGATTTTATCTCCAGGTTTTGTGTTTATGTAGCGTAGGAAGGTTCCTGCTTTTTTGCCACTAAATTCGTCTATGATTTTTACTTGTGCACCTTGTTTTTTTATTTCTTTTACTACGCGTGATATAGGCTCTCCTGCGTAGGCTTTTGGAACATTAATTGGATGGTCAGTTATGAAGTACCATATTGCTCCGGATGCTATTACGGCAATTGCTGCTATTGTGCTCGTTATTGTTATTGCAATTCGTTTACTTCTGCTTATCGTATGTTGCTTTTGTGGAATGTTCGTTTGGAACATCTGCTGTGCAATGTTAGGTTGAGCATTGAATGTGCTGTTTTGTTGGTTGATTTTTGGTTGGCTGGGAATTTCACCTGGCTCTAAAATTTCGTCTGGTTCTAGGATTTCTTGCCTATTTTGTGCAGCATTTTCTGCATTTTGCTGTATATTATCTGCATAATTTGGTGATGTTACTTTAGTTCCACAAAAAGCACAAAATTTACTTGTGTCAGCAATTCTTTTCCCACAATTTTCGCAGAACATAGTAATAGTAACCTTCCGTTTTGTTTTTGCCGGTATTGCCAGTGTCGCTGTTGCTAGCTTTACAAGTATTTCCAGTTTTTATTTGGCTGATAATTATGCTTATTTGTATCAGTCGTCATTGTCGTAAGTGCTCGACGAGTCATTTGAATAATCATTAGACGTGTCGTCTGATGAGCTGCTTGAATCATCGCTACTATAGTTGTCACTACTCGAACTGTCACTACTCGAACTGTAATCATTATTCGAAGAATCACTGGAATTAGAGTAATTGTTATATCCGTTGTATCCGCTATATCCGTTGTAAGAATTGTACGAAGGATTGTAGTAGCCAGAATAACCGTATGAATTTCTGTACTGATTGTACTGATTGTATGCGTTAACTATGACCATCTGAATATAAATTCCTATGGCTAGCGTGATTATGCCTAGAATCAATCCTGCTACACCCATTCCAAGTCCACGCTTTTTGTGGTTGTTTGTTACATACATGCCGCAGCATCCGAAGATTACAGCAAGTGCGCCAAGTATTAAATCAAGATATGGAATCCAAAAAAGTATAGCTCCAACAATGCCGACAGATAATGCTGCTATTGCAAAACCGCTATATGGTGCGTTTTGTTGTATTATAACAGGCTGCTGTATGTATATTGTTGAAGGCGTTGACGATTGATTTTGTACAACTATAGGTGACGGATTTGAAGTAGGAGCGTTGTAAACGTACGGCGTTTGTGGTTGTGAGTACGACTGATCGTATAGTGCTGGAAGATAAGGATCCGGCTGATACTGTGGTTGTTGAGCAGGTTGCGTCATTTGTTGCTGCATTGGGTACTGCGGCGCTTGTTGTTGCGGCATAGGTTGCGTCATATTCACTTGTGGATTTTGCACGTTATCTTGTGCGAGCCTAGCTAGTGAATCCTGATAATAATCGTTTCCGTACATTCTCTTTCTCACTTTATATAAAAAGTTAAAACAAATAACTTTATAGATTATATAACGCGCATATGTCGTAATTTAAAGTGAAAAAACTTGTATATAAATAGTTTTTTAGTAAATGTGTAAATAATCGCGTTTGTTTCGTGTGATTATAAAACAAATTGCTTATACGTTAGCTTACTTTTACACGCTATCTGAGTTATTTGTGTTAATTTTTCAAGAATTTTATTAATATATGCCTTCTTATTGGTGATGTTATTAGTGGCATGTTGCTAAGGTAGTTAGTTGTTTAAGTCTGAAAACATGTATATGGAGGACTTGTGAAACAGGTTATCGTGCGATTATTCGCTGGTTTTATTTCTGTTGCTACTGCTTTTAGTATGAATTTCATACCTTCTAAGCAGCATGTAGCGTCTGTACTAAGCGAAGTTAATGGCAATCAAAATAGGTTAAGTTTAGTTAATAAAGCAAACGTTCACGACGATATTGTGCCAAATACGGATGTGGTAGGTTCTAATAATTCTACTTTTAAGCCTATTCTGCAAACTCATCCTTCTGGAGTTGTTCGTCAAACTTCGCTTTCGGCTAATGAGTATGGCGTTTATTGGGGTGATCAATATGGAATTCCTACATTCTTTGAATCTGATGGAACTCCGTTTGTAAGAAACGCTAAAGGTGTTATTGATGTTTCTGAACATCAGAATTTGATTGATTGGAATGCCGTAAAAGCTTCCGGAGTAGACGGCGCTATTATTCGCATTGGCTACGGTTGGGATAATGGTTACGATAAGCAGGCCATTTACAACATTAATGAATGTAAGCGTTTAGGAATTCCTTTTGGTATTTACCTTTATTCTTACGCTGAAAAGCCAGAAGATGGTGCTTCTGAGGGCGTGAGCTTGGTTAAGCTTTTGCGCGGTGCTGGAGTTAGCCCATCAGATTTGACTTATCCTGTTTACTACGATTTGGAAAAATGGACTTGGGCTGGTCATGAAGCTCCAACTTCTCCATACGTGTATCAGGATATTGTTGCTTCATGGTGGAATCAGCTTGTTTATGCTGGGTATACAAAGCTTGGTGTGTATTCATACTCTAACTATTTGCGCGGCCCACTTAATTCTCATTACATTCATAATCGTACCAGTTGGGTTGCTAGCTACGGTTCGCGCACGGGATACAATTTTACGAGCGCTTTGCGTGGATGGCAGTACACTTCCAGCGGGAATGTTGCAGGAATTAATGGTTCTGTAGATTTGAACGCTTTTGGTATGGCTGATGGCGGAGAAATTAACGGTACTTCTGAATTTGGTACTGTTACTAGCGAAAGATACAACATTCCTGCAGTAAACTTTACTTGGATTGTTCGCGATAGTGATATAGCTGTTGGTGCTTCGGTAGTAAATACTGCTGCAAGTAATTTGGAATACCGTTGGCTTTCATACAATTTGACTACTAAGCAGTGGGAAACTATTTCTGATTGGACTCCAGGAAATTGGGCTTCTTGGGTGACTAATAACGGTGATTATTGGCTTCACTGTGAAGTTCGTGTTGCTGGAACAAATTCTGCTGTAGCTGTGAAAACTATAGCTTTCCATTACAGTGTTAATAACCCTATGAAGAGTGCTCCTTCTGTACAAGATAATCCTGGTGGAAGCAACAATACTTCTGACTTTGTTGGAAATACTGTAGTTTCTAGTACTTACGCTGGATGGCGTGGTGGAAACGTTCTTTTGGGTGCAATTACCAACAATCCTAACGGTTATACGATCATAAAGATTTACGATTATAACGCAAAGCAGTGGATTAGTCAGTTTAGAGGTCCGTGGGCTTTGTGGAATCCTAAGCCTGGTATCTATTGGACTCATTTCGAAGCTTATTCTTCCGATGGTACTCTTAAAGATACTAAGACTTACGCTTTCAAAGTGTGATTCTTAATCTTTATGTAAAATAGTAAAAGTCAGTAAATATAGTAAAAAGACCGGGCGCAAACCGCTCGGCCTTTTTATTTTATTAAGTGCTTTTTATTAATTTAAGTTACTAATTTATTTTTTACTAATCTGTGAATAAATCTTTGGATATAATAATACGATTTTCGGCAACCTGCTTTAGATGCTTTCCGTAGTTGCTTTTGCCGTATTTTTCAGCAGATTCCATAAGCTGCTCGCGGTCAATCCACTGATTTTCGTAAGCGATTTCTTCAAGAACAGCAATTGGCAATCCTTGAGCTTTTTCTATAGTGCGCACGAATTCGCCTGCCTCATACAATGAATCCATTGTGCCAGTGTCTAGCCACGCGTAGCCTCTGCCAAGCGTCATTACGTTTAGTGAACCGTTTTCAAGATATATTTTGTTAAGATCTGTAATCTCAAGTTCTCCACGTGCGCTTGGCTTAACTTGCTTAGCAAATTCTGTTACTCTTGAATCGTAGAAGTATAAGCCTGTAATAGCGTAGTTTGATGCAGGGTGCTCTGGTTTTTCAACTATGCTGATGGCTTTGTGATTCTCGTCAAATTCCACAACGCCGTAGCGTTCTGGATCGTCAACATAGTATCCGAATACCGTAGCTCCGTGTTCTACGCGTGCAGCGTGCTTTAGAATACCTCCAAGGCCGTTTCCGTAGAATATATTATCTCCAAGCACAAGAGCGCAGGAGTCGCCGTTTATGAACTTTTCTCCAATAATAAACGCTTGTGCTAATCCGTCTGGGGATGGCTGAACTTCATAAGACAAGTTGATGCCGAATTGTTTACCGTCTCCAAGTAACTTTTCGAAGTTTGGTAAATCTTTTGGCGTGGAAATCACAAGAATATCCCTAATGCCAGCCATCATAAGCACGCTAAGAGGGTAGTAGACCATTGGCTTATCGTACACAGGTAACAGCTGCTTTGAGGTTACTGTAGTAAGAGGGTAAAGTCGTGTGCCTGATCCGCCGGCGAGAATAATTCCCTTCATTGTTCGTATAAGTCCTTTACTCGTTATGGTTTTTTACGTATGTTTCGAGTAGTTGTTCCCAATTTTCTGGCTTAAAACCAGTAGATTCTATTTTTGATAAGTCAAGCGAGCAATGATGCGGACGTGGAGAGCCGTGAGATATTCTCGTATAATCGTCTACATGATTCGCTTCAATTTCGCTTGTGTTTGCTCCGACTAATTTGAATATTTTTTCCGCAATCTCATACCATGATGCAGGTTTTCCAGAGCAGGTAAGATTATATGTTCCGTATTCTGCATTCGTATTTAGAAGGTGGAATATTCCTTCCACTAAATCGCTGGCAAAAGTTAATCTTCCAACTTGATCTATTGGCGCTTGAACATTTATGTTTTCGCCATTATTGCAGCGGTTTGCAAAATCAATCATTCTGGTTACAAAATTGTGTCCTTCGCCAACAATCCAGCTTGATCGAATAATATAATGTTGCGAAACGTTTTCTACAAGAGCATCGGCAGCGGCTTTTGTTTGACCGTATACGCCGAGAGGTGAAAACTCTTCTGTTTCTTTGTGGTATTCTTCACTTCCGTCGAAAACGTAGTCGCTAGAAATATGTATTAGCGTAATATGGTGGTCTTGCGCAATTTTTGCAAGATTTGCAACTCCCGTAACGTTGCTGCGCCATGCTGCGCGTCTTCCTTCTGGGGTTTCTGCTTTATCAACTGCTGTGTATGCTGCAGTGTTAATAATTGTGCCGTATAAATCCCAGTCGTAGCTGTTGTAATCGGATTTATTTGCTATATCGAAACTATCTAAGTCTACGTATTCAAATCCTTCTAAATTATGCTTTTGAGCGTAGTCTTTGATCGCGCATCCAAGTTGTCCGTTGCATCCCGTTATGAGGGTGCGTTTTGGTGCCATTGGTTTTGCGTCTTTTAGCATTGGATGGTGTAAGTCTGCTTCGCTGCGCTCGGATTCTTCGAGCGGTATTGGCCAGTTAATGTGTAATTCTGGGTCTGCAAGGTTCACAAAAGTGTATGTTTTCTTTTGTTCTAACGACCAGTGTGCATTTACTAAGTAAGTGTATGCTGTGCCGTCTTGCAGTGCTTGGAAGCTGTTGCCTACGCCTCTAGGAACGTATATTGCTTTGCTTGGGTTTAGCGTAGTTGTATAAACTTGTCCGAAGCTTTCTCCTGGTCTTAAGTCAACCCATGCTCCGAATACTTCGCCGGTTGCGATGCTAATGTATTTATCCCATGGCTCTGCGTGTATGCCTCTGGTTACTCCGCGTTTTTCGTTGAACGAAATGTTGTTTTGCACCGGTCCAAAGTCTGGTAATCCTAGAGCAGTCATTTTGGCTCGTTGCCAGTTTTCTTTGAACCATCCTCGGTTATCTCCGTGTACCGGAAGATCGAATACTAGCAGACCAGGAATGTTAGTTTTTGTAACGCTTAGTTCTTTTTCAAATTCCATAGAATCCTACAAATTCTTTTATTTGTGATTAAATTCGTTTACTAAAGCAAGCAGAGCTGACTTTTATGAAGCTTACAAAGTTTATGAGTTTTATGAATTTTATAGACTTCATAAAACTTATAAGGGTGATTGTATCACTGTCCTTGTGCTTTATATTTCGCTTCGGTTGCGCTTTTAGCGCCTTCCCACCATGCTCGATTTTCCGTGTACCATTTGATTGTTTGTTCTAAGCCTGTTGTAAAGTCTGTGTGTTTTGGCTTCCATCCAAGCTGCGTTTGCAATTTTGTGCTGTCGATTGCGTAACGGCGATCGTGGCCTGGGCGATCTTTTACAAGGTCAAAGTCGTCTGCATCTTTGCCCATCATTTCAAGAATCATGCGCAGAACCGTTATATTATTTTTTTCACCGTTCGCACCAATCAGGTACGTGTTTCCAAGTTCTCCCTTTGTTAGGATTGTCCAAACAGCGCTACTGTGATCTTCGGTGTGAATCCAATCTCGCACGTTTAAGCCTTGACCGTATAGCTTTGGTCGAATACCTTCAAGAATGTTAGTGATTTGTCGAGGAATAAACTTTTCAACATGCTGGTATGGTCCGTAGTTGTTTGAGCAGTTGCTGATTGTTGTGTGCAAGCCGTAAGTGCGCGTCCATGCGCGTACCAGCATATCTGAAGCTGCTTTTGTGGAACTGTATGGGCTGGATGGATGATACGGGGTTTCTTCAGTGAATTTAGCTGGGTCGTCTAACGCTAAATCTCCGTACACTTCATCGGTAGAAATGTGATGGTAGCGTATTCCATATTTACGTACAGCTTCTAGAAGTCTAAAAGTGCCTTCAACATTGGTTTTAAGGAATGGTTCAGGGTCTGCAATGCTGTTGTCATTATGCGATTCTGCAGCATAATGCACAATTGCATCGTGTCCTGGAACGATCTTATCTAAAAGCTCTGCATCGCAAATATTGCCGTGCACAAAATCAACTCTGTCTTCTGGCAACCCTGCAATATTTTCAATATTTCCGGCGTAGGTGAGTGCGTCTAATACTGTTACATGAGTTTCTGGATGATTGTTCACTACGTAGTGCACAAAGTTAGATCCTATGAATCCGCATCCGCCGGTTACGATTATGTTTTTTGGCTCAAAATTTGTAGCGTTAGTCATATTTTCCATAATATCTTGTTATCTGCCTTTCTTGGAAAGATTTTTACGCTAAGCTTTTGCGCATTACATTAAACGCTGGTTCTGTGTCGCCGTCGTAAATCATGTGCGAATGTGAAAGCACAATGCAGCGAGAGCAAAGTTGCTTAATTTGATCTTCGCTGTGCGAAACAATAACCATTGTTTGTCCGCGTTTTTGCTGCTCTTTAAGTCTTGTTATGCACTTATGTTGAAACGCTTCATCTCCAACGGCTAAAATCTCGTCTATTAGGAAGATATCAGGATCGCTGTGTACTGCTACAGAGAACGCTAATCGTAAGAACATTCCGGAAGAATAGAACTTAACTTCTGTGTCCATAAAAGGTTCTATTTCGCTAAAATCTACTATTGACTGATATTTAGCGTCTATTTCTTCTTTTGTCATTCCAAGAATTGCGCCGTTAAGATACACGTTTTCGCGGCCAGTTAAGTCGGCTGCAAAACCAGCTCCAACTTCAATCAATCCTGCGATTCTTCCACGCACGCAGACTTGACCTTCGTCTGGTTGCATAACGCCGGAAAGCAGCTTTAACATTGTTGACTTTCCAGAACCATTCATGCCTATGAGTCCAACGGTTTCTCCGCGTTTAATAGCAAAATTAACGTTGTCTAAAGCTGTGAAATTTTGCGTTGCGTGCCTTTTTGACGGCGGTGTCAATAAGTTTACTATCGATTCTTTAATTGAATGATTTGCACGTAGCGAAAATCGTTTGCTGACGTTGCAAACGTCTAACACAACGTCTTCTGGAAGAGTGTTGGAAAGATTATTCATATGTAACTCCTGCGTAACCCCTAAAAGTAAATTCGCTAATCCTAAGCGGCTTAAATTTCCTGGGCGAATTTGCCTTCAAGATGTCTAAAAGTTCCTTCGCCAATGAGCAGAACTACAAAAGCAACCAACAGGCTTTCGCAAAGTCTTAAGGACCATGCGCCCGCAAATTGGAACGTGTGATCTGTGGCATTTAGCCAGAAACCGCGGTGGAATGCTTCAACGCATATTGCAATAGGATTCGCGTAGTAGACTTCCAGTGCCCACGCTGGAACGTGAATGGCCACCATTTGCCAAGTGTAAAAGCATGGAGCTAACCACACTGCAATCATTGCAACCAAGTCTGTAATATTTTCTGCATCCCTGTAGAAAACGTTAATTGCTCCAAAGAATAATCCTAATCCGAAAGCAAAAGTGCATATTGATACGAATCCGACTATCGCAACTATTATGCCTGCGAAATCTGGAATCCATCCCATGCAAAATGCTCCGATTATAAGCACTATTACTTGTGGGAAGAAGTGTACGAGAGCTACGCGCAAAGAAGCAAGCGGGAACAGCTCTCTAGGAAGGTAGATTTTTTGTATCAGTCCAGCGTTAGAAAGTATGGATCTTGTGCAATTAGAGAATGCTTCTACGAAGAAGTTCGTTACTATGATTCCGCTAAAAAGATACAGTGGGTAAGCTTGAATTCCGCCTCCGCGGCCAAGTCCTAGGAAAATTCCCATTGCTACGTAAAACACTATAAATTGTGTAATCGGCTTCACATACGTCCAAGCCATGCCCAGCCAAGAGCCACGGTATCGAATACGCACTTCTTTTTTTACAAGTAGGTCAAGCAAATAAAGGTATCTTGGAATGTCAATCAGGCCTTTGCTTTTACCAGGATGATAGATGGCGTCAGACTTTGCTGTCATCGTTGCCTTTCTTACGAATTTAGCGGTATTGCACACTTACAACTTCGTTATAGTTTACATTTGGGGATTGATTTGGGCTAATAGCTAGCACGTGTTTTGTGTTAGGTTGCTTTTGTTTATAGCTTTACTGTGCTTGGTATGTTTGAAAGTTTTTATACACTGCTAAACTTAAAAATTATGAGTAAGCGAATTCTTGTTACCGGTGCTGGTGGTTATATTGGTCGTCATGTTGTTAAAGCGTTGTTGGATGCTGGTGCGCAAGTAATTGCGTCCGATTTGCGTCTTGACGGCGTTGACGAGCGTGCAACGCGTATTGAAGCGAATATTTTTAGCGATGATGCTGATTTGTTCACAAAGCTTGGGTCTCCAGACGTTTGCTTGCACATGGCTTGGCGCAACGGTTTTAAGCATGCTGCAGACACTCATATGGAAGATTTATCTAACCATTACCGCTTTATTCGACTTATGCTTCAGGGCGGTCTAAAGCAGATTGCTGTTATGGGTTCTATGCACGAAGTTGGCTACTGGGAGGGCGCTATTGACGAGAACACGCCTTGCAAGCCAGCTTCCATGTATGGCATTTCTAAGAATGCTTTGCGTGAAGCTACTTTGCTTTTAGGTAAAGAGTATGATGCAACTGTTCAGTGGATTCGCGCGTACTACATCGTTGGTGACGACGCTCGCGGAAACTCTATTTTCTCTAAGCTTCTTCAGGCTTCTAAAGATGGCAAGAAAACTTTCCCGTTTACTACTGGCAAGAACAAGTACGATTTTATTAATGTAGATGTGTTGGCTAAGCAAATTGCTGCAACCGTTTTGCAAGATAAAGTAAATGGCGTAATTAATTGCTGCACGGGGGAGCCTGTTTCTCTGGCAGATCGCGTTGAGCGTTACATTCGTGAGAATAATCTTGATATTTCGCTTGAATATGGCGCATTCCCTGATAGGCCATATGATTCTCCAGCAGTTTGGGGAGATAATAGCAAAATTTCCAAGATTATGAGTGACTTCCTGAAATAATTATTGCAAATCGTTACTTTTCTGGATTTTAATGCTAATTGTGGTTTTTAGAAGGGATTAATATTGCTTGAAACATTGCAAAACGGCAAGCGTCCATGCGTATATTTTGTTCTTCCTTGCTACAATGAGGAGCCTGTTCTTCCGAAGACTTCTAGTATTCTTTTAAGCAAAGTTACTTTTCTTATTGAAAATAAGATTATTTCAGATTCTAGCCGTATTCTTTTTGTTGACGATGGATCTAAAGATTCAACTTGGAATATTATTTGCGATTTGCACAAGTCGAATCCTTCGCTTTTTGGCGGAGTAAAGCTTGCGCATAATCGTGGCCATCAGAATGCTTTGCTTGCTGGCTTAACTACAGCATATAAATCTGGTTGCGATGCTGCAATTTCTATGGACGCCGATTTGCAAGACGATGTTAATGTTGTTGACGAGTTTATTGCAAAATACGTGGAAGGCTACGAGGTTGTGTATGGCGTTCGCTCGTCTAGAAAAACAGACACGTGGTTTAAGCGTAACACTGCATTAGCTTTTTACGGTGTTTTCAAGTGGATGGGCGCAGAAACTGTGCCAAATCATGCCGATTATAGACTTATGGGCAAGAATGCGTTGAAGGCTCTTTTGGAATACAAAGAAGTTAATCTTTTCTTGCGTGGCATAGTCCCATCTATTGGTTTTAAGTCAACAAAAGTTGAGTATGTGCGAGGCAAGCGCGAAGCTGGCGTGTCTAAGTATCCGCTTAAAAAGATGATTTCGTTTGCTATAGATGGCATTACGTCTTTTTCTACTAAGCCTTTGAGTTTTGTAACATTTGTTGGCTCTGCGTCTATTTTAGTTTCATTAGGCGTGTTCATTTATGTAATAGCTTCCGTTTTGCAAGGAAAAGCAGTTGCAGGCTGGGGTTCTATTATGTTCTCAATGTGGTTTATTGGCGGATTGATTATGCTTTCAATCGGCATTGTGGGCGAATATATTGGCAAGATTTACATGGAATCTAAGCATCGCCCACGTTACGAGATAGAAACACTTATCTAAGTTTGCTCACAGTTTGTTGCTCACACTTTATACTCATTTGTTAGGTGCATTTATAAAGCGTGAGCAATTTTATTTTTAGTTAGTAATTTAGAATTTTACGATTATATACTTGTTATCTAAAACAGTAGTGCATTTATCCGAAGGCCAAGAAGGCAGATTTTGTGCGGCCTCTTCTGCACTCATATAAGCTGATTCTGATACAGGTGTTTCCATCTTAAATCCAGTAGTTGAGCGTATGAAACCACTTTTTACCCATGTGCCGTGAAGAGTTGAGAATCCAATCTCAAACATTGATCGCCCAATAAGCTCAAGTTGATTTGGTTTAAACTCGCTAGGATTGTAGTCTGCTACATGATTTCCAACGAATATTACTTTAAGCGGTTTTTTACGATTCGCCTGTAGTACTTCTATTTTTCTAACAACATCTTGAGCAATGTAATAGTCTTGGTTGTAAGTCATGTATTCCGTATAATACAAGCGGTTTACTGTAAACGATTGGCTTAATCCAATAATTGCAATAAGAATGCACGCAATAATTGTTGTTAAAGTCTTTTTACTAAATTGCATAATGTAATGCAGTACATACATTGATGCAAAAGCTCCAGCGAGCGGATAGGTTAGTTCCGTTCGAGCCATGCTAGCTGTGCCAAGTATTACGCTCATCATCATAGGGCTTGCAGCTATAGCAATAGCAAAAATAACAGTAAAAGCGTTAAGTTCTTTACGAATCACTTGAACAATAGTTAATAACACTAAAGCGATTAATGCAATTGTTATAAATTTGCTATGGAATATTGTTTTTCCTAAATACATGTTTTTTGCACGTGAAACTATAGCATAAATGATTTTTGCTATAGGGTCTTTACCCCAACGCATTTGTTCTTTAATGTACGGATCCGTGAAAGTGTGGTTGGCAGATATAACAATCTTGTTCAAAATCGCATAGGTTACATAACTTGCTATAAACACACAAATATACGTAAAAACGTAACCTACTATGTTCTTGAATTTGCACGCATAGTTGCCTTTAACCATTAGCGCAATCATGGCTGTTCCGGCAACAAAAACAGTAGTCATTGCCAAGTAGATAGTGAAACCAAAAACTGCAAAAACAAAAGCCATTAGTGCGTATTTTGCAAGAGTTTTAAGTTCTTTACGATTTTGGTACGCGTTATGCGTGCACATAAGCGATATGCTAACAAACATTAGCGCACAAGCTACGTCATCTCCCATAAGCAAGAATCCAAGCATTTCTGCAAGAATAGGAGCGCTTATAAACGGAATTATAAATAAAGCTGGGTGGAATTTTGCGCCTAAATTATGCGATTTGCTAAACAAATATGCCCACGTTGTTGCGGCCGCAAAAAGCGCAAGAACCATAAGTATGCCGGCCAAAGAATTGTTATACCAGTATCTTCCTGTAACGTACTTAAAAGCCAGCAAGCCGAAGCGTTCTAGTCGTATCCAAGAATTGTAAAGAGCATTAGATCTAGAGATCATCTCTTCTGTGTCTATAGAAAAAGTGTTAGAAAAAGCTTTTTGACCGTATGCAATAATCAAAAAAATCGCGCTTATTGCAAGTTCAGCAACATTAGATTTACAAAAATAAATGAAGTCTTTAAAAGAATACGTTTTTTCTATAATTGCTCCAGTTGTGCTAGTTGAGTTGCTTTTTTTGCCGCATTTTGCAAGTGTAGCTGAATCTTGTAGTTGATTAGTGTTTAATTCTTTAATGCAACTAGAGTCTGCTTGATTCATACTACAACCCTTCTATGCGTTTGATATGCATGTGCTACTCATTACTAAAAATATACTATAAGATTTTAATGCGTGACAGCAATCTAAAAACTGATTGTGTTTAGTAGTACAATAGACATGATTTGTGCTATTTTACCGTTTAGTGTGCAATGGAGACGATTTATGAATCCTGCAATTTCTGTGGTTGTTCCTGCGTATAACAAGGAACCGTATATTAAACAGTGCATGGATTCGCTTGTTAATCAAACTCTTAAAAACATTGAAATTATTGTTGTTGACGACGCTAGCACAGATAATACTTTGCAGATTTTGCGTGATTACGAGAAAAAAGATTCTAGAGTAAAAATTATTGCTAAAGATCATAATTGCGGTAGACACGTTGCGCGTAAAACTGGTGTTCAGGAAACTATTGGAGATTACGTTCTTTTCGTTGATGCAGACGATGAGATTGAGCTTAAAGCTTGCGAAGTTCTTTATTCTTACGTTACTAATAATCCTGCAGATATATTGCATTTTGGTGTTTCTATTCATCCGGAAGGTAAAGCGGATGAAGATTTTGCATACAGCTACGATCAAATGTATGCGCAAACAAATGGTGATCAATCGGGAGACAATATTATAAAATCGTCGTTCTCTAGCGATCTTCCGCATTGGACACCTTGGAATGTTATAACAGCGCTTTTTAAGGGTGATTTAGTTCGAGATGCGTTTAAAAAAACAGTTTCAACACGACTTTCTAAAGCAGAAGATGCTTACGAATATTTTGCGATTGCAGCCTTTGCTCAAACTCTAAAAGACTTAACAGCGTTCCGTGCGCTTAAATACCATATTGGCAGAGGAATTTCTGGAAGATCTAAAATCAGCGTTGAAAAATTCACTGTAGAACAACAAAGTGTTAAAGATGTTGTAAGCGCTGTTTACGATTTTGCTAGTGATTTTGCTAGTGATTTTGCTAACGAGTCCTCGATGAAAAGTCGCAAGCAAACCGTTGAAGAAGCCTCACGCTGGTTTGATAATCGAGGATTAAAAATAGTAAAAGATGAGTTCTTTACAAGGCTCAATGTTGAAGATTTCGAGGCTGCTTTTAATTCTGTTTCGAAAACTTGGGGTTCTGAGCGTGCTTGTTCAATGTTGCAAAAAAATCTTGTATATTATTTGGATCAGCACGTTAAAAATAGTTGCGATATAGAGCATGGCTCAAAATGTGATGTTCTACTAGAAATTTACAGAAATTCTAAACCGAAAACTTTTAGTAATTCGCAAAGCAAAGCGTATGATCAGCAAATTGACTTAATGTCTTTGCATATTATGCAGGTTCATCAGCAAAAATATGAAGAAGAACAAAAACGTTTGCAAATTGAAGCGCAAAAACGTTACGACGCTATGCCAGCGTATAAGCGTGCTGCACTAAAGATAAAAAACTTAATTAAATCGAAAATAAATAAGTAAAATTAAAAAAGTTACGATTTTAGAGAATAATAATTAAAAGTATTAAGGATAATCAGGAGATAACATGATTTTGGAAAATCCAAAGCGCTTGGGCATTTTCTTCTTCTACGATGCGCAAGGTCACGCAGACCACTATGTGTCTACGTTGCTTGACGGATTTAAGCCATTCTTTAACGAGCTTGCGATTGTAGTTAATGGAAAAATAGACGAAGCAAGTGAGAAAATGCTTCGCTCTTACGCGAACAAGTTTATTTTGCGCGAAAACAAAGGTTTTGACGTTTGGGCGTACAAAACAGCAATGGACTCTTACGGTTGGGGTGAACTGGAAAAGTTTGATGAAGTAGTGCTGTTTAACGCAACAATTATGGGTCCTGTGTATCCATTTAGCGAAATGTTTAACGCTATGAACGCAAAAGACCTTGATTTTTGGGGTATAACAAAGTTTCATAAGGTTAATGGCGATCCGTTCGGCTACAGTCCGTACGGATACTTGCCAGAACATATTCAATCGCATTTCCACGCATACAGAAAAAGTTTTATTCAATCTAAGGATTTTCAGAATTATTGGAATAATCTTCCACAAATCAACAGCTACTTTGAGTCTGTTGGATTGCATGAATCCGTATTTACAAAGCGATTTGCAGACAAGGGTTACAAGTGGGATGTGTACGTTGATACGAGTGATTTAGAAGGCTACTCTTACGGTCCAATAACGTATGCTGCAAGGCAGATTGTGGAATATAAGCGTTGCCCTATTTTTAAGCGCAGGTCTTTCTTCCACGATTACTCCGACGTTTCTACACAATCCGTTGGGAATCCTGCATTAGACTTATACGAGTATTTGCGTGACCACACAGATTATGACACGGATTTGATTTGGGAAAATGCTTTACGAAGCATGAATATGGCAGATTTGATGAAGAATCTTCATTTGCGATACATTTTGCCGCAAAATCAGATTGTAGAAAACTCGTCAACTGCTACTACAACTGATAAGCCTACATCTAAGCCAAAAGTTGTGTTGTGCATGCACTTGTATTACATGGATTTGCTTGATAAAAGTCTGCACTATATTCAATCCATGCCGCAAGGATGTGACGTTATTTTAACTGTAGGTTCAAAAGAAAACCAGCAACTTGTGAAACAGCGCGTGGAACAACTTCCGTATAACGTAGACGTACGGTTGATTGAAAATCGCGGTAGAGATGTGAGCGCATTCTTAGTTGGTGGCGGTGCTGACCTTATGAAGTACGATTACGTATGTTTTGCGCACGATAAAAAAGTTACGCAGTTATCGCCTAGAAGCATAGGTGATGGATTTGCATACAAGTGTTTTGAGAATATTCTTGCAAGCAAAGAGTACGTGCAAAACGTTATAAATCTATTTGAAACGCATCCGCGTCTTGGAATGGCAATGCCAACGCCGCCAAATCATGCAGACTACTTCCCAGGATTTACATACACTTGGGGTCCAAATTTTGAAGGCACAAAGAAATTCCTAGAAAAAAAGTTAGGAATTAGCGTTCCGTTAGACGAAAATAAAGACGCTATAGCGCCGCTCGGCACAATGTTCTGGTTCCGCACAAAAGCACTGCACGGGCTGTTAGATAAAAAGTGGACTTACGAAGATTTTCCGGCAGAGCCGCTAAAAATAGACGGAACATTGTTGCACTTTATAGAACGAGCATACGGATACGTGCCGCAATCTAACGGCTACTACGACGCATACATATTCTCGGATCACTTTGCGAGAATAGAAATGACGAATCTAGAATTTGATGTTCGAGAACTATCAAAATCTGTTAGCACGCCGTGGATTAAGCACAATTTGGAAGAAACCTGTAGGGAAGTAATGCGCGGAAAGCGCTTCCGCTACACTGTTTTAAGAGTGCTAAAAAGTATTGCAAAACGCGTATTTTATAAGACTTTGTACATAGGTCAAAGAATTGTGCATATTGGTCGTAAAGGTAAAGAAGATGAGTGATATAAGTGTAAATACATCGTCGCCAAAACTCGCGCGAGTAAGAAAACCGCGACTTTTCTACTTGGATTGGATTCGCGCAATAGCTGCGATTCTGATTGTTGTAACGCATTTTAACAATCCATATTTGGAGCCTACGCGATTCTTTGTAAATAGGCCGTTTGGAATTTACATTGGCGGATTAGGAGTATCGCTGTTTTTGATTATTTCTGGCGCTGCTCTTATGTACAACTATGGGGATAGAGAAAGTCTTGATTTGCGCACGTTCTACACAAAGCGCGCAAAAACACTGTACCCAATGTTTTGGGTAGCATTTGTAGTGGCGAATATTTTACTGTTTATTCGTAATAACGGTTATATTTTTGTGCCAAGACACAGAATAACAGCAATTTTTTCGCTTTTTGGAATGGATGGTTATGCTGCAGCATTCGGTGTAGGCACATTTTACACTTTAGGTGAATGGTTCCTCGGATTCATAATACTGTTTTATATAGTGTTCCCGCTTTTAAGAGTTGGCATAAACAAAATGCCAATAGTTACAGTGTGCGTTGTGTTGGCCCTATATGTTGCAACAGTTGTGTTCTTTAAGTTTTATCAAATTCCACGAGTTCCATCCGATATTCTTTTAACAACAAGACTGCCAGAACTAGTATTTGGCATGATTTTTGTTAAGTTTATTAAAAAAGTGCCGTCTTGGCTTGCAGCAGTATCTTTTGTGATTCTTGTAGCACAACAGTTAACGCATATATTAAAGGACAATATTGCAGTTACGATTGTAGGCATATTAGCATTCCTATTGCTGTCTTATATTGGCGAACTTGTTAAAAGTTTTAAGCCATTAAGTGCGTGCACGAAGTTTGTGTCTGCTTACTCGTACCCGATTTTTTTGGTTCACCACGTGTTAATAATGCAAGTATTTACAGTAATATATCCAGTGTGGCTTAATCGCTGGCAAGCATACGGGCTGCTAATCGCAGAGTTTGCGGTGATTCTTGTGCTTTCTGTAATACTTAAGCGTTTTACAAACTTGATTGTGGGTTTTGTGAGCAAATGTTGCGTGAAAATCGGAAGTAAGAATTGCAGCACGAATCGCAGTTTGGATTAAAATGCGTATTTGTGCAGGGATAATCACCTATAATCCAACTTTAACGGATGTAGATACGTGTTTAGAAGCGTTATGTAATCAAGTAGAGCGCGTAATAATCGTAGACAATGCGTCTAAAAATGTTAAAAGTTTACAAGAAATTGTAAGCAAATACGCAAACGTAACTTTAGTTAAAAACAGTCAAAATATTGGTTTTGCAAAAGCGCTAACGCAAGTGTTTAAGTGGGCAAAATCGCAAGGTTTCAACTGGGTTCTAACGCTTAACGACGATTCTGTTGTGCCAAGCAACATGATTAGCGAATACAAGAAAATCCTGGAAAATCAGGAAAGTCTTGTAAATCAAAAAAATGCAAAAAATTCAAAAATTGCAATTGTATGCTCTTTGCTAAAAAACCGTTTAGACGGCACGATTTTACACAGCAAGTGCCACGAAGACGAATGCATAACGTCTGGAAGCTTAACAAGCGTAGAAGCGTGGGCTAAAATCGGCGGATTTGACGAATGGTTGGAAATTGACGGAGTAGACTTCGACTTTTCAAGGCGACTTGCGCGCGCTGGCTGGCAAATCGTAGAGTGCCAAAACGTTATAATGGAACACCAAATCGGCAAAGCGCGCTCAATAAACTTGATTATAAAACACCCAATCGTGTGGAATCACAACGCAAATCGCAAGTACTACATAGCGCGAAATATGCAAGTAGTGGATTACAAAATGGGAACATACTCGTATGCTAAGTCGTTGCGTGCGGTTGTGCGAGATATGATTTTCGTGGCGTTGTGGGAAAAGGATAAGTTTGCGAAAATTCGCGCAATGATACGCGGATTTAAGGATGGGCAGAAAAAAATTCGTCAAATGCGCAAATACGAATGTGTAAAGTACAAAGACGAATGTATAAAGCGCAAAGCAGAACAAAACGCGGTTTGAAAGGATAGCAATGGAAAATTACGCTAAAAACGAAAATCCGCTAGTTTCTATAATCGTGCCAGTTTACAATTCTGCAAAATATTTGAGCGGATGCGTGGACTCGATTCTTGCGCAAACTTACAAAAACATAGAGCTGATTTTAGTAGACGACGGATCCAAAGATGACTCGGGTAAAATTTGCGATTTATACGCATCAAAAGATTCGCGAGTTAAAGTAATACACCAACAAAACGGCGGAATATCGCGCGCGCAAAACGCAGGGCTTGATGCGGCAAGTGGCGAATTTATAGCGTTTGCAGACAACGACGATATTTTAGACTGCAAAAATATTGAGATTCTACTCAACGCTATTTTGCAAAGCGGAGCGGATATGAGCAAAGCGAAATGGCAACAATTCGGGATAAGTAGCTTAGAACAAATTAAAAAAGAAGCTGGCTTGGGTGGAGCTGGTTTGGACGCACTTGATTTGGGCGCGGAAAAGTCGCAAGCAACCGAGCGCTTAGAAAATATTCCTCAAATAAAAATCGTAAAAAATCCTCTAAAAGCGTACCAAACCGTATTTTGCAAAATATTGCGAATAATAGGAAACAAGCTTGGCAGGTGCAGCGAAGCGCGTTACTTTAACGAAGCAAACTGGTGCAGACTGTACAAGCGAGAGGTTTGGGAAGGAGTGCGATTCCCAGAAGGAAAGTTTGCGCAAGACACTGCAATGGCAAGCGTGCTGTATTCGCGCATGAAATGCGTGGCGCACGTGGACGCAGTACTGTACTACTGGCTGCAGCGCGCAGATTCTGTAACTCACAAAATGCGAGACGCGAGCTTCTATCACGATCATATAGACGCAGTTCGAGCAAATTGGGATTTGTGCTTAAAGCACAATGTTGTGCCAGCAAGAAGCTACTACACGATGGTTGGAAACTTGAGGTACGAGCGATGCGCGCTGAAAAGTGGAAAAAATAGCACGGTAAATATCGACGCAAAAATCCAAAAAATATACGAAAAAAATTATGCTGAAGACGTAAAATTTGCTAAATCAGCAGTTAAAAAGCTTACTATTTTACAGCGCGCGCAATGTTTTACTATGGCGTGTGTGCGAAATCTTGAAAAAATAATCTACGATTGCAAAATCAAAAACATGAAGTAGGCGAGCAAAATGAACGAAAACAATAATGCAAAATCGCAAGAATATCCAGATTTAGTAGTTGTTGGAGCTGGCTTATTCGGCTTAACTGTAGCTCAGCAAGCGGCAGAACGCGCTGGCGCTCGCGTTGAAATTATTGACGTGCGTAATCATATCGGCGGCAATGCTTACTCGTATTTTGACGAGCGCACGGGAATCGAAATTCACAAGTACGGCGCGCATCTTTTCCACACAAGCAACAAGCGCGTGTGGGATTATGTGAACCGTTTTACGTCGTTTACTAGCTACGTGCATCGCGTGTACGCAACTCACGACGGCGAAGTTTATCCGCTGCCAATCAACTTAGGTACGATTAACCAATTCTTCCACGCGCACTACACGCCAGAAGAAGCGAAGGCTTTGATTGCAAGCCAAGCAGGGGAGTTGGCTGGCAAAGATCCGCAAAATTTGAACGATAAAGGCATTAGTTTAATTGGGCGGCCTTTGTACGAAGCGTTTATTAAAAACTACACGGCAAAGCAGTGGCAAACGGATCCTTCTAAGCTTCCAGCAGGAATTATTAAGCGCTTGCCGGTGCGATTTAACTACAATAATCGTTACTTTAAAGACACTTGGGAAGGCTTGCCAACGGACGGCTACACGGCTTGGATGCAGCGCATGATTGACGATCCGCTAATTCACGTTTCGCTCGGTGTAGACTTTTTCGACGAATCACAGCCGTTTAATAAGCGCGCGTTGGCGAAAGCTGGAGTGCCTGTTGTTTACACGGGGCCAGTGGACAGGTATTTTGATTACGCGCTTGGTGAGTTAAAGTGGCGTACCGTTGACTTTAAGGAAGTGCGTTACCAGGAGAATGACCACTTTGGTTGCCCAGTTATGAACTATTCGGATGCTGATGTGCCGTTTACGCGTGCGATTGAGTTTAAGAACTTTAATCCAGAGCGCGAGGAGGTTGAGGGTGAGGATGGCAGAGAGACTGGTTGTGATGATGGCGAGGCTGATTTCGTGCCTGGCAAAAGCGTGAAAGCAGGGGAGACTGTTGTATGGCAGGAGTATTCTCGCGCTGCAACTCGCGACGATGAGCCTTACTATCCTGTGAATACTGATGCAGATAAAGCCTTGTATGCGCGCTATGCGGAGCTTGCGGCGGCTGAGCCTCGCACTGTTTTTGGCGGAAGACTCGGCACTTACAGCTACTACGATATGCACAATGTGATCGATATGGCTTTGCGTGCTTACGAATCGCAAGTAGCGCCACTAATTGCGCGATAATCGTAAATAATACGAAAAAGGGTTCCGGGCAATCGAAGTGCCTAGAACCCTACACGCGCGGAGAATACGAGATTCGAACTCGTGAGGCTGTTACACCAACACGCTTTCCAAGCGTGCGCCATAGACCACTAGGCGAATTCTCCAATGTTGTACAGCTGAAAAGACTTAACGTCATTAAGCAAACAACTTAAACAGAATAACACGTTTTCTAGATAATGCAAACTCTGCGTGGCGGATTTATAAATTATTACTTATTGCGACACGCATACAAAATTTTTTGAAGTTTTCTGCATTTATATTTTTATTAATTGACTTAACGTGCAATAATACATTAATACGTTGCAAGCTAATTGTTGCAAATTGTTAGTTTTGGGGTTTTAAATGAAAGAAGTAGACTATGGCTATGCTTATATTGCATCGCAAACGACGCATTGCCGATAGTCAGGGTAATTCTGCTGATACTTCGTCAGATACTACTGCTTCGGATACGCTAACTTCCGCAACTTCTGCAGATTCTGTAACTTCTGCAGATTCTGCAGATTCCGCAGATTCTGCAACTCAATCAGCTTCCTCAACTTTCGACGAGTCAAAAGCTGCTGCTGCTGCAATCGCAGAAAATCCAGAAAAACCAAATCCTTCATTTAATCATTCCGCTGGAAGCATAGTAATCGGTATGATTCTTACGCTTCTTGGAGGAGCGCTTTGGGGTACAAACGCAACGGTTTCCAAGATTTTAATGATGAACTATCACGTGTCGCCAATGCAAATAGCGTGCGTAAGACAGTTCGCAACGGGAATCTTATTTATAATTATCGCAGCCATATTCACACCTAAGCAGCTTGTAAAAGTTTTCGGCGCAGGACGTGACTGGTTCATGATCGTAGCTACGGGAATGGTATGCGTGCTATTTGCGCAAATCACATATTTGATGGCAATAGATTGGACTAATTCTGGAACTGCTACAGTTTTGCAAAGTCTTAACTTGCTTTTTGTGCTTTTATACGTGTGCTTGCGTAATCGCAGAACTCCTACTATGCGCGAAAACGTTGGTGTGATTCTTGCTTTTGCTGGAACTGCTCTTATGGCTACTGGCGGTAATATCAACTCTCTTTCTTTGCCTATTATGGGTTTGGTTTGGGGATTAGGAGACGCTTTTTCGACTGCTGCTTTAGCTATTATGCCTATGAAACTCGTAGCTAAATGGGGTAGTTTTGTCATTAACGGTATTACTTTTATTATTGCCGGCTCTATTTTGATGCCGTTTGTTAGACCGTGGGCTACGCTTCCTCCGCTTGACGCTTTTGCTATCTCTTTATTCGTCTTTACTGTTGTTGGCGGAACTTTTGGAGCGTATTGGCTATTTCTTGCTGGTGTTATGCGAGTTGGTTCTGTTAGAGCTACTTTGCTTGGTGCAAGCGAACCTGTTTTGGCTGCGATTACTGGCGTTATATTCGCTGGCGCTGTGTTCTCTTGGGCTGATTTTGTAGGCTTCTTGCTTATATTTATTATGATGACTTTGATTAGATAGTTTTACTAATTTTTTGTTATCTGCTAACAAATTTTCGTATCTTTTTTATTTTTCGTAACTTTTGCGCAATTTTTTATCTAATTTTCTATTTAATTGCGTATCTTATTATTTTTGTGTTGGTACGGCTTGACGGGCTGGTAGAATAAAATCTATATGTGCAAATACGCATATTTGCGCTAAAAATTTTGCAAAATGGGAAGGCAGATATGTCAACGATTCTTGAGGGCACTCCTAAAAAACAGATGATGTTGGTTACCGGTAGGGCGTATCCGGAACTTGCTTCACAAACGGCTCAATACCTTGGTATTGACGTTTTGGAGACAACTGCTTACGATTTTGCAAACGGTGAAATGTATGTGCGTTTCACTCAGCCTGTACGTGGTTCTGATGTTTTTGTTTTGCAAGCTCACACTAATCCTATTAACAATTGGATTATGGAACAGCTGCTTATGGTTGATTCTTTGAGACGTGCTTCCGCGCGCAGTATTAATGTTGTTGCGCCGTTCTTTGGGTATTCGCGTCAAGATAAGAAGCATCAGGGTCGCGAGCCGATTACTGCGCGTTTGATGTTTGATTTGTTCCGTTCTGCTGGTGCTACTCGTATTTTGACTGTAGACATGCATGCTGCTCAAGAGCAAGGTTTCTTTGATGGACCAGTTGATCATTTAACAGCAATGCCTGTGCTCATTGATTATGTTCGCAACTCTATGAAACTCGACAATGCTACGATTGTGTCTCCGGATGCTGGGCGAATTAAGGTTTCTGAGCAGTGGGCTGCAAAACTTGGTAGTTTGCCTCTTGCTTTTATTCACAAAACTCGCGATATTACTAGGCCTAATTGCGCTGTTGCTCACGGAATTATTGGCGATATTAGTGGTCGTGACTGCATTGTTGTTGACGATATGATTGATACTGCTGGCACTATTTGCGAAGCTGTGCGTACTTTGCGAGAGGCTGGTGCTAATTCTGTAACTTTAGTTGCAACTCACGCTTTGCTTTCAGGTCCTGCTGTTGAAAGACTTAAAGCTTGTGGTGCTAGAGAAATTATTGTGACTGATACTGTGCCTGTTCCAGAAGAAAAGCGTCTTGATAATATGACTGTTCTTTCAATTGCTCCGCTTTTGGCTGCTGGTATTCGTTCTGTTTTCCGCTCTGGTTCTTTGGTTTCGTTGCGTAATGCTCTTCCGGAGGATATGAAACAGCGTAGTATTTATGCGCATTAGATTTGACGGCTGCTTGTTGACTGTTTGTTGACTGTCATCTAAGCGTATATGTTTGAGTCGTGTCTATAAGTTAGAATGTCAAAGTTGCCCTCTAATCGTAGGGTAATTTTGCAAACACACTCCTGCTGTGGAAATACCACAGCCGATAGTCCGAAGGAGGTGGGTGATGTCTGCACATAAGTATGAACTAATGTTCATTGCCGATCCAGAGCTTGATGAGCGCGGTCTTAAGAAGTTGACCGAGCAGTATCTTGAGCTTGTCACCAATGAGGGCGGTTCCGTTGATGGCACCGATTATTGGGGTCGTCGTAAGCTTGCTTACGAAATTGACGGCAAGTTTGAAGGCAATTACGTTGTAGTGAACTACACTGCTGAGCCAGCTTTAAGCGACGAGCTTGACCGTGTGTTGAACTTGAACGAGTCTGTGATCCGTACGAAGATTCTTCGCAAGGACGCCAAGTAAATAATCTTATAGTCAGCTGATTAAGCTCGATAATCGTCGTAATAACTTAAGAGTTTAAGACTTTAAGACTTTAAGACTTTAAGACTTTAAGACTTTCACAAATAACTTAAGTTTTACGGGAAAGAAAAGGCACAGTATGGCAGGTGAAACAGTTATCACAGTAGTGGGTAATCTTACTGCTGATCCAGAGTTAAGAACTATTGCGAACGGTTCTGCAGTGGCAAGTTTTACTATCGCTTCCACTCCACGTACGTTCAATCGTAATTCTAACCAGTTTGAGGATGGTCCTGCACTGTTTATGCGCTGCTCTGCGTGGCGAGACATGGCAGAACATTGTGCTAACACTCTTTCCAAGGGTATGCGTGTTATTGCGCAAGGCCGCTTATCGCAGCGTTCTTACCAAGCTCAAGATGGTTCTAACCGTTCGGTTATTGAACTAACAATTGATGAGATTGGTCCTTCGCTCCGTTATGCAACTGCTCAGGTTACTCGTCAAAGCTCTGCTACCGGTTTTGCTGGTGCATCGCGTGCTGCGGGTAACGCTAACGGTAGTGGTAACGGCGGTAACGGCGGTTATCATGGTGGTAGCTCTTATGCTGGTGGCGCAAATTATGCTAATAATCAAGCGCAATCTGCGTCTGCTGCTTCTGCGGCTCCTGCTGCAGATCCGTGGAGTGCTTCTGCTCCAACTAACGATAGTTTCGCTTCGTTTGGCGCTACTTCCGATTTCGGTGGTAGTGACGAACCAGAGTTTTAATACTAATAGTTAGTTTATTTCAGCTGTTTAAACTTGTAACTTTATTTTATTTATTATTCATTGGTTATAAGCGTTACGAAAATTAAAAATTATATTAAATGCGTTTAGAAACGTTTAGAAAAGTTCGTATCGCTTTGTTTAGAGAGGACATCTTATGTCACGCAAGAGGCCGCAACCACCGGTCAAGCCTTTCAAGAAGAAGCCAAATCCTTTGAAGGCTGCCAAAATTACTGAAATTGATTACAAGGACGTTGCTTTGCTGCGCAAGTTCGTTTCCGATCGCGGCAAGATTCGTTCACGTCGTATTACTGGCGTAACTGTGCAGGAACAGCGCAAGATCGCGAAGGCCGTGAAGAACGCTCGCGAAATGGCTTTGCTTCCATACGCCACTACCGGTCGCTGATTGAGAGGTTGTAACAATGGCTGAAACTAAGGTTATTCTTACCAAGACTGTTGCTAACCTCGGTCACTCTGGTGACGTTGTTGAGGTTAAGGCTGGTTATGCTCGTAATTACCTGATTCCTCAGGGTCTTGCTTTTGCTTGGAACAAGGGCGCTGCAGCTCAGATTGAGGCTATGCGTCGTGCTCGTTTGGCAAAGGCTGTTGCTACTCGTGAAGAGGCTGTTGCTCAGAAGGCTCAGATTGAAGGCTCTGTCGTGGAGATTTCTGCTAAGGTTTCTGAGTCCGGCAAGCTTTTCGGTGGTGTTTCTGCCGATAAGATCGCTGCAGCTTTGGCCCCTAAGGCTCAGGTTGATGCTCGCACAATCAAGGTTGCCACTATTAAGACAACTGGTGAATTCCCTGCAACCGCTGCGTTGCATCCAGAAATCACTGCTTCCTTCACTGTGAAGGTTGTTGCAGAGTAGTTATTTGTAATAATTTTACGAAACGTGTTACAGCAGGCGGTTTTTCACGTTTAGTGTTTTCCGCTTGCGATCCATGTGGATTGAACTTAAGCATTTACTCCGCGCGAGTTGTGGTCTAGTTTTATTTGGCCGCAACTTTCGCGGAGTTTTTTTTTATTTGCCGACTTTTGTAGCTGCTAATGCTGCCTCTTGCTCCAATCGCGAGACCCTTCTCTCGCGAATGGAGTTGTTGATTAGATTATTTGCTCCAAACCTGAGACCCTTCTCTCGCTTTTGGAGGGTTATTTATTGCGTAGCGCTCCATTTGTGAGAGAGTGTTCTCGCTTTTGGAGGTTTAGATTAGGATTATTGCTCCAATTGCGAGAGCCTTCTCTCGTGTTTGGAGTTGTTGATTAGATTATTTGCTCCAATCGCGAGACCCTTCTCTCGCTTTTGGAGGGTTTGCTGTTGATTATTGCTCCAATCGCGAGAGCTTTGTCTCGTGTTTGGAGCGTGTTGTTCTGCGTTTTGCTCCATTTGCGGGCGCGACGACCTGCTTGAGCGCTGCGATTTAGCGCGCGAAAGCAACTCGGAGCGGAAACTCGCTCAAGTTGGAAGTCCAGTGGACTTTCAACGCGAGTTTCGTAGCGAGCGCTTATAGCGCGAGCGTTAGAACACGTTTGGAGGGTGTCGGTCTGCGTTTTGCTCCAATCGCGAGAGCCTCGTCTCGCTTTTGGAGGGTTTGCTGTTGATTATTGCTCCAATTGCGAGAGCTTTGTCTCGCGTTTGGAGGGTTTGATTCCGTCATACGCTCCATTTGTGAGAGAGTGTTCTCGCTTTTGGAGGTTTAGATTAGGATTATTGCTCCAATCGCGAGAGCTTTGTCTCGTGTTTGGAGGGTTTGATTCTACTGAATGCTCCAATCGCGAGAGCTTTGTCTCGTCTTTGGAGGGTTTGATTCTACTGAATGCTCCAATCGCGAGACCCTTCTCTCGCTTTTGGAGGGTTTATTGTTGATTATTGCTCCATTTGTGAGAAAGTGTTCTCGTATTTGGAGTTGTTGATTAGATTATTTGCTCCAATCGCGAGAGCTTTGTCTCGTGTTTGGAGCGTGTTGTTCTGCGTTTTGCTCCAATTGTGAGAGGACTGTCTCATGTTTGGAGCGGTACATTATTAATTAAAACTGTGAAAATCGCTACTTGCGTTCACTACTTGCGTTCGCTACTCGCGTCCGCTACTCGCGTCCGCTACTTATATCCACAATCCACGTATTTCGAGCGCCAGCCTCTCGCAAAGCTGCGCTAACTTTTCGCGCATCTTCCGCACTTTCTGCCAACGCTATTACGCATCCGCCGCCACCGCCGCCAGTTAGCTTTGCACCCAACGCTCCGTGTTCACATGCCGTGCGCACGAGCGAATCAAGTTGTGGCGTACTAACGCCAAGTTCCGCCAAAATCTTGTGCGCGCGAGTCATTCGTTCGCCCATATTTTTTGCGCGGCCATTAGCCAAATCGTATTCTGCTTCGGCGGCGAGTCTGCCAAGTTCTTCTAATAATTTGCTAACAGTTTCAGGCTGCGATTTCAAATATTTTCGTAACGCTTCGACTGTTACGCGAGTCATACCTTTGTGCCCAGAATCCGCCAGAATAATCCAAGCGCGCATATTAATGTCCATGCGCGAAAACTTTCCGTGCTGAAAACGTACCGGCCATGACGCTGCTGTTGCAGTTGCGTCCAGCCCAGAAGGATGACCATGCGCTATGCGCTCAGCTGTCTGAGTTAGCTCAAAAATCTGCTTTTCTTTAGCTTTTATGTTGTAATAGTCAAGAATCGCCCGTATCACTGCGCCTGCAGCTGCGGCAGAAGATCCGAGCCCTCGTTCCGGCGGAAAATCTGCTTTTGTTGTTATATGTAGTGCCTGCCCGTCCCATTCTGCAAACTCTAGCGCGGCTTTAATTGCCGTGCGCACGCTGTACAAGCGCTGAGGTATTTCGCAAAGCGGCCCCGTAAAATCTAGGCAAGTGAGCGTTATTCGCGAGTCTGCGTTATTTGTGGAGTCTGCGTTATTTGCACCATTTTCATTATTTTTACTAGATTTGCAGCCCGTTACGGTTGCGCGCATTTTTAGATTTTTTAATGGCAATGCTACCGCTGGATGACCGTATACTACAGAATGTTCGCCGAAAAGTATTACTTTTGCACAAGTTTCGCCATATCCTGCTCGTGTAGTTTCAGATACTTTTGCGCGACTTACAACACTGCTTCCTCTGCTTCCTCTGCTTCCTCTGCGACCTACTGCGCTATCTACCGCGCTTCTTCCTCTACTGCATTTATTTTCCCCAGCGGGTTTTGCAATAATTTCCCCAACATTTTCTGCAGTAAGTTTTTCGGCAAGATCGCATTTGCTCTGAGGCTGAGTCTGAGGCACAGTTTGTATCTCCTTACTGACTCCTTACTGATTGCAGAGTCGTCGCCAAGGCGGATTTGCACTATTTTAACAGATTTATCAAGTTGTCAATCGCTTAATTCCGCATTTTCCGACTGTTCTAATCTAGTCGTCTTAATCGCAAAAGGCTACGATATGCGATTTACGCTCACAACACATTCACATTTCTTATTCCGCGTATGTTTCAGCGCGCGATTTTGGTAGAATATCAACTTGGAGCTATCTTATTTCATTATTTATTCCGAAGGGTTAGCATGCAAAAAGTAGAGATTCAGCCGAAAATAAAGTTTGACTCTAATCTTTCATCTAACACAGCTGTAGTTAGAGCGAATGTGAATATCGCGCTAATTAAATATTGGGGTAAGCGTAATGAAGATTTGATTTTACCTTATACTTCTTCTCTTTCCCTTACTCTTTCGGATTTATGGACTACTACTAGCGTAAGTTTCGACGACAATCTTACTGAAGATTGTGTTAATTTTGATGGCAATAACCTTAGTTTAGATGATTCTTCCTTCCGCAGAATAGTGAATATGCTTGATTTAGTGCGCAAAATGGCTGGTATTTCAAAGAAAGCTAGTGTTATTTCAACTAATCATGTGCCGACTGCGGCAGGTTTAGCTTCCAGCGCTTCTGGTTTTGCGGCGCTTGCTGCTGCGTCTTCTTACGCTGCCGGTTTGGAGTTGAGCTCGCGTGATCTTTCTAGGCTTGCCCGTAGAGGTTCCGGTTCTGCTTGCCGTTCTGTTTATGGTGGTATTGTCCTCTGGCATGCTGGTTCTGTTGATAATTCTGTTGATACTTCTGCCGGCGATGCTTCCGGCGATGCTTCCGGCGATGAGACTTCTTTCGCGGAGCCTGTTGATGTTCCCGAAGACTTTGATATTGCTATGATTGCTGTTGTTTTAGATTCTTCTAAGAAGTCGATTTCTAGTCGTGATGCCATGCGTCGCACTGTGCAAACTTCGCCGTCGTATATGCCGTGGGTTGAGCAGTCTGCTAAAGATCTCCGGCAGGCGCTTTGTGCTGTTAAGAGCAGTGATATTGAGATGTTGGGTGACGCTGTTGAACGTAATTCTTTTGGTATGCACAAGTCTATGCGTGATGCGGTGCCGCCAGTGGATTATTTGACTGCGAAAACTCACGCTGTGCTTGGGGTTGTTAAGTCTATGCGTGATTGCGGTTGGCCTGTTTGGGCGACTATGGATGCGGGTCCTAATGTGAAGGTAATTACTTCTGCGTCTGCTGCCGAGCGAGTTTTGAATGAGCTCGTAGATCGCGTTAAGCGCGAGTTTGCTCTCACTGCAAGCAGTTCTGTAAGCAGTTCGATAAGTACTTCGGAACCGGATTTTATTTTGGCTTTTCCTGGTAGCGGTTTGATTGTTAATAGGGGTGTGAAAAATGACTAAGGCTCAGGCGAGTGCTCCTGGAAAATTGTATATTGCTGGAGAATATGCTGTAGTTGATGGTGCTGCTGCGATAGTTGCGGCAGTAAATCGTTTCGTTACTGTTACAGTTGACGACGAAAATCTTTTGAAAAAAGATGAGACTGCTGTTAAAAATGACGCTAATTTAAGTAAAAACAGTACTTTTTACGGCAGTACTTTTTACGGAAGTATCGCCTCTGAAGCTGAAAATTATAAGCCGCTTATTTGGAGCCGCGCGCGTAACGGAAAAAGTATTGTTATAGAAACTTCCGCAACCGCATCTTCCGCAACCGCATCTCCCGCATCTTCTATAGAATCTCCCGCATCATCCTCATCATCCCCGTCTAATATCGAAGAAATAATAAAATCCTACTCTTACGTACTTTCCGCAATGCGCGTGGTCGACGCATACGCAATCGAATTCGGCTCAACTTTCATTCTTCCCTCATATAATTTGCGCATTTCCAGCGAATTGTACGACGCTAAAAGCGGCAGAAAATTCGGCCTCGGCTCTTCGGCAGCTGTAACTGTTGCTGCAGTGCGCGCGCTTTGTGAATTTTATAAACTCAATCTTTCCATTCAAAATATTTGCAAGCTTGCGCTGATTGCATCATCTCTTGTTAAGAAGTCGGGTAGCGGAGGAGATGTGGCAGCTAGCGTGTACGGCGGCTGGATTATGTACAGAGCGTACGATCGCGATTGGCTTAGTGCTGAGCTTGAGCTGGTTAAATCTGGCGACTCTAGTTTTGGCAAACTTTTGTGCAAAAAGTGGCCGCGTCTTGAGATTAAGAGATTAGATATTAGATCTGATATTAAGCTTTTGGTTGGTTGGACAGGTTCTCCTGCTTCTAGTGCGGAGCTTGTCAGTAGCGTAAAGTCGAGCGCTGGCAGCGGCGCTAGCACTACTCGCTCATCTGCACCTTCACTATCCGCATCCCAACTTTTTACGTATAAAGATTTTTGCGCAAAAAGCGAGGCTTTGGTGCAGCGTCTTATATTTACGCTTGAAAGTGGTGATCTCGTTGGCGCTGCAAACGGTTTTGCTTGCGCGCGTCAACTTTTGAAAGATTTAAGCGCACTTACAGGCACCGTTATCGAAACTCCGCAGCTTACGCGTCTTATCGAAGATGCTTTAATTTACGACGTTCCTGCAAAAACTAGCGGCGCTGGCGGCGGCGATTGCGGTATTGCGCTACTGTACTCAACCGATAAAGAGCGAATTGATTGCGTTAAATGCGCTTGGAAAGAGAATAAAATTCGTCCTCTTAATATTAATGTTGCTAAAATTAATGGCACTGGCAGTAAGTCCGAAAATATAGTGCTTAAGAATGCGGATCGCGCTGTGATTTGTGATTCTCAAAGTTGGCTCGATGATATTCCGGAATACGAGTCTGATGAAAGAGCGAAAAAGCGTACGCGTGAAAATATGAATTTGCTTCGTTTTGGTACGAAATTTGATGATATAAGATTGCCGCATGAGGGGGAGTCTGCGCCTGCAGCAGTTTCCGCAAACGCGCCTGCAGCAGCTTCCGCACTTTCCGCATCTTCCGCAGCTTCAGCGTCAAAAATCGCAAATGTATCTACATCTTCCACAAATTTAATTACGCAAAATCGCAAGGATGCGCACATTGCGCTCGCACAAGAACAGTATCATTCGCATGCAAACGCTGGCTTCGACGATATTCGTTTTGTGCCGAACGCATTGCCGCAGCTGTCAGTTGAGTCTGTTGATACTAGCGTAAGTGTTTTTGATAATGCTGCCATATGGTCTTATCCGCTTTATATCAACGCAATGACGGGCGGCAGTGAGAGTACTCGTAATATTAACGCGTCTTTAGCTCGTGTTGCTGCGAAAACTGGTGTTGCTATGGCATCTGGTTCGCTTAGTGCTGCTCTTCGTGATTCTTCGCTTGCTAGCACTTTTAGCGTAATTCGTGAGGAAAATCCGAACGGCTTTGTTATGGCTAATGTCAGTGCTGGCGCTAGCGTTTCGGATGCTATGCGTGCCGTTGATTTGCTTGAGGCGAACGCTTTGCAAGTGCATTTGAACGCTGCGCAGGAGCTTGTTATGCCTGAAGGAGATCGCGATTTAAGCTCTTGGCTTAAGAATATTGAGCAGATTGTGTCTGCTGCTTCGGCTGTGTCTGCTGCTGGCGTGCCTGTTATGGTGAAGGAAACCGGATGCGGTTTGAGCGCTAAAAATGTGGAGATGCTGCTCAATGTTGGTGTCCGTTATGTTGATATAAGTGGCAGAGGCGGCACGAATTTTGTGTCTATTGAGAATGCTCGTCGCGAGTTTGGCGATTTTGGTTATTTAGCTGATTGGGGTTTTAGTACTGTTGAATCGTTGCTGGATGTGCTTCATTCGAGTTGCGTCTGCAAATCATCATCTAATCAAAATTCTCTTTCCGTATTCGCAAGCGGCGGTATTCGCAATCCTCTTGACGTGCTTCGCGCTTTATCTTTGGGCGCTAGGGCTGCCGGCGTTGCTGGCGAGTTTTTGCATACGCTTATGTGCAGCGGCGAGGATGCGCTTTTGCAGCAGATTACGTCTTGGCAGTCGCAAATACGCACTCTTATGGCTTTGCTTGGTTGTAAAACTGTCGACGATGTTCGTTTGCATACGTCACTGTTACTTTCGGGTGCAGCTGCTGATTTTGCTAAATTGCGTGGTGTAAATCTGCATGATTTAGCTAATCGATAAGACGTTAAGTCGCTAAGCTGTTAAGCTGCTAATCGTTAAGCTACAAGGCTGCATGTTTGTTTTTCTTGCGTTTTAAGTAAGTGTATTTTGCGCCGGCAATGTTCGTTTTGTATCTTTGGTTGCGCTTATTTTTGTGCATTCTCACATTGCTTACTGAATTTTGCGTTATTTTTGTGAAATATGCGTCATTTTTCGTTTAGAAACGCTCAATTACGTTTGTTTTTTGCGTTTACGTGTGCGATAATGTTCGTATGATTTCTTCACAGCGTCAGCATTTGATTTTAAGTCGTCTTCGTACTCGCGGTGCAGTGCGTATTACTGCTCTTTCTAAAGAGCTGAACGTTTCTGCTATGACGGTTCGTAGGGATATTGCGGAACTTTCGGATCGCGGTCTGTTAAAGCGCGTTCACGGCGGCGCTGTAACAACTAATACGCTTCTTTCGGAGCCTCTGTTTTCTGTTAAGTCGCAGATGGATATTGGTTTGAAGGATGCAATTGCGCGTTTGGCTGTGGATTATGTGTCTCCAGGAGATGTGATTGCTATTGGCGGCGGCACTACGGCTTACGTTTTTGCGCAGCATTTACTTGAGTCGCGTAGGGCTTCTGGTATTACGATTTTGACTAATTCGATTCCTGTTGCGGAGCTTGTGCAGGCGCTTGAGTCTAAGGATGTTGAGGTTATTGTTACTGGCGGTGTGATTACGCGCTCGAATTCGCTGGTTGGGCCTATTGCGGATAAAGTTGTGGCTTCTCTTCGTGTGAATACTGTGTTTTTGGGTACGCATTCTGTGTCTCTTCCGCGCGGCTTCTTAATGCCGAATTCTTTGGAGGCGGCTACGGATATGGCTTTAATGGATATTGCTGACCGCACGATTATTTTGACGGATCATACTAAGTGGAGTTGCACGTCGCTTTCGCTGTTTGCGCGTTTTGATCAGGTTGATACCGTTATTACTGATGACGGTTTGGATGCGGATTCGCAGCTTCGTACGCGCGAGCTTGTTAAGGATTTGGTTTTGGCGCCGACTGTGGAACCTGTTGCCGAGTAGGTGAGTGGTGGTTTAGTTTTTCGTTTGTTGCTGCGGCGCGTTGGGTTTGTTGCGCATTTTCTGTGCCGCGTTGCGTTCGTTGGGTTTGTTGCGTTTGTTGTTTTCGCTTCGCTTGTTTTTAGTGCATTAGCGCAAACCTTAAAGAATCCTGAGAATTTTATGAAAAAAGTCTTAATGCGGCGTGTTTTGTAATATTTTCTATATTTACAAAATAAAGCAGGAAATATTTCAGTATCTGCAGAAAAATAGAGAAAATATTTCAATATTTTTAATTATTTTGCGTTTGCGAACCTGAGAATTACTATTGAGTTTTCTGAGAGCGGGTCGTATAGTTAATCCTGTTGCGGATGAAATCCCTAGTTTCTGAAGCACACGCGGGAAACCGCATCTAGCATTTTTTCTTCGTGTTCCTAGCACGAAGGAGAAGAAGAAAGGAAATTATTATGTTGAATAAGAAGGCTATCGCCGCATTCGCTGCTGGCGCCACCCTCCTCTCCGGTATGGCATTCGCCGCTCCAGCTTTCGCTGCTGAGCCTGCTAAGGATCCAAAGGCCGAGAAGTGCGCTACTGCTCAGAACAATGTTACAAAGCTTGAGCAGGAGAAGGCCGTGCTTGAGGCTAAGGTAACTGTTGCAAAGTCTGAATATGATGCTGCACAAGCCAAGTTTGATAACGCTAAGACTTTGGCTGGTCAGTATAAGGCTGCTGTTAACGCTTACAAGGATGCCGCTGCTAAGGCTAAAGCTGCTAAGGATGCAGGCGAGGATCATGGTGCTCTTGATGATGCTGCAGAACATGCACGTAAGAGTCTTGCTGACGTTGTAACTAAGGTGAAGGCTGATGAGAAGTTAAAGAAGACTGCTGCTGCCGCATTCGATGCTTCTGATGCTAATAAAGCTGGTAAGCTTGATCCTAAGGCTTTAGATAAAACTGTTAATGCTGATACTTTCGCTGCCAGCAAGGATAGTTTGAATCAGGCTAAGTATAAGGTCTTCCTTAAGGATGCTGAGTTGACTGCTGCTAAGGCTGATCTTGCTAAGCTTGCTTGCCAGGCCAGTGGTAGTGAGCAGAATCCACCAAAGCATGATCCTACTACCCCAACTCAGCCAGGTTCTGTGAAGGATGCTGATGCTGCTAAGGCTGATGTTATGGTTAAGGCTGCTGCTTATGATGCTGCTCGCGTGAAGAATGCTGCTGCTAAGGCTGATGCTCAGAAGGCTTATGAGGAGGCTGCTAAGGCTAAGAAGGCTGATGAGGCTGCTCAGGCTGAGGTTGAGGCTGCTCAGAAGGCTGTTGACTTGTTCGCTGGTGATAAGACTTCTAAGGAGTACAAGGATCTTAATGATCGTTTAGATCGTGCTAAGGCTAAGAAGACTTTCACTGAGAATACTTTTAAGGCTGCTGCTGCTAAGTATGCTGAGAAGCAGGCTGCTTTCGATGCTGCTAATGCTGAGGCTCAGAAGGCTTATGATGCTTACAAGGCTGCTGTGAATGTGGCTGCTGCGTTTGGTGTCGATGTTACCAAGCTTCCAGTTGTTGTAGCTATGGATCCTTTGGATAAGACTTTCCCTGGTTTTGCTGATGCTCAGCAGCTTTATCGTGATGCTCAGTCTGGTAAGTTTGGTCCTGCTGCTGCCGCTGCTGCTAAGGGTGCCGCTAATGGTGCTGCCGCTGCTGATAAGAAGGCTGATAAGCAGGGTAAGATTACTGTTGAGAAGGGTAAGGATAAGGCTGGTAAGAACCTTCCTAAGACCGGTGCTGCTATTGCTTTGACTGCTTTGGCTGCTTCTGTTCTTGCTGGTATGGGTGCTGCTGTCCGTAAGGTCCGCCACTAAGCAAATCTGCTCTAACTGTGGATTAAAGCGTTCGCGTTTTAATCGCAGTTTGAGCCTGCTAACTTAGTCTGGTTGTAAAGCATTCGCTTTACAACCAGACAGGGGCTGAGTTCTCAGCCCCTTTTTTGTTTTTGTTTTATTATTCTTTTTGTTTTATTATTCTTTTTGTTTTTGTTTTTGTTTTTTTGTTTACTCTTTTATATTCTTATATTTTTATTTTTATTTTTTATATTCTTATCTTTTATATTCTTTTATTCTTTCCTCCTTTCCTCCTTCCCTCCAAACATGAGACCCCTATCTCGCTTTTGGAGGGTTGCTTGTTTCGTTTCCCTCCAATCGTGAGAGCATCGTCTCGCTTTTGGAGGGTGTCGACCTGCGTTTTGCTCCATTTGTGAGATGTTGTTCTCGTAATTGGAGTTGTCTACCTTGCTTTTCCCTCCATTTCCGAGCCTCTTCTCTCGCTTTTGGAGGGTTGTTTGTTGTGCTCCGCTCCAATCCCGAGACCCCTTTCTCGCATTTGGAGGCTTATTTATTGCGTAGCGCTCCAATCGTGAGATGTTGTTCTCGAGTTTGGAGGCTTATTTCCGCCATACTTTTTATATTTTGTATATTCTTGTATTTTTTATTCTTTTACTTTTATTCTTTATTCTTTCCTTCTTTCCTCCAAACATGAGACCACTTTCTCGCTTTTGGAGGTTTTATTTCTGCCCTCCGCTCCATTTGCGAGACTCTTCTCTCGCTTTTGGAGGGTTTATTGTTGCGCATCGCTCCATTTGTGAGACTCTTCTCTCGCGTTTGGAGGCTTATTAGTCAAGTCATTTTTTGCTGTAAATTCGGTTTTACGTTTATCTGATTTGAAATTCTCTTAATTTAATAATTTAATAATTTAAAATTGATGAAATTAATTTTCAGGTAGAATCAATGTGCTCTTTTCGTGTGATTTTGTTTTGAAAATATTTTATAAAAATTATTTGAAAATAGTATTGTACTTTTTCTAAATTAGTGTATTATTGAATTAAGCCATTTAGCTCCCTTGGATGCGATTGATTCGGGAATGCACCCAACGGAAAGTAAATGGCTTTTTTTATTGATAAAACCAATTCTAATCCGTAGTAGATGTAAAGCATACCGTGTGATTATTTAAGTTCTCTGTTTCTGTGATCATGTACGAGCTTTATGGTGTGTAGTCTTAACATGAGCTATTGTCACACGCCAAAAATAAGAACAGAAACAAAAAATTTTTGTACACACATTTTTTGGAATAACTCCCTTATTTGCTCCAATTGTGAGAACATTCTCTCGCTTTTGGAGGTTTAGCTTAGGATTATTGTTCCATTTGCGAGAGGTGGTTCTCGTAATTGGAGTTAATTCTGCCTTTGAATGCTCCAATTGTGAGAACATTCTCTCGTGTTTGGAGGGTTTGCTGTTGATTATTGCTCCATTTGCGAGAACACTCTCTCGCTTTTGGAGGGTTTATTATCGTCCTCTACTTACAATCCCTAGTAACGTGTATACTTTCACGAGTTGCGGGCTTGTAGCTCAGTGGATAGAGCGTCTGCCTCCGGAGCAGAAGGTCGTGGGTTCGAACCCCATTAAGCCCACTTTGTGAAGTCTTGAGCAGATATATTCGTTCCGTTTATCTTTCGTTTTTATCGCAGTTTAAGTGAGTAAACAGTTTTTCATAATTGAAGTTATAAAATATGCGAATAATATAAAATTTCGCATAAAACTTATCTATTAATACCAGTGAAAACGCGTTAGTTTGCAGAGATGCGCGTTTTGATGCGCGTTTTGATGCGCGCTCTAGCTGAGTACATAGCGACTAAAAGTACATAGCGACTAAACAGTACATAACGGCGAAGGACTACATAAATTCGCCTCAACAACATCTTTATAATGCAAAATTAAATCGTAACCTGCACACGTGTAACTTTCGTAATATCAAAACGTAATTTTAGGCACCCCGGCGCCCAGCAAACGCTCCTCAAGCTTTGCTGGAGAAATCACGTGGGAGAAGTCAAATCGCACTATAGTATCAACCCCGCAACTGTACAAATGCCGCTCCCTATCGCGCTCGCGTATTACAGCAGATCTATCGTAATTGCGTAGTATGAATTCATTCGAACTGTTGGAATTAGACGAGTTGTTGGAAGTGTCATAAGATATGTCGCTGCTCGCTGCATCAATAGTGTCGATGTTTCTCTTAATTTCATTATTTCCGTTAAATTTTTCGTCATTATCAGTAAAATCAATATTTTTTCCAGCGTTAACTAAATATTTATCAGCACCATCAAGCTCTCCAACAATCAATTTTCCGCCAACTTTCCACGCAAAATCAACCCTATACGGCCACTTTGGATTAGTCTCATTAGGGAATTCATGCTGCAGCTCAGGCCGCACAAAACCAAGCTCAATCATCGCAGCGCGCGCCAACGACTCTCCGCCATTCTCGCTTTTGCCGTCAGCAAGCTGGCAAAGTGTGCGCAGTCGAGATAAAACATCACTTTCGTCAACGTATGTAAGAAGAGAATTTTTTTGCTTAAAATATGGCAGGTCTTGAAAATCCGCTGCCTCTTGCTGATAGCGGTAATCAGCGTAAAATTTACTGCAAACGCGGTAAACTTTTTCAAGATTTACGCCATTTCGAGCCGCAGAGTCAAAAATTGGCAGTGCGCATCTGAAAGGAAGAGTCCACGCGCATACAAACAAAACGTTATAAATGCTTGCCACGCTTTTCACTGCAGATTCTTCTAACGTTGCAACATGACCAAAATTAGTTGTATTTAGATTTTTTGGCTTCTCGTTACTTGCGCCGTTACTTGCGCCGTTATCTGCGTTTTTATTTGAGTTGCGTTTTCCTCCATATTTTTCACGTTTGAAATCGCACTCTTCGAGACGAATCCCATCCTCGTCCTCAATAATATCCGGTAATTGCACGCGCCGAAGCTGACGTTTTGCGGACTTGTAAGAGTCGTGAGAACGCGCCTCGGCAGCGTGCTTGTCTGCATAGGGGCATGAGACATATATTTTTATGGGTTTTCCACAGGTATCTGGAGCACTAGGCGTTTCAAAATTAAGTAAGGCTGCGCCTGTTTCGCCGGTAAACTTCCACACACCTATTTTTATTTTTTGCGCAAGTCGCGTTGCGATGTGCGTAATTCTCTTTTTGTGCGTTAGGCTTAACCAAAACAGTTTGCGCGCATACAATCCATAATATGGTTCGACCAGATCCCCTGATTTTAGGCTGTGTCGTACGCCGTTGCGATACGGAAGATGCGATGCCATAAGGCAGGAGCCTTCGTTTTCTGCAGCGTCTAGTGCTATGTCTAATTCGCTTAATTTATTATTTAGTGTATTTTTTATCATATTATTTTGCCTTTCCGCTTTTTTGTAAATAGATGATACTGAGCGTAGAAGTGGAAAAAAAGAAAAAATGTGCATTGTGGATACAGCCTATGTGAGGCCGCATTTTACTTAGGTTTTTGCTTATTTTTAGATGTGGATTTGTGGATTTTTATTTATTTTTTTTTATTTTTTTTTACGGATTTTTCTTGCGATTTAGTTTGTTGCTTATTGCTCCATTTGCGAGACTCCTTTCTCGCGTTTGGAGGGTTGTTTGTTGTGCAGCGCTCCATTTGCGAGATGTTGTTCTCGTAATTGGAGTTGTCTACCTTACTTTTCCTCCAATCCCGAGACCCCTTTCTCGCTTTTGGAGGGTTGTTTGTTGCGCAGCGCTCCAAACGTGAGAGCATCGTCTCGCGTTTGGAGGCTTTGATTCTACTGAATTCTCCATTTATGAGAGGCTGCTCTCGTAATTGGAGTTGTTGATTAGATTATTTGCTCCAATCGTGAGATGTTGTTCTCGCGTTTGGAGGGTTATTAATCAAGTCATTTTTTGCTGTAAATTTGGTTTTACGTTTATCTAATTTGAAATTCTCTTAATTTAATAATTTAATAATTGATGAAATTAATTTTCAGGTAGAATTAATGTGTTCTTTTCTTGTGATTTTGTTTTAATTTCAACTGTTGATTTTGTTTTGAAAATATTTTATAAAAATTATTTGAAAATAGTATTGTACTTTTTCTAAATTAGTGTATTATTGAATTAAGCCATTTAGCTTTCCTTTGGATGCAATTGAGATGGGAATGTGCCCAACGGAAAGTAAATGGCTTTTTTATTTGTGAAACGGGATATAAAAATACCTGATAATTCTTTAAATCTGTAATTAATACGAGTTTTAGAAGCGTAGTGTCCTAATATGTGTTATACGCGACACGCTGAAAATAAGAACGAAAACAAGAAATTCTGGGGTTATAGGTCAAATTCTGTATAAACATTTTGGGAAATAACCATTATTTGCTCCATTTGTGAGAGGTGGTTCTCGTAATTGGAGTTGTTGATTAGATTATTTGCTCCAATCGTGAGATGTTGTTCTCGCGTTTGGAGGGTTTATTTCCGTCGGCTGCTCCATTTGTGAGAGTCTTGTCTCGTGTTTGGAGGGTGTTGGCTTGTGTTTTGCTCCAATCGCGAGAACACTCTCTCGCGTTTGGAGGGTGTTGGTTTGTGTTTTGCTCCATTTGCGAGAGTCTCATCTCGCGTTTGGAGGGTTTAGTTTAGGTTGGTTGCTCCATTTGTGAGAGGTGGTTCTCGTAATTGGAGTTAATTCTGCCTTTAAATGCTCCATTTGCGTGAGTCTCATCTCGCGTTTGGAGGGTTTATTGTTGCGTAGTGCTCCAATCGCGAGAACGCGCGCTCGCGTTTGGAGGATGTTGGCTTGTGTTTTGCTCCATTTGCGAGAACACTCTCTCGCTTTTGGAGCGGAGTTTATTATTTCTCAGCTCTAATACCCATCGTCAATCAAGCGCCCTAAAGTGACTTACACGGAAAAATCGTCCAAGCAAAGCGACATAATAGATAAGTTATTCGCGTGGAATCGGCGCCCTCTTCCCGGCCACGTGAGGAACATGTGGAAGCTCGCAAGGAGTGCCCCACACCCAAGCGAAATTCTACGACTCTAGTTATAAGGAGAGCCATTTTGGCAACCAAGATTCGTCTTAAGAGACTGGGCAAGAAGTTCTACGCTTTCTACCGCGTGGTTATTTCCGATTCACGCAACAAGCGCAACGGTAAGTCTATCGAAGAGATCGGCGTGTACGATCCAAACAAGCAGCCATCCATGATTCAGATTAATTCTGAGCGTGCGCAGTACTGGCTTGGCGTTGGCGCACAGCCAACCGAACCAGTGTTGAAGCTTTTGAAGATTACCGGTGATTGGCAGAAGTTCAAGGGTCTCGAAGGTGCTGAAGGTACTTTGAAGACCGCTGAAGCTGGTCCAGATGCTGAAGCACGTATCGAAGCCGTAGATGCTGAAGCTCAGAAGCTGAAGGCCGCTAAGTCTGAAGCCGCTGCTAAGGCTCAGGCTGCAGCTGAGGCTGCTGCAAACGAAGCTGAGGAAGCTCCAGCAGAAGCTCCAGCAGAAGCTCCAGCAGAAGCTGCTTCCGAGGAAAAGGCTGAGTAATTATGCTGTCTCAAGCTGTGGAACATCTCATTAAAAACATCGTTGATTTTCCAGACGATGTTTCAGTGCGCTCCTACGAAAATGCTCGCGGAGAGCTGCTGCGCGTTCGCGTGAATCCTGAGGATATCGGACGAGTTATCGGACGAGGTGGACGTACAGCCAATGCTATCCGCACCGTTGTGCAAGCGTTAAGCGATCACAATGTACGCGTAGATATCATGGACGTACGCAATAAGTGAAATAAGTGAGATGAACGTGGCATTAGACCAACATTCTTATGGCAACCCTCAGCAACGTCGCAACGACCTGCTGAGGGTTTGTCGTATCGGCAAAGCCCAAGGACTAAAGGGTGAGGTTACTGTACAAGTTTTTACAGACGAGCCCGAAGAACGTTTCAAACCCGGCACTGTGCTTTACAGTTCAGATGCTGCTCGCGAATTCATTGTTGAGCGCGCGCGAACATTTAAGAACCGCTGGATTCTGCTGTTTGAAGAATCGCAAGATAGAAACGCTGCTGAAAATCTTAACGGTTTGGAATTATATGTGCCGGCGGAGGATGCGGAAAAGCTCGCTGACGAAAATGCGTGGTATATAAAAGATTTAATTGGATTAGAAGCGCGTTTGTGCGAGAATAATCAGCTCGGTTTATCTTCGCAAGTTATTGGGAAAGTCGTCGACGTGCTCGACGGAGCGCAAAGTTTACTAAAAATTCGTCTATCTAATCAGATTGAAAACAAGGAAAACGCATCTACTAAAAGTAACGTATCCAATAAAGAAGATTCTAAGATAGACGATACTAAAACTGCGCTTGTACCGTTTGTAGAAGCGCTTGTTCCGGAAGTAAATTTAAAAGACAGATATTTGACTATAGACCCTCCAGGCGGATTGATTCCTGGATTCTAAAGTATAAAATTGCGCGGCTATGCAAAATTGCACGGCTATGCCAATACGCAAGTTGTAAACACAGAAATTACTTAAGTACTTAAGCGAGCAGAAATAGACTCATTATGATGAATATAGACATCGTTTCCGTATTCCCAGAATACTTTCACATACTTGATTTGAGCCTATTGGGAAAAGCTCAAGAAAACGGATTACTTAAGATTAACGCGTACAATTTGCGAAGATGGACGCACGACGTTCATCAGTCAGTTGATGATACTCCGGTTGGCGGCGGCGCTGGAATGGTTATGAAGCCGGAAGTTTGGGCTGAATGTTTAGATGAGCTTCTTGCAGAAAATTGCGAAAGTGCTGCCGTATCTGAAAGTGCGTCTGTACCCGAAAACGCAGCTATACTAACGAAGCCTGTTATAATCTTTCCAAACCCATCTGCTCCGCTATTTAATCAAGAAGCAGCTACAAGCTTAAGTAGCGCAAAACATCTGATTTTTGGCTGCGGACGTTACGAAGGTTACGATGCGCGAATACCAGAATATTACCGTTCTAAAGGCTATGATGTGCGTGAATATTCGATTGGCGATTACGTATTAAATGGTGGGGAAGTGGCAGTTTGCGCAATGGTAGAAGCAATAACTCGCTTAATTCCAGGATTTATGGGAAATCCAGAATCGATTATTGAAGAATCATATACAGGAAAAGACGCGCTTTTAGAGCACAAGCAGTACACTAGACCAACCACTTGGAGAGATATAAGTGTACCAGAAATACTAACATCCGGAAATCACGCTAAAGTAGACAGATTCCGCAGAGACGAAGCGTTAGAACGAACTGACGAGATACGTCCAGATTTACTTACGAAACTCGACTGCAGTAAATTAGATAAGGCAGATCGGAAAAAACTTATATCACTCGGATGGGAAGTTTCAGGAGAGCATCCAAAGATAAGAGTTCCTAAAACCCAAGCACAAGCCAAATAATTTGGCAAACTTAACAAAACTGATTAACGCTTAGGCTGAATATACAAAACAGCAGTTTCGCCATAGTCTCGAGTATCAAATAACTCCAAGCCATCAGGCATATTAGGCGAAACGCTTCTAACGCTGCGCTCAAGTACAACAAGCGTATCTGCTTCAACACTAATCACTCCACTCTCGCACATTTTATTAAGCAGATTCTCGCATTCAGAAGTCTCATAAGCGTAAGGTGGGTCTATAAATACAAGATTGAAAGCAGCGCCACTGTAGTCATTTACAAACTGTTCTGCGCGTTTACGAACAACTCGCATACTAAGATCACTATTCCACTCGCGCGAATTTTGCAAAAGCTTAGCTGTGCGCTGTATAAGAGCTGCCGCTTGCGCATTCGCTTCAACCGACACAAGCTCACGAGAGCCTCGAGATAATGCTTCCACTCCAAGAGCGCCAGTTCCGGCAAACAAATCAAGAACGCGCGCATTCTCAAGAACATTCCATGAATCAAGTCTAGAAAAAATCGCCTCTTTAGTGCGATCTGTAGTAGGACGAGTGCATGATTGAGCTGACGTCAACGGCAACGATTTAAAACGACCTGAAATAACACGCATACTTACAAACTAGCCTTCTATCTTTGGAATAAACATTGAACAAATCAGTGCCAATGCAAGAGTAGCAGCACCCACAATAATAGATGCCAAATATCCGCAATTTCCAGCAAAAAGATTATCAAAAACAGTAAAACTTGCATACAAAAGAGCAAAACTAAGTCCTGCGCCAAGATTAAACGCACCAGCATTTAAACCAGGTAAATAACCAGGATTATCTTTAGGAGAAAGAACTATTCCCAAGCCGTTAAGCATAATATTTGTAACACCTGAATAAACAATACCGAGACAGATAGAAACTGCAAGCAAAGAAAGTGCTGAAGGGTATTTTAGCAAAAATGCGCTCGCGAAAAGAGTTAACATGCTAAACATTATGCCAAATTGCAACACAATGCGATAACCGAACTTACCTGCCAGCACTCCAGTAACAGGGCCAAAAATGAAGCCGATTATGGCGTAGGGGGTAAGTGTAACAAAAGAAACAACACTTAAATCAAGGCCGGCGCCAAAATGCGAATCTTGAGCTAGCTTAGGTAAAATTCCGTTTGCAATTGCAAAAACGCCGGTCATAGTGAAAAGAGTCGTTGAAAGCAAACCCCACGTTCGGCGTTGGCGTAGGTAGTGAGTCGAAATCATAGGCTTTACTAATTTACTAACAGATATTTCTTTTTTGCGCTCAACATTCCAAAAAATTGCGAACAAAACAATTGCGCTAAAAGCAAGAATCAGTACAAAAGCAAAATTAGAATTAGATAACTTTTGCAACTCATTAATCGACATATAAGCGCACAAAAACGCCAAACTAAGAAGGAATACTCCAAGCCAATCCATGCGAGGCGTATTTTCAACGGAAGAATCTTCAGTTTTTGCAAGAATCAAAATCGCTGCAATTGCACAAGCTAAAGCTATGCAAACAAAAACAGATCTAAAACCAAAACTACACGCAATCGCGCCGCCTAAAAGCGCATCAATGCCAGCAATACCGCCATTTACTGAAGTTAACACGGCCATAAGATTAGCGTAATGGCGTTTATCTTTAACTCTTACGTGCAACATAATCAACACAAGTGGCACAACAGGGCCGGCGGCACCCTGCAAAACGCGGCCAAACATAAGCATCTTAGCGTTAAGCGACAAAGCTGAAATTACAGATCCTACAGTTGCAATAAGAAGCATAGAAAAAAGTACTTTTTTGCGGCCGACTATATCCGCTAAACGCGGCAAAAATAAGGAAAATAAGGCTGCAGAAGTGAAGAAAATGGTTTGAGTAAGGCCGATATATGAGTCGGTAGTATTAAGCTCGCGTTGCATTGCCGGGAGTGCGGGGGAAAGCATGGAAACGTTGAGTTGAAAGGCTATTACGGCGGAAAATAGCGCAATCATTAGGGAGAGTAGTGAAGCGCGTGCGGATGGTGCGGTTGGTGCGGAGGTTGTGGATGGTGCGGTTGGTGTGGATGAGGGGAGTGCGGAGGGGAGTGCGGAGGTTTTTATTAATTTAGAATCGCTTTGTGATTTATTAGAATGCGTATCTTCAGTCATATATCACCTCTCGTAGCGCTTTACATCCAGTGAAATAAAACAGTGTATAAAAGCTTATGAAAGCATATAAATAAGTGTAATGCTATAGTGTGCGTTCGCATAATAAATATTAGCCATTCGAATTTTAAATTCTCCAAACATGAGCATCCTCTCTCGCATTTGGAGGGTTTAGAATCGTTATTCGCTCCATTTGCGGGCGCGACGACCTGCTTGAGCGCTGCGATTTAGCGCGCGAAAGCAACTCGGAGCGGAAACTCGCTTAGGTTGGAAGTCCAGTGGACTTCCAACGCGAGTTTCGTAGCGAGCGCTTATAGCGCGAGCGTTAGAACACGTTTGGAGGTTTAGCTGTTGATTATTGCTCCATTTGCGAGAGCACCGTCTCGTGTTTGGAGGGTTTGTCATCGTCATTTGCTCCATTTGCGAGAGTATCGTCTCGTGTTTGGAGGGTTTGTTTCCGTCATACGCTCCATTTGCGAGAGTATCGTCTCGCGTTTGGAGGGTGTTGGCCTGCGTATTGCTCCAATCATGAGAGCCTTCTCTCGCTTTTGGAGGGTTTATTGTTGTGTTTTGCTCCATTTGCGAGAGAGTGCTCTCGTAAATGGAGGAGGTTGGTTTAAGTCCGCTACGATATTCGCATATCGCTACGCTAATCTACTTTGATTTCTGCCATATACGCGAGGTGATCAGTGCCGTCAACTACCGCATTTTGCTGCCAACCGGCCGCAGCTCTGCAATTTTTTGCGCAAAAAATCACGTGATCAAGCGTCAAATTTGGCCATTTAAGCCACGTAGGCCATGTGCGCAAACGCTTTCCTAACGAAATTCCTGCGTCTGTAAAACCTGCTTTCAAAAGCGAACGAAAACTTGGGTGATCAATTGTTGAATTGAGATCTCCCGTAATAATCGTAAGAGTTGAGTAAGCTCTGTCTTCTTCAATTCCTCTACTTTCCGCAATTTTTGCGAGCGTGCATATCCCTTCGCTCCACGCTTTGCAACTTCGCATAGGCGATTTCGTGTGAGCAGATGCGAACGTTATCCTAATATTTTTCGCACAAGTCGCGAAATTTGTTCCCGCTGTTCCTACTGTTCCTACCGTTCTCGCTGTCGTCACAGTCGGCACTTTTGCCGCTTCAATTTCTACGGAATCGTCGCAAGTTTCAATAGCGGAATACTGCGTAAAGATTGCGTTAAATCCTCCGTTATTATGCTCACTTTGCGCGCCTATGCATGAAGTCGGAAAAATTTCGCAAATTCCTAATTTTTTTAGATTATTTACTAAAGATTCGCTTAATTCCTGTAAAAGTAACGTATTTATATGATATTTTTCTGCTATTTTGATTATTTGAGATGCGTTTGCTCTTCCATACCTACAGTTAAGTGTCATTACGCGTATTTTTATAGGAGAACTTGCCGTAGATTGACTGCGCAATTCACCAATAAAACTGCGCAATTTTCCAATCCAATACGGCATATACGACTGCAGCGAAATCAGAAACAACGCTGCGTATGAAACGCATAAATATGCGTAAGACTGCGTAATACCGCTCGATTGCGCTTGCACATATTTTCCGTAGAAAAATTCGCACCACACTGCAGCACCGCAACAGCATAAAAACAACGTTCCGATTACGAAAGTAGCCAGCGGCAGTAACGCAATAGCATACGGAAGTGGGTTATGTTTATCAACTTCAGCTGGAAGCCAACGAAGTAGCTGCCACGCAAGAAGCACTGCAAACACAACCCACAAAATTACTACTACAAGAATCATCTTCCAAAAAGACCGGCTAATCCGCCGCCGAAGTTAGGTGGAAGTTGAGCATCTTCGTATTCAGCGTCAGAGTTCATCAAATTCTGCAAACCGGCAGGAAGACCCTGCATATCTGTCTGCTGAGGTTTTGCAAAAGCAGATTCTTCAGAACCTCCGCCCATTGCGGAACCAGTTCCCGAAAGACGCTCGCGAAGTGCGCGCTCTTCTGCTTCTCGACGCATAGGATTTCCAGACTTTCCGCCCTTCTTCTTTGACTTTTTATCCTTGCGTTTCGACTTGCTTCCAGCACCACCAAATCCTGGCATGCCGCCCATTCCAGGCATTCCAGCGCCGCCGCTCATGCGTTTCATCATCTTCGCAGCCTGCTCAAAACGCTGCAAAAGTGCGTTAACTTGCGATACGCTTACGCCTGCACCGGCAGCGATACGCGCGCGACGAGATCCGTTTATTATCTTCGTATCTCTACGCTCTGCCGGAGTCATAGAACGAATAATTGCTTCAGTGCGATCGATTTCGCGATCATCAAACTGCTCAAGTTCCTGCCTGTGTTGCGCCATTCCCGGCATCATTCCAAGCAGTTTTTTCATAGAACCGAGCTTGCGTACTTGCTGAAGCTGATCCAAAAAGTCATCTAAACCGAATGTGCCTTCCGAAATTTTTGCAGCAGCTTTACGCGACTCTTCTTCATCAAACTGCTTTTGTGCTTGCTCGATTAGCGTCAAAATATCGCCCATATCGAGGATTCGCGAAGCCATACGATCCGGATGGAACACCTCAAAATCTTGTAAGCCTTCGCCGGTTGACGCAAACAAAATCGGTTTTCCGGTTACGCTAGCAACTGATAAAGCAGCGCCGCCTCGTGCGTCACCATCCAGTTTTGAAAGCACTACGCCTGTAAAATTCACGCCTTCGTTAAAAGCCTGAGCAGTGCGGACTGCATCCTGACCAATCATTGCGTCGATAACGAAAAGCACTTCCTGCGGCTGTACGGCATCGCGAATATCTCGAGCCTGCTTCATAAGAACATCGTCTACGCCCAAGCGGCCGGCAGTATCAATAATCACAGTGTCGTACATTTTTGCGCGAGCAAAATCAATCGCCTTGCGCGCAACTTTAACCGGGTCTCCTTTAGTAGACCATGGCAAAGAAATTGCGTTTCCTCCTGTTTGCACGCCTTTTTCGGGAGCAAAAACAGGAACGCCGGCGCGCTCGCCAACAACCTGAAGCTGCGTTACAGCATTAGGACGCTGCAAGTCAGCTGCAACTAGCAGCGGCGTATGACCCGAATCTTTAAGCCAATATCCGAGTTTTCCTGCAAGTGTAGTTTTACCAGCGCCTTGCAAACCTGCCAGCATAATTACGGTAGGTGGGTATTTTGCAAAATTAAGCGGCCTGTCTACACCTGCACCCAAAACTTGAGTCAACTCATCGTTCACTATTTTTACGACTTGCTGAGCTGGATTTAATGCGCGCGAAACTTCCTCGCCAAGTGCGCGCTCGCGGATACGCGCTGTGAACGAGCGTACGACTTCCAGCGCAACGTCTGCGTCAAGAAGAGCGCGTCGGATTTCGCGAATAGTGCCATCGATATCTGATTCTGAAAGCTTTCCCTTGCTGCGTAAATGTTTAAACGCGTTGGAAAGACGGTCTGTTAACGAACTTAATGCTGCCATAATATTCCCATTATATCCTTGTGTTCTGTCATAAAAAATTTTTTACTATACGATACCCGTTTATTTGTTTATTTACCTATTTATTTATTTACTTACTTACTTACTTATACGCGCGTTACTGTCGCGTTACTGCTTACAAGCATCATACAGATTTTCGTTTTTGAGGGTTTTATTTTAGATGCCAAGATGAACCTTGCGCGCTATCTTCAATAACAACTCCTGCATTATTAAGAGCGTCTCGGATTGCGTCGGCTGTAGCAAAATCCTTAGATTTTCTAGCGTTTGCTCTTGCGTCAAGTTGCGAAGTAATCAAAGAATCTAGGGCAGTATGTTCTTTACTATTTGCGCTATTTTCTAAAGATTGTTGAGCTTTTGAAGCCCAAGGTTCGCTGTACGGATCCAATCCAAGCGTGTCTAACATTGCGCGCACTTGTAAAACAGAAGTGTAAAGCAACTGACTTGTGCTATTTTCTCGTTTTTGAGCAAAATCATCCAGAAGAGCGTTTCCTTGGCGAATCGCGGTAAATATTGCTGCGTTCGCGCCGGAAACGTTGATATCATCGTTCATTGCTCGTGTAAAATCTTCCGGAAGCTCGTCTGCGCTAACAGACTGCACTTCTTCTTGAGTTGGTTGATTTTCCAATGCGCGACTTGCTCGTTCAAGGAAGTTGCTAATACGCTCGTATGCTGCTTGCGCTTCTGACAAAGCTTTATCTGACCATTCCAGCATGGCGCGATATTGCACAGCTCCCAAAGCGTAGCGCACAACCCAAGCTGAGTTTTTTGCCAAAACTACAGGAACCGCAAGACCGTTTCCAAGAGATTTTGACATTTTCTCACCTTTTGCTGTGACCCAGGCTGAGTGCATCCACACGTTTGCGCTTTCCCAGCCAGCAGCTGTGGTCTGTGCCATTTCGTTTTCGTGGTGAGGGAAGCGTAGATCTAATCCGCCGCCGTGAATATCAAAATCATCTCCTAAGTATCGATGACTCATTGCTGAGCATTCAATATGCCAGCCAGGGCGACCTTCGCCGAAAGGAGTATTCCAGCGCGCGTCCGGCTGATCAAAATCGCAAGGAGCTTTCCAAAGTGCAAAATCGCGCGGATCGTGTTTATCGGGGGATGCGTCAGCTGGGTCAGTTGGATTATAAATATCGTTTCCTGCAGTATCAACGCTAGGTCCCTTTGAGTCGGCAATTGCCGCAGCTTCGTCGATACTGATTTCGTTTTGATTTTGGTGCGTTAATTCGCCGTAATGCTCCCAACTTGGCACGTCAAAATAAACGTTTCCGGTGGGTTTTCCGGAAGCGTCACGAATAACGTACGCGTGGCCGCGCTCAATTAGGCGTTCAATTAGTGCAACCATATCCGTAATATGGCCGGTAGCGCGCGGCTCAACAGTTGGTGGCAAAACGCCTAAAGTGTTATAGGCTTCAGTAAATTCGCGTTCGTAAATGTAGGCGCGTTCCCACCAGGTTTGTCCAGATTCGCTGGCTTTTTTCATGATTTTATCGTCGATATCTGTGACGTTTCTTACGAAAATTACTTTGTAGCCAAGTCGCATCATCCAACGGCGAATCACGTCGAAAGCTATTGCCGCGCGAATGTGGCCGATATGTGGTGAGCTTTGTACAGTAGCGCCGCACACGTACATGCCTACTTTCCCCGGTTTTTTAGGCGTAAATGTGTTTGTTGTGTGTGATGCAGTGTTGTATAAGCGTAAGTTTGCTGCTGCTTTAGTAAGTTTCGCGGTTTCTTCGTTCAAAGTCTTATTCATCATAAATGTAATTATAAATGGTTCTTTATACTGCGATTTTGTGCTGCGCTCCATTTGCGAGACCCTTCTCTCGCTTTTGGAGGGTTTGATTCTACTGAATGCTCCAATCGTGAGAGCCTTGTCTCGTTTTTGGAGGTTTTGTTTTGGCTTATTGCTCCATTTGTGAGAGCCTTGTCTCGTTTTTGGAGGGTTTGTTGTTGCGTAGTGCTCCATTTGCGAGAGCACTGTCTCGTGTTTGGAGGGTTTGATTCTACTGAATGCTCCAATCGTGAGAGCCTTGTCTCGCGTTTGGAGGTTTTGTTTTGGATTATTGCTCCATTTGCGAGAGCACTCTCTCGCATTTGGAGCGTGTCGTCGCGCCCGCGCTTCCCACGCATTCCCATTATCAAGCTCAGCAGATAGAGCTAATATGATTCCAGCATTACCTTGTGGCTACGTATTAATTAGCCGCGCGTAATACGACATTCCTTAATATTTAGTTTTGATTTGTTCATTGTTGAAAGGAATATCATGACTGAGTCCCCATCCAACCAAACCTCATTTTCTCCGTTCTCTTCTGCGCTTATGACCGACATGTACGAATACACTATGCTCGACGCTGCTCTTAAAGATGGCACCGCAAATCGCAAGTGTGTATTCGAAATTTTCACGCGTCATCTTCCTCAAGGTCGTCGTTACGGTGTCGTTGCCGGCACGGGTCGTATCTTGGAAGAATTACAGAAGTTCCATCTTTCGGAAGAAGATTTGCGTTTTCTAAGTGATCGCAAAATTGTTAGCCCAGAAACCATTAAATGGCTGGAAAATTTCCGATTCCACGGCAAAATTACCGGATATCGTGAAGGTGAGATGTTCTTCCCAGATTCGCCAATTTTGCAAGTAGAAGGCACTTTTGGTGAATGCACCTTACTTGAAACGCTACTGCTTTCCGTACTTAATTACGATTGCGCTGTTGCGTCTGCTGCTGCTCGCATGGTTTCTGCTTCCTCCGGCCGTCCTTGCATGGATATGGGTGGCCGCCGCACGAACGAGTATTCTGCAGTTGCTGCATCTCGTGCCGCTGTAATTGGCGGTTTTAAAGGCACTGCAAACTTGTTGGCTGCAAAAATTTACGGTTTGAAGGCGATTGGCACTGCTGCTCACTGCTTCACTCTTGTGCACGATACCGAGCGCGACGCTTTTGCTTCTCAAATTGCCGCTCTTGGCAAGGGCACTACGCTTCTTGTTGACACTTATAATATTGAAGAGGCTGTGAAAACTGCTGTTGAAGTTGCAGGTTCTGATCTTGGCGGTATTCGTATTGATTCTGGTGACTTGTGCGCTTTGGCTCGCCAGGTTCGTGCTCAGTTAGATGATTTAGGCGCAAAGAACACCAAGATTACTGTTACTAACGATTTGGATGAGTATGCGCTTGCTGCTTTGCAAAATGCTCCGGTTGATTCTTATGGAATTGGCACAATGCTTGTAACTGGCTCGGGTGCTCCAACTTGCGCAATGGTTTATAAGCTTACTGAGCGCGAGGGTGCTGATGGTGTTATGCAGCCTGTTGCGAAGCGCTCTAAGAATAAGGCTACTGTTCCGGGACGTAAGCTTGCATTCCGTTCTTACGATTTTTCAAAAGATTCGCGTGGTGTTGCTGACTGTGAGCACGTAGTTTCCGGCTCGGAAGTTGCGCTCGCGAAGTTTGTTCCTGCAGATAATTTTGAGAATTTGTTGGTTGACTATATGGTTGACGGCGAGGCTGATGAACAGTTTATGGGTCACGATGCGATTATGCGTGCTCAGGATTATTGTGCTTCTGCTTTGCAGCGTCTGCCGCTTTCGGCTCAAAGTCTGATGAAGGGTGATCCTGCAATTCCTACTGATATAAGTGTTTTGTAGTTGAGCCTGTTTTATATTTTTAGTTTTTACGGTTTGTGTTGTTGAGCTTTGAATCGCGTAGTGTGTTTAAAGCTCAACAACATTAGTTCGTCGAATCAGAATCCAAATTTGTCCATATTCTCATAGATTCGCTTGCATTCAGGGCACACTGGATAATCGTTTGCTTCACGCTTAGGAATCCAAACTTTTCCGCATAACGCTACTACTGGTCGTCCTGTTAGGCGAGAAGCTTCTACTTTATCTTTAGATACGTAGTGTGCAAAACGATCCGCATTCCCGCCGTCGTCCATACGTGCATCTTCGTTTACTTCTGGACGTTCTAAAACTGAAGTACTTGTGCCTGAACCTGAGTCTGGAGTAGTGGACTGTGCGTTTTCCATGGTTGCGTTGAGGGTATCACTATCTTTTGAAAATGCTGAAAACATTGCCTCGTCCTTCCTCGTTTAAGCTGAAACACTAACTCAAAATTGCTGAACGCTAATTAGTAGTTTAAGTATCGTTCTTAACCAATAGTTTTAACAGCATAAAGTTTGTTCGTCAATCTTTATAAATTTTATGTTGTACGAATTTTAATTCAATACATATCGTATTGATTTTTATCTTAATTTTAATACTAATTTTTTATCTTAATTTCTAGTGTATTGCATAGTGTATTACAGACACTTTTTAATTTAATCAACTCAAGATATACTTCCGCGCTTTCTGTACTTCTGTACTTCTGTACTTCTGTACTTCCGCTACTTTCGCTACTTTCGCACTTTCCGCATGTCTGCAAATTTGTTATAAGCGATAAGGGTGCTAATCTAAAAAGCATGACTATAGCTGTGTGTCCCGGATCGTACGATCCTGTTACTGAAGGCCATCTTGATGTGATACAACGTTGTGCTCACTTATTTGACGAAGTACACATACTTGTTGCAGTAAATGCTGCCAAAACCCCACTTTTTAGTGAGGAAGAGCGAGTAAAAATAATAGAAGAGGCAATCAAAAAAATAAATCTATTAGACAAATCCAATAATCTTTCTAAAGAAAATATCTCATCTTCGCAAACTGTGGGAAAATTAGTAGTTTCGTCTACAAATGGATTAGTAACTGATTATTGTAAGCGAGTTGGTGCAACTGTTATAGTAAAAGGCTTACGTCAGAATGGCGATTATGAAGCAGAGTTGGGTATGGCTTTAGTTAACCGTAGACTTGCTAACATAGAAACACTATTTTTACCTGCTGATCCTATTTTGGAACACGTTTCAAGCTCTGTTGTTAAAGACGTTGCTCGTCATGGCGGAGACGTAACTGGAATGGTTCCAGATAACGTAATACCCTTATTACATAAGTTGTTTGCTGCAAATCGTAGTGTTGACGGTAGTTTATAGCGTCGAATTGCGAAAATGCTTGTAAACTTAAAATAAATAGCTGTAAAAGTTGAGAAAGAGTAACGAAAGTTTAGAAGACAGGAGTATGAATATGATGTCTGAAGACGATGCAGCATTGAGCGGTGATTCTACGCTTGAAACTGACGATACTATGGAAAGAGCAGTCAGCAATGGAGACAGACTTCCTTTGCACCCAACTCTTGCTGAAAATGTAGATGATGATGCCGATAATACAGAAACTTCTTCTGTACGTGCAGAATCAGTTATGAATGCGGCTAATTCTACAAGTGATGTTAATTCTACTTCTAAAAGTGGGTCTAAACCTGTAGCTCCTCTATTTCCTATGCCAGATTTGCGTGAGCGCGAGGATGGCGGCGCTATTTCCTTCGATGATGAGGATGATGAGGAGCCGGTTGAAGATACTGTTGATCCTGTAAGTGACGAAGTGCGTTCTAAAAGCCGTGCAGAATTTACTACTGTTTACGACGTTATTGACACTATGGAAGAGAATCTTTCGGAAGCTAAGAACGTTCTGTTTGCTGCCGGAATGGTGAAGATTGATAGAGATGCTTTTGCTGATCATCTTTCTAGACTTAAGGATATGCTTCCAGTTCAGCTTGAGCGCGCATCGGCTTTGATGCGTGAAGCTGAGCGTCGTCTGCGTACAGCTCAAGCTCAGGCGAACTCTATAGTTACTTCCGCACAGTCCAAAGCGGCGCAGATTGTTGAAGAAGCGCAGGAGCGTGCGCAATTCCTTGCTGGTCAAGAAAACGTGACTGCTTTGGCTAAGAAGAAGGCACGTGAGATTGTGGCAGATGCTCAAGCTAAATCCGATAAGCTTACTCAGGGTGCGGATAAGTATTGCACTAATGTTATGGACGGATTGAAGCAGCAGCTTGATAAGCTCGAGCAGGATGTTCAAGCGGGTCAGCGAGTGCTCGAAGAGCGTCGTTTGCATGCAGAACGTGAGCAGCGCAACTTGAGCGCTAGCTTGCATGATGATGACGAAATGTATTACGACGAAGATTAGAAAATATTTAATCGAATTAAAATTTCGTGAAAGGAACGTATTATGGCCTCGCATCCCTCCCAATCATTATGGGCGGTGCCTGTAGCGCAAATGGCTGCGCGTGCTGGTAGCAGTATGGAGTTGCATAGAGCTTTTCCGGCTCCAGAAGGCATTGGGGATAGTGTTATAGGTGTTAAACCTGGCAGCGATGTTATGGTTGACGGTAATTTTGATGCTGTTGTCGATGGTCTTATGTTTCAGGGCACTATTACGGCTCCTGTGCACGCTCAGTGCTCGCGTTGTTTGATGCCGCTTCGTCGCGATTGGAAAGTGGATGTTTGTGTTTTCTTCCCATATCATGATTCGCGTTCTGATTCTCGTGAGAAGCGTGGAATAGAAGATGAGAACGATGCGGATATTTGGGAAGATAATGATGAGTCTGGTAATGTTTATCCTCTAGTAGGCGGCGGAGATTTTGCTGATATTGAAGCTCTTATTAGAGATACGATGGTAGGTGAGTTGCCGTTGCAGCCACTTTGTGAGCCTGACTGCCGCGGTTTGTGCTCAACTTGTGGAGAAAATCTTAACGAGCATCCGGATCATCATCATGATGTTACAGATATCCGTTTTGCTGCGTTAGAAGGTTTGAAAGAGAAACTTGAGAAAGCACAGAGCGGAAAATAGCGTTGTTTAGTAGTGTAGAAAACGTTGAAATTGCGCAATTGTACTGCACTTGCTGTAATATACAGAACGCTTAAGCTCAATCGTTCGAACGAAATAGAGGAAAGATTATGGCACTGCCTAAGTATAAGACCTCGCGTGCTAATACGCATTCGCGTCGCGCTAATTGGAAGGCGTCTGCCGTGCAGACTGTGACTTGCCCGAACTGTGGTTCTGAGGCATTCCCACACATGGCTTGCCCAACCTGCGGTAACTTCCGCGGTCGCGTGTACAAAGAAGCCATTCGCTCGGCACACACCAAGTAGGTTGTACTGATAAAACCCTGCCATCGACGGGTGGCAGGGTTTTTCTTTTTTGCGCTCCAATCGTGAGAGCCTTGTCTCGTATTTGGAGGGTTTATTGTTGTGCAGCGCTCCATTTGCGAGAGAACTGTCTCGCTTTTGGAGTTGTTGATTAGATTATTTGCTCCATTTGCGAGAGATAGTTCTCGTGAATGGAGTTGATTCTGTTACACAACGCTCCATTTGTGAGAGAACTGTCTCGCGTTTGGAGGGTTAGCTGTTGATTATTGCTCCAAACCTGAGAGTGCTGTCTCGTATTTGGAGCGTGTCGGTTTGTGTTTTGCTCCATTTGCGAGAGCCTTGTCTCGCTTTTGGAGGGTTAGCTGTTGATTATTGCTCCAAACCTGAGAGTGCTGTCTCGCTTTTGGAGCGTGTCGGTTTGTGTTTTGCTCCAATCGCGAGAGTGCTCTCTCGTGTTTGGAGCATTCACTCGTTAGTGGAATTCGCGCGCGAATCGAGCGCATGCCACGCTTTCTCTGCAGCCGCGAGCTGCGCTTTGCGCTTACTAGTACCTCTGCCGATTCCCAGCAATTCGTCGCCATCCTTGTGCGCTAGTACTGCGCGCGCCTCAAATACAGGCGCATATTCCGGCCCAGAAACAGCCATACGATATTCAGGATTTTTCAAACCCATGCCATGCGCTTTAACCGTAAGCGAAGTCTTCCAATCAAGTGCCGGCCCTTCAGTCAGCACTTCCGCCAAAGTGTCGTCAATTAGACGATGAACAACTCGGCGCGCCTCATCAATGCCATGTTCCACGAATGTAGCGCCAATAAGCGCCTCAACAATATCGCAAAGAATCGAATCTTTCTTACTTCCGCCTTGCTCCATTTCGCCGCGCCCCAGCAAAATATAAGCTCCCGCGTTAAGTTTTTTGCGCGCAACAGCCGACAACGCCCATTCTGACACTGCTTTCGCACGCATTTTCGCGAGCTGACCTTCAGTCATGTCCGGATGCGCATAAAATAGCGTTTCTGTAGAAACCAACTCAAGAACAGCATCTCCTAAAAACTCTAGTCTCTCATAATTTCGCGTACCAGGATGTTCGTGTGAGAACGAGCGATGAGTTAGCGCTTCTACCAAAAGATCTGGCGAAATTGTCGTACCTAAAGCGTTTAAAAGCTCCTGAGTTGGGTCTCCCGGGCGAGCTTCATTGCCGTCCAATCTCAATACTCTACTTGCGTTGTGCTGTGTCGGCAGGCTGTGATTTTTCTGCTCATTTTCTTCCGGCTTTTTCTGCTCTTCCTGAATATCTTCTTGAATATCTTCCTGCATATTTTCCTGCTGCTTTTCGCTGTTCTGCTGATTTTCCTGATTAATTTGAGTCGCCATAGCACGCATCATTATAGTCTGTATTGCAAACACAGTATTATTGACGCGTCAGTTTCGATAATATTCCGTTTCTAAACTGCGTTCCCGTCAACTGCGTTCTCGTCAACTTCGTTCTCGTCGACTTTTATTCGTATAAGTCTGCAATTCGTATAAGTCTGCAACTATATTTGTGCATTATGCCTACGTATGATTTGGGATTAGAACGAGTTTCGCTAGAGTTTGCTACAAAAACTATTTTTACAGACGTAACGCAAGGTGTCTTTGAAGGAGACAGGATCGGCATAGTTGGCCGAAATGGAGACGGAAAATCTACGTTACTTCACTTGCTTGCTGGTAAGATGCAGCCTGATTCTGGGCGCGTGACTAAGCGAGGAGGTCTCACTTTCGGCATGCTTGATCAGCGAGATCCTTTGGATGATAACGCGACTGTTCGTCAGGCTGCGTTAGAAAATCGTGAGGATTACGAGTGGGCTGCAGATCAGCGTTCGCGCGAAATCGTAGAAGCTCTTCTTGGCGGCATAAATTTGGAAGCGAAAGTTGGTACGCTTTCTGGCGGTCAGCGTAGACGTGCAGATTTGGCGAGATTGCTTCTTCACGACTGGGATATTTTGGCTTTGGATGAGCCTACTAACCATTTGGATGTGGTGACTATTCACTGGCTTGCCGAGCACTTACTTAACCGTTGGCAGGACGGTCAGGGTGCACTTTTGATTGTGACACACGACCGCTGGTTTTTGGACGAAGTTTGCACGTCCATGTGGGAAGTTCACGACGGCGTAATTGACCCGTTCGAAGGCGGCTACAGTGCGTACATGCTTCAAAGAGTTGAGCGAGAACGTCAGGCGGATGTTCGCGAGGAGCGTCGCAGAAATTTGGCTAGGAAAGAGTTGGCTTGGCTTTCCAGGGGTGCTCGTGCGCGCTCTACTAAGCAGAAGTTCCACGTTAAGCAGGCTCGTGAGCTTATTGCAGATGTGCCGCCGCTAAGAGATACTCTCGAATTGAAGAAAATGGCAACTTCGCGTCTTGGTAAGCAAGTTGTTGATTTGATTGACGTTACGCAAATTTTTGACGATTCGCATCAGCTAAAAAATATTGATCCAGATATTGCAGAAACTGCAGTTTTACGTGATTCTGCTGCAGGAAGATCAAATAAAGTCGATATAGTGGAGTCTGCTTTTGCGCAGCCGACTCACGTAGGAAGCGTTACGATTTCGGTTGACGAAAATCAAAAAAATTCTTCTGATAGTACCGCCAATAGTGCCGCCAATAGTACAGAAGTTACAGAAGCTACAGAAATTTCAGACATTGCAGAAACTGTAGCAGCGTCTCGCAAAACTATTACAGGACGCATGATTTTAGACGATGAAACTTGGTTAATTGGACCTGGAGATCGCTTTGGAATTGTGGGTGCTAACGGCGCTGGAAAATCAACTTTATTAAGCATTATTGACGGTTCGCTAAAGCCTACACTTGGTCATGTAAATATTGGTAAAACGGTAAAATTCGCGGTACTTTCGCAGCGTCTAGAAGAGCTCGAAAAGCTTGGAAAATATAAGGTTAAAGAGGTTTTAAGCCGATATAAGCCAAGCTATATTATTGACGGCAAGGAGGTGACTCCGGGTCAGCTTATGGAAAGGCTTGGTTTTAAGCCTGAGCAGCTTATGACGCCGATTGCGGATCTTTCTGGCGGTCAAAAGCGACGTATGCAGCTGCTGTTGATTCTTCTAAATGAGCCGAACGTGCTGATTATGGACGAGCCTGGCAACGATCTCGACACGGACATGCTCGCTGTTATGGAAGATTTGCTTGATACATGGCCAGGTACGCTTATTGTTGTTTCGCATGATCGCTACTTGCTTGAGCGTGTAACTGATCAGCAGTTTGCGCTGATTGACGGCAAAATCCGTCACCTCCCGGGTGGTGTAGACGAGTATCTGAAGATTGTTGAGAATCTGCAGCGTGAGCATGAAAATAGGCTTAAGGAAACGCAATCCTCTACTGTTATTGCGCAAAACAATAGCGCCGCTAGTTCTGTTGCTTCTGCAAGTTCTGCAACTAAAGTAAGTTCAGTAAGTTCAGAAAGTTCAGTAAACACAGTAAGTGAGCCAAAACTTACTGGCAAAGCCTACCATGACGCCACAAGACGTGTGTCTGCGATTGAGCGCAAACTTGCGAAATTAGAAGAGCAAAAGTCTGATATTGAAAATCGTATGGCTTCTTGCGACCCGAGTGACTTCGTAGGTCTTCAGGCTCTTAATGAACAATTGCAGCAAAATGTGCAAGAAACTAGTGTTCTTGAGGAAGAGTGGATGGAGCTTTCTGAGAAGCTTTAACGCAAAAATTACCGCGCGTTAAGAAGATGAAATAGAAGATAACAGCCACGTGCTAGATTGTTGAGTTATGGCTCAAATCAAGGATATGTTGGAATCTGTGAAACCAATTCGCGTTGATGGGCGTGCTGTTGATGAGCTTCGTCCTGTACGCATAACGCGTAAATTTACTGACGTTCCGGAAGGTTCTGTGCTTATTGAGTGCGGAAATACGCGAGTAATGTGTACTGCAACTTTTACGGTAGGTGTTCCTCGTTGGCGTAGAGATTCCGGTTGCGGTTGGGTAACTGCCGAATATTCTATGCTTCCGCGCGCTACTGCAGAGCGCACAGATCGTGAGTCTGTTAAGGGTAAAGTTGGTGGACGTACTCACGAAATTAGTCGTCTTATTGGTCGTTGCTTGCGTGGTGTAGTAGATATGAAGGCAATGGGCGAGACGCAAATTCAGATTGATTGCGATGTTTTGCAGGCTGATGGCGGTACGCGTACGGCTTCTGTTACGGGTGCTTATGTTGCGTTGGTTGATGCACTTCGTTGGGCAGAAAAGAATAAGCATATTAGTAGTGCGAATAAGGTTATAAAAGATTCTATTTCTGCAGTTTCTGTAGGTGTTATTAACGGTACGCCTATGCTTGATTTGCCGTATATTGAAGATAGTCAAGCTATGACAGATATGAATGTTGCTATGACTGGATCTGGTAAGTTTATTGAAATTCAGGGTACGGCTGAGCATCGTCCTTTTACTCGCGATGAATTGAATGTGCTTTTGGATTTGGCTGCAAAAGGTAATACTGAATTGCAGGAGATGCAGCGTAAGGCTTTGGAAAATTAATTAAGATTAAGGGAGAGCGGGCGTGAAACTTGTTGTGGCAACGCATAATGAGGGCAAACTCGTTGAAATTAAGCGTATTCTAACCGAACAGTTATCGGATCATGCTGATGAAATTGAGCTTATGACTGCAGCTTCATTAGGATTACCTGATCCTGTTGAAACGGGCGTTACTTTTGAACAGAACGCACTGTTGAAAGCTAGGGATGTAGCTCAACGTACTGGATATCCTGCGATAGCTGATGATTCTGGTTTGATAGTTGATATTTTGGGTGCTGCTCCTGGCATTCTTTCTGCTCGCTGGAGTGGAGTTCATGGCGACGATCATGCGAATAATGCGCTTTTGCTTCGTCAGCTTTCTGATATTCCTGATCAGTGTCGTACAGCTCGTTTCCGTTGTGCTGCAGCTTTAGCTATTCCAGATGACTGTAGTGAAGTTCCGGAAGGTAGTGTTATGTCTCATGCTCATGGTTTTGAGACTGTACGTGTTGGTGAAATGACTGGACACCTTTTGCGAGCCGAGCAGGGGACTAATGGTTTTGGTTATGATCCTTTGTTTGTGCCTGATTCGCAGCCTATTCGAGATGGTGTTCGTATGGAAGGTCTTACTAACGCGCAGCTTACTTCTGACGAGAAAAATGCTATTTCACATCGCGGATACGCTTTGAGAGCTTTATTGCCGGAATTGCAAGCTATGTTTATGAAATAGTTTGATCAGATAAAACTAATAAAATTACTTTAGTTTCAGTAAATATTTTGCAGTAAATATTTTGCTTATTGCGTGTGTAATTTTGCGTGTGTAAGTATACAAACGTGTATATTTGCTTAAGAATCACAAAGTGCGCGAGATGGGACTTGAACCCACACGTCGTAAGACACAGGAACCTAAATCCTGCGCGTCTACCATTCCGCCACTCGCGCGTTAGCAAATAAGCAGCAAGCAAATCAGCTAAGCAAAACCTATCGGACAATACAAATAGAACATTTATACACCCGAATGGGTTAGAGAGCCACTTGACAGAATCGAACTGTCGACCTTCTCATTACGAGGGAGACGCTCTACCGACTGAGCTAAAGTGGCATGTAGCCCGAGACGCATTCGCGACTCGCGCACAAATCAAATATCATATCATGTTTTTTGCAATTTGTCTAATTGGCGTGGCGTGTTAGAAGTGATGTTTCGTGTAAATCTCGTGTACTTCTGTCTTCTTTTGTGAGTATCTTGTGAAGTGGATGATTGTGATGCGATAGTTGCGTTACACACATTGTTCATACGTGTGAAAACAAAAGCTGTCATAGTAGCGGCATAAACCGCACATCACGTCACGTTACCGAATATGAAAGGACCAAAACAAATGGCCATCAATCCGCCAGTTGACGCCGTAAAGACTCCAGAGTGGGCTGCTTTACAGAAGCATTTCGATCAGTTGCAGTCTGAAGGCGTTTGCCTGAAGAAGTGGTTCGCTGAAGATGCGAACCGTGTGGATAAGTTGAGCTTCGAAGCTGGAGATCTCCACTTCGATCTTTCTAAGAATTTGATTAAGCCTGAAACGCTTAAGCTTTTCGCCGACCTTGCAAAGGCAGTTAAGCTTGACGAGCGCACTAAGGCAATGTACACCGGCGTGCACATTAACAATACCGAAGATCGTGCAGTGTTGCACACCGCTTTGCGTCGTCCTGCAGAGGATGCAGGCAAGTTCATCGTTGACGGTCAAGATACCGTTGCTGATGTTCGTGAAGTATTGGGTCGCATTTACGATTTTGCTAACGAAGTTCGTTCCGGCGCTTGGAAGGGCGTTACCGGCAAGAACATCAAGACCGTTGTAAACATTGGTATCGGCGGCTCTGATTTGGGTCCAGTCATGGTTTACGAAGCCTTGAAGCCATACGCTGACGCTGGCATTAGCGCTCGCTACGTTTCTAACATTGATCCAAACGATATGGCAGAAAAGACCAAGGATTTGGATCCAGAAACCACGCTTTTCATCATTGTTTCAAAGACTTTCACCACTTTGGAGACTTTGACCAATGCTCGTACTGCTCGTACCTGGTTGCTTAACAAGCTTCAGGAGTGCGGTGCTATTGACGGAAGCGACGCAAAGAAGGCTGAAGCTGTTGCTAAGCACTTCGTGGCTGTTTCCACCAACCTTGAGAAGGTTGAAGAGTTCGGCATCAACCCAACCAACGCCTTTGGCTTCTGGAACTGGGTTGGCGGCCGTTACTCTGTGGACTCCGCTGTTGGTACTTCTTTGGCTGTTGTCCTCGGCCCAGAGCGCTTCGAAGAGTTCTTGAAGGGCTTCCACGCAATCGATACTTACTTCGCTGAGACCCCATTCGAGAAGAATGTTGTGGTTCTTCTTGGTATGCTCAACGTTTGGTACCGCAACTTCTACAAGGTTGCTTCTCACGCTGTGCTTCCATACGATCAGTACTTGCACCGCTTCCCAGCTTATTTGCAGCAGCTCACCATGGAATCCAACGGTAAGTCTGTGCGCTGGGACGGCACTCCTGTAACAAGCGAAACCGGCGAAATCTTCTGGGGCGAGCCAGGCACCAACGGCCAGCACGCTTTCTACCAGTTGATTCACCAGGGCACTCAGCTTATTCCAGCTGATTTCATTGCTTTCGTGAACACGCCAAATCCTACTAAGGATGGCGATCAGGATGTGCACGAGCTATTCTTGGGCAACTATCTTGCACAGACTAAGGCTCTTGCTTTCGGCAAGACTGCTGACGAAGTTCGCGCTGAAGGCACTCCAGAGGAGATTGTTCCAGCTCGCGTGTTCAAGGGCAACCGTCCAACCACTTCTATCTTCGGCGATGCTTTGACTCCATTTAGCTTGGGCGAGTTGATTGCTCTCTACGAGCACATCACCTTCGTTGAAGGCACTGTTTGGGGCTTGGATTCCTATGATCAGTGGGGTGTGGAGCTTGGCAAGCAGCTTGCAAAGCAGATTACTCCTGCAATTTCTAAGGATGATGAAGCTTTGGCAGCTCAGGATGCTTCTACTCAGAGCTTGATTCGTTTCTATCGCGCTCACCGCAAGTAAGTGCGTGCGTAGCAATCTCGTTTGATTGCTGATTTATAAGCCTCTTGGCGTATCTGTTCGTCAAGAGGCTTTTTATTTGTTTCTCTGCTTTTGTTATCGCTTGACACGATATTGTCGATATTTTATAATTAGCACGAACTTAAGGAGGTGATTCGCCGTGAAACATGACAGTAAAAGCCATAATTCGAATACTTGTGCTGATGAAGGTTCTGACACTATTGGTAGTAGTAGTTCGGACGTTCCTCCTGAATATATGAAGCCGGCAATCACCGAATTTAGGTTGTAAAATTGCGGAAATTATAACTTTCTAAGATTATAAATTGCGCAATTAAAAGACGTGGGTTCTGTCTATTTGCGCCTATAATGCGATCAATGGTGATACGGCTGCATAAAAATCTAAATAAAAATAATTAAACAGAAATAAACAAAATAGACGAAGGCGAACCCACTTATTGCCTATTCGAGGATTTTATTATGACCGTATTCACAACTTCGCGCAAAGAAGCCGCTGGTGCACAGATTGACGAGAACACTCGTTTCTGGTCCGATATTATTGTTTGCATCGGTATTCTTGCTGTTTTTGGCGTAACAGCATTTCTTTTGCAGCGTATCAATCAGCCTATTGGTCCGAAGGGGATTCCATCCACTGTATCAACTGATCTTATTAATCTTCCGTATTACACTCTTAGATCAGTATTCCGTATGATGCTTGCGCTTATTGCATCGCTTATTTTTACTATTATTTACGGCTCTCTTGCAGCGCGCAGCCGTCGTCTAGGTAAGGTTCTTATTCCTCTCCTAGATATTTTGCAGTCCGTTCCAATTCTTGGCTTCCTTTCTGCTACAGTTACGATTTGGCTCGTAATTTTCCCAGGATCAATGATGGGTGTTGAGGCTGCGTCTATTTTCGCTATTTTTACAAGTCAAGCTTGGAATATGACGTTCTCTTTCCATCGTTCACTGCTCAGTGAGCCGAAGGAACTTGATGAGGCTGTGCGTAGTTTGCAGCTTACTCATTGGCAGCGTTTCTGGGTTCTTGATATGCCGAACGCTATGATTCCTCTTCTTTGGAATTGCATGATGTCCGTTGGCGGCGGATGGTTCTTCCTTACTGCTTCAGAAATGATTTCTGTTAACAACCATACTTATGCTCTTCCTGGAGTTGGTAGTTTTGTGGCTCAGTCTGCTGCGCAAAACAAGCTTGGGAATATTTGGTGGGCTATTGCTTCAATGATTATTGTTGTGCTTGCTATTGATTTCTTCCTTTGGAAGCCGCTTACCGCTTGGGCTGAACGTTTCCGCATTACCCAGAGCGCTTCGGATGATGAGCGTCATAGTGCTATTTTAACTTTGATCCGTCATTCTCATGCTGATGAGGTTGTTAGTAAACTGTTTTCTCCGATTCGTGAATGGTTAGAAAAGATTACGCGCCCATTTGGTCGTACTGGAGCTAAGTGGCCTCGTAAAGCTTCTCAACGTAAGTTTGGAGATTTAGCTTTTAACGCTGTTATGATTCTGCTCGTTATTGTGGGTGCTGCTCAGCTGCTTTATTTTGTTGCTGTTACTTCTGGATTGCAGGAGTTTGCGAAAGCTGCAGCTTTTGGTGGTTTAACTTTCTTGCGTGTGGCTGTTTTGATTGTGGTTAGCTCCATTATTTGGGTTCCGGTTGGCGTGCTGATTGGTATGAATCCTAAAATTTCTCGCATTATGCAGCCAATTGTGCAGATTCTTGCTAGTTTCCCTGCTAACTTTATTTTCCCATTCGCTATGATGTGGTTCCTTGCTTGGAATATTGATTTGGGTTGGGGAAGTATTATTTTGATGGCGCTTGGAACGCAATGGTATATTTTATTCAATGTTATTGCTGGTGCGAGCGCTATTCCTGATGATCTGCGCGAGATGACTCGTAGCTTCCGTTTGAGTAATGTTTTGCGTTGGAAGACTTTGATTTTGCCAGCTATTTTTGGTTCTTGGTGCACTGGTGGTATTACTGCTGCTGGTGGCGCTTGGAACGCATCGATTGTTTCCGAAATTGTTGAATATGGCAAAAATCATATGGAAACTCAGGGTCTTGGTGCGTATATTACTTCTGCTACTACAGTTGGTGACTCTACGCGTACTTTAGTTGGCGTTACTGTTATGAGCTTGATTGTTGTGCTAAGTAATCGACTATTCTGGAGTCCTTTGCGTAAATATTCCGAAAAACGTTACGTTTTGGGATAAATCTTAAATAAATCTTAAAAAGTATTAAATAAAAATCTAAATTTATAAACTTACTGAATGAAATGAGTAGAACGGCGGATATTATGACTACCATCAAGAACAATGCAGTAAAAACTCCATCTTTAATAACAGGCGATATTATCGACGCAAAACACATAAGCCAAAGTTTTACATCCGATAGTGGAACTACCCAGCATGTGCTTCACGATATATCCTTTACTTTACGAGAAGGCGAGATTGTAGCAATTCTAGGCCGTTCAGGTGCTGGAAAATCAACTTTCCTTCGTACTATGGCAGGTTTAATTCAGTCAACTGAAGGAACTGTTACGTATCGTGGACGCGAGCTTACAGGACCAAATCCTGGTGTAGCAATCGTTTTCCAAACCTTCGCGCTTATGCCTTGGCTTACTGTGCAAGATAATGTGGAGCTTGGATTGCGTGCTAGGGGAGTTAGTAAAGAGAAGCGTACAGAGCTTGCTTTAGCTGCTATCGATGCTATCGGTTTGGACGGCTTTGAAACCGCTTATCCAAAGGAACTTTCTGGTGGTATGCGTCAGAGAGTTGGTATTGCTCGCGCATTAGTACTTCGTCCAGACGCTTTATTCATGGATGAGCCGTTCTCTGCTCTTGATGTTCTTACTGCTGAAAACTTGCGTCAGGAAGTTCTTAAGCTTTGGTCTAGCGAGGAACGAGATATTAAATCTGTTCTTATTGTGACTCACAATATTGAGGAAGCTGTTCAAATGGCTGACCGTGTTGTTGTTCTTGGCTCCCATCCGGGTCATTTGATTGCTGATGTTGAGGTTGATTTGCCTCGTCCGCGCGACAAGCATAGTGCTGAATTTGAGTCAATGGTTGATAACTTGTACGCTATTTTGACAGGTTCTGCTCCTGATAGCACTTCGGAAGAAGAAAGCCAGAATGTGAGTGAGGATAATAGCCAGAATCAGTCTACTGAATCAGAAGATACTGAAGATACTGAAGCTGCAGCTATTGCAGATATGCTTATTCAACGTCACCGCGATGATGAAGATGAAGATAAGCAAAATGAGGATGACGATGAGTCAGGCGAAACTAAGCCTGAACCTGTTGCCGTGCATTTGCTCCCTAACGCAACTCCTGGCGGTATGGCTGGTTTGCTTGATGTGATTTCTGAGAATCCTGAAGGCATTGATTTGGCTGATTTGGCTGCTGATTTGTCGTTTGAAATCGATGATTTGTTCCCTCTGGTTGATGCTGGAACTATGTTGAATCTTCTTACTGCTGATAACGGCCATATTACCATTACTCCGGAGGGTGAAGAGTGGCATAATGCCGATATTTTGCACAGTAAGCAGGTGTTTGCACGTTTAGCCATTGAGCACGCTCCGTTAGTTCATGCTATTGATCAGGCATTAAGCCGTAATCGTAATGGTAAGCTTCGCGGTGAGTTGATTTTAGATTTATTGCGTAGTAAGCATACTGATGCGCTTGCTCGTCAGCAGTTCGATATTGCAATTAGCTGGGGTCGTTACGGTGAGCTGTTCGATTATGATGCTGATGATGATGAGCTGACTCGCACTGTTGAAACTGCTCCTCTCGATGGAGTTGTGCGCTGAAATAGTGCGGAATTATGCTCAATAATGTCCATTATTGAGCATAAATTTGGTATTTGTATGCTTTCGATAAGAGGATGCCGCATAGTTCTTTTATCTTTAACGTCTAGTCGCTTCTTTTAGTGAGATTGCGCGGATCGAAAGCCCCCAAAGAGCAAACTTTTTGGGATAGATAGCCGATTTTTCATTAGTTTTGATTTCGGCGTGACTTGCGCTGGTATGCGGCGGCGTTGGAGGAATTATTATGGTGAATGCTGTAGAAGCATTTGATGCTAAGCATCTTAAGGCTGCTGAAGAAATTCCAGCTTTCCGTCCTGGCGATACCGTTGATGTCAACGTTAAGATTCAGGAAGGCAACAACACTCGTATTCAGACCTTCACCGGCGTGGTGATTGCTCGTAAGGGTGCTGGCGTTCGCGAGACTTTCGTTGTGCGTAAGGTTAGCTTCGGCACTGGTGTTGAGCGTCGCTTCCCACTTCATTCCCCAGCTATCGATTCGATTAAGCTGGTTCGTAGTGGTCGCGTTCGTCGCGCTAAGCTTTACTACTTGCGCGCTTTGCGTGGTAAGGCTGCTCGTATTGCCGAGCGTCGCGATAACTCTGCTAAGTAAGCAGTGTTTCGTAAGCTTTTTCGTAAAGCCTATAAGCACAGGTAGTTTTACCTAACTATTTACACAAGGTTGAAGGTTATTATGGCGTCCGATGGCACACAGTTAAGCGATAATCATATTGTAAATGTGGCTGGCCATGGTATTGATCCTTCGCCTGTGCCGCCGGAACCGGAAGATACTAATGTGTCTTCCGGTTTCCAGCTACCTAGAGGTTTACGCGCACGTCATTCTAATTCTGCTCTTCATGCAAAGTCGCGTAAGTCTTCTTTTCTTGATTCGCTACTGTGGTTTATTTGCCCAGTAATTTTAGTGATTTTGCTTCGCGTTTTCGTCTTTGGTGTTTATGTTATTCCTTCCGGCTCTATGATGGACACTATTCAAGTTGGCGATTATGTGCTTACTTCTAAGTTGACTCCTGGAATGTTTCCTCTTCATCGTGGAGATATAGTAGTGTTTGAGGATCCTGCTCACTGGTTGAATGGTGAGTCAGCTGCTGCTGGAAGTAAAGATTTAATTAAGCGTCTTATTGGTCTTCCTGGCGATGTTGTTGAGTGCGAAGGGCCTGGTGAGCCAGTTAAAGTTAATGGCGTTGCTGTGCACGAATCTGCTTATATTAAGCCTGGTGTTGATCCTAGTTCGTTCCCGTTTAAGATAAAAGTTAAGCCTGGCCACGTGTTTGTGCTTGGTGATAATCGTTCTAATTCTGCAGATTCTCGTTACCATAAGAATGATGGTGACGATGGTTTAGTTCCTATTTCTAAGATTAAAGGCGTTGCGTTAGTGCGTTGCTGGCCTTTGAACCGAGCTGGTATTTTAGAGGATCACACTGATGCGTTTGACGATGTTCCTAATTCGTCTAAATAATTAAGGTTTTTATGTCAAATTCAGATAACGTTCCTTTAGTTCCTTCTCTTCAATTTGAGAGAGATTTGTTAGCTGAAGGATACGATTTTGTTATTGGTCTCGATGAAGTTGGGCGAGGTTCTTTAGCGGGCGTAGTAATGGTTGGTGCTGCGATTGTAGGAAGTGAGCAAGTTGAGACAGAAGATATTCCTCAAGGACTTGCAGATTCAAAACTTCTTACTGAGCATCGTCGTGAAAATCTAATTTCGCCGTTAAAAAATTGGTGCACTTCGTGGGCTGTTGGTTCTTGCACTAATAGTGAAATTGATGAGTGGGGTATAAGTTATGCTCTTGGAGTTGCAGCTCTTAAAGCAATTTCTGAAGCAGAAACGAAACTTTCTAATATATTGTCACTTGAAGGTAAGCGAATTGCTGCTATTTTAGATGGTCCTTGCGATTATATTGATAAAGTTTTAAACACTTTTGATGCTCCTGAAGTTCCAATTCCGGCGAAAATTCACACTTTAGTTAAAGCAGATCGTAAGTGTGCTAGCGTTGCTGCTGCAGCAGTTATAGCGAAAGTTACTCGAGATAATATTATGATTCAACTTTCTAAAGATTCTCGTTATTGCGCGTATGAGTGGGATAAAAATAAGGGTTACGGTTCTAAAGCTCATCGTGAAGCAATTTCGAAATATGGGCCTAGCGATTTGCATAGGCTTTCCTGGCATCTTTCTTAAATTATTTACATAATTATCTTTTAGACTTAATTGCTGAATTACTTGCATTTACCTTGTTTTTAATTACTGTTTTTAAGCGTTACTTTTAGTGCTGAACGGCGTGTTGATGCCGCGATATTAGCGTAATCTTAGGAAGCGAGTGGTTGGTGTGTTTAATGTTAAGAATCTTTTGAAAAGGATTGGGAGATGATTAGTCGTTTCTTTGCGTTCGTGCCTGGTGTAAAACACTTGGTGGCTTTAAGAGCGGCAAGTTTATTACTTTCTTCCCTAATGAATATTGGTTTCGTATACGTGTGCGTAGGTTTACTTTCGCCAGTTTTACGTCCGGTTAAAAGTTCATCACACTCACTTGTTACTTCTTCTATAGAAATTACGCCTTACATAGTTGCTCTTATAGTAATAGTTTTAGTTAAATATGTTTCTTTTCACGGATCTTGCACTTTAGGCGCAGAAATTGGCACTAAGGTTGCTATGCGTCTGCGTCCAAAAATGTTAAGAGCTATTCTGTCTTTGCGATCTGTAAAAGCTGATGAGAGTAATTCTTACAACTCTGCTACTACTGTTAACGACGATGTGTCTTGGATACAGAGTTGGGCTGGTTTGCTGATTCCTCAAATTATTGCGTCAATTCCTATACCGTTTATTGTTTGCGGAGTTTTATTTACTGTTAATCCTGCTATTGCTAGTATTTCTGCTATTTCTGCAATATTTGCGTTTGCGACTCTTGTTTGTTCTCTTTTAAATGTTTCTGTTGCTGCGCGCTGTGTTTGTGCTTTGTTCGCTTATGCATCTACTGCTGTAGCAATTATTTCTACAGTTTGGCTTTCTTCAGTTAAGGGTGTCGGTTTAGCTGCCGCACTGCTAACTATGCCTTTGCTAATGCTAAGCGTGGAGCCTCTTCGTAGAGTCGGTCGCCAAATGTATGTTGTGCGTCACGCGACTCACGGTTTGATTCGTATGCATGCTTTACTTGAACGAGTTGTTGATTCTGAAGCTCCTGTTTCTTTTACTGATGATTCTACGAGTCTTAAACTTCCAGACGGTGCAACACACGTATCTTTACATGTGCGCTGTGAGATTCCTGCTGATGAGCATCATAGTAGAGCCAGGATGTCGTTTATAGCGCAAGATGGTGTGCTTAATATTGTTCCGCAGCAGTACAATCAGCTACTTCGGAAATATGTGTTATCTGGCACAGGTTTTAACGATAACGCTGATGTTGCGCTGTACTATAGCGATAAGTATGATACGCTGCAAAGCGCTGATTTTTCACCATTTGTTGCTTCTGATCGTTTGAATGAGACGCAAAATTCGTCTTATATTTCTTTGTGTAATGCTGCTCCTGGAGCTTTAGCTGATGTTGTTACTTTAGTTAGTGAGCGTAGTCATTTATTTGCTACTACTTTACGTAATAATCTTCTTATGGCTTCTTCGAAAGCCACTACAACTTCAATGTGGGATGCTCTTCGTCAAGCACATGTGGATGGAGTTGTGTATGCGGATTATGACGGTTTGGATTTGCGAATTGATCGCATAGAAGATAATCATGAGAATATTTTGCGCAGAATGTTAATTGCTAGAGCAATGTTGCGTCATACTCCAGTTTACATTTTTGACTATTCTGCTGAAAATATAAGCGATCAGGAATCTTCTCAAATACTAAGCATGCTTCGTCGTTTGGCTAGAAGCGCAACAGTTCTGGTTTTAATGCCTAATTCTGTTGGAATTTCTAAATCTGATTTAAGCGTTGATGTTGACGTGTACAGATATCCGGAAGATAAGCAAGTAAAACAGACGAAAGTTGAGTCTAAAAAGTTTTCTGGTTCTAACGATTCTAATTTAGTTACGAGCCATGTTTTGCGTTATGAAATTCGTGAAATATCTACTTTTGCTAAAGTTGCTTTTGGTATTATTTCTACTTTCGCAACTCTTATAAATATTATTGCCACTGTACTTATACCTGTTTGTACTGTAGCTGCTATGTTTGCTGAGGCTGGAAGAAATATATGCAATTTAACAACTCAGCAGTTTATTATGGTTTCCGTTATTTGTATGACTATTAGAGCGTTTACTCTTCTGCTTTCTTTTGCTGGTGTAGATATGCATCATGCGCATTTGCATCGTGCTGGTATAAGTATGAGCGTAGGAATGATTGTTGCGGTTATACCGATTGTTGCATTGTTGAATTATTTCCATCAGCGACTTGCTGTTGTGTCTGTTGTTCTTTTGGTAATAATAACTTTTGTTATTCCTCTAATTTTCCGTTTGCGTTCAAGAAGCGTTATGGCAAAGGTTCGTGCTGAGCAGCATGCTGTTGAGCTTGAAGCTGATGATGTGGAGCTTGGTATAGATGAGGTTCTTGCTTATCGTCAAGGCGAGCGTTGTGTTAATGCCATGATGGTTACTATGAATAAGTTAGCGCAACAGAATATGCGTCTAAATCGTAGGATTGGCAGAATGACAGCGCTTGTTATGTCTTGCGCTCTTATTGGCATAGCTTATGCTGTGATGCTTATTTCTCAGACTATGCATCCTGCTCCGTCAAATATTCCAGCGTGGAGTACGGTTTATGTTGTTATGGCAGTAATTGTTCTTGTCAGTGTAACTCAGCAGGTTGTAGATGTTGTTCTTCGACGCATACCTTGGGCTGTAGATATGCGAACTATGCCTTTATCTCACAGGAAAGCAAATAAACTTAGGAAGCTTCAAAAAATCAAAGATTCTAATAATTCTTTGAATCAGAAAACAGAAAAAGCTTCTTTTTCAGGCTCTAAAAGTAAGTAGAGGCCGCATTGAGTAGCACTTATCGTTCCGTGCGCTCAAAGCGCAAGTTTTCGCATCGTAAAAGCCTTTCTCGCTCAGCCAAAGCATTAATATGGTTGATTATTCTTGCTGTGATCATTGGAATCGCAATAGGTCTTTTGCTTCCAAAATTTAATCGCACTGCGGCTCAGCTTACAGGCGAGTATGAGTCTAGTGGGCAGGCTGCAGAAGTTCTTCGTACTTTGAAAGTGTCGAAACCGCATAGAAGTGGATATGATCGCACTCTTTTTGGGTATCGTTCAACAGATGTTGATGGTAATGGCTGTGATGTTCGCGAAGATGTTTTAGCTAGAGATTTAGTTAATGTTCGTTTTCGTTATGCTGGCTCTTGTCAAGTACGTTCTGGGTTGCTTCATGATCCTTACACCGGTTTAGATATTCAATTTGTTAGGGGACGTAAAACTAGTTCTCTTGTTCAAATCGATCACGTGGTTGCATTGGAGAACGCATGGCAATCTGGAGCGTGGCATTGGAGTAAATCTAAGCGTATTAGTTTTGGCAACGATATGCTTAATTTGCTTGCAGTTCAAGGTAAAGCTAATGAAGATAAAGGCTCTGCTTCTGCAGCTTACTGGCTTCCGTCTAATAAGAAGTTCCGTTGCGATTATGTAGCTCGTCAAATTGCTGTGAAAAGTAAGTATTCTCTTAGCGTAACTGATGAAGAAAAGCGATCTATGGCCTTAATTTTGCATAATTGTAATGCTCAAAAATTGCCTGAAAAATGAAATTTTATATACGATACTTTTGAAATAATATTTGTAATTTTGTGTAGAGTCTTATTTTTGGAGTATATGATAAAACTATGTCTCATATCTTGTACGAATTGCGTAACCCTTCTACCTATAAGCGTGCTTTATTTGCATTTCTGAAGGCAGTACTGTTTAGTCCGCGTACTCTTTTTCGTTATGTTAATGCGCGTCCGTTGCGTTATTTTACTGGGTTCTTTGCGTTTTTACTTGCCTGGTTTATGCTTCTTATTCCGAGTGCGTACGTTGTAGAAGAGCCTGGTCCTACTCAAGATGTGTTAGGTAAATCGTATGGTGAACCTGTAATAACAGTAACTGGTTTGAAGAAGCCTGTTGATGAGGATCCTGGCAAATTGCTTCTTCTTACTGTTGATGCTTCTGGTGTTCCTGGCTATGAGGTTCCTACAGTGTCTGCATTATTGGCTTGGAATAATCCTCGTAGTGCGATTACTCCTGTTGAGGCAGTGGTTCCTGCAGGGCAGGATGCTGATGCTTATGAGAAGGAGTCTAATGATGAGATGAACACTTCTCAATCTTCAGCTCAGGATGTTGCTCTTGAGTATGCTCGTAAAAAACTTGGTATTTCTACTGACGGTGTGAAAGTTAAGCTGCATATTGATGAAATTGGTGGGCCTTCTGGTGGAATGATGTATACGCTGGGTATTCTTGACAAGCTCACTGACGAGCATGAAACTGGTGGAAAAATTATTGCTGGAACTGGAACTATTGATAAGTCTCTTAAAATTGGTGCTATTGGCGGTATTCGCTTGAAGATGCTTGGTGCTCTTAGAGATGGCGCTACCTGGTTTTTAGCTCCTTACGATAATTGTGATGAAGTTGTTGGCCATGTGCCGTCAGGTCTTAAAGTTGTTAGCGTTAACACTTTAGATGATGCTTGGAAAGCGTTGAAAGCTATAGGATCTGGTAAAGGAACTGATAAGCTTCCAACCTGCAAAGTTTATTAATTAAGTTTATTAAACTTTGGCGCTCGCATAAGTTGGATTATAGGCCAAAAGTGTGTAAGAAATCTTATATTAAGTATTGCAATACAAGAGTTTTGCGCTAGTCGAATCTGTTTAGAAACCCTCGCGCAGAACGCTTACTGCATTATGGTCTCATTCTGCCTGTTTAGAGGCTCTCGCGCAGTTGGCGCGCTGCATTAGTGTCTCATTACCGTTATTTTCTCAGTCGCCCATCTGAGTTAGTAACAGTATTGAGTCTGCGGCTTATACCACAAGATATTCATCAGCTTAGCTTTTGACACTTTTGGTCTATAACCTTAAGTCTGTGATGAAAAACAAAAATCTTAAGCGGAAATGAGGCATATCCGCTTAAGATTCACGAAAGTGGGCGATGAGGGACTCGAACCCCCGACATCCACCGTGTAAAGGTGGCGCTCTAGCCAGCTGAGCTAATCGCCCGCTTGAAACAAGATACAGTATGGTATGTACGTTAAGCAAATTTATGCGTGTACCGCGTGTTCATAAGTTCATACGTGTGTGTTGCAGTTTTGAATAATTTTGTATCAATAGTTTATAGCGTGGCGTGCGTCTCAACAGTCGCGTACAGTATAGAGAACAAGAATTTGTGCTCAGGAGGTCAATTTTCGATGGCTCAGAAACCTGATACCGCTCGTAATGCTTCTGGAATGGAGCGTGTTGGTAGTCGTAAATTAGGTTATAACGTTGCGCAGGTTGATGCTTTTCTTGAGCGCGCGCACTCGTTGTATGAAACTGATGATGTTAGGCTCACTCAGCAGGACATTCAAGAAGTTTCATTTGATTTAGCGCGAAATGGCTATGTTATTAGTCAAGTTGATGCTGCTTTATCCCGTTTAGAACGTGCCGTTGTAGATAAAAACACTGAGTATGATTTAGCTCAGCGCGGACGCGTTGCGTGGAAAGCGGAAACTGAAGCTGTTTACCGTGATCTTTTGAAGCATGCTAAGCGAGATTATCGCAATAGGTTTGCTGAAGGTAAGAAGAGGCGTCCTTCATACGATCGCAAACAAGTAGACGATATGGTCGATCAAACGCTTGATAAGATTGCTGTGATGCTCGGTGTTAAGCCTAATTGGGGTAATGATGCAGAGTATCTTGAGGATATCGATTCAACGTTTGTTTCTAACATAATTTTCACCCAGCGTTCTGGAAAGCATGGTTACGACGAGAGGCAAGTTGATTATTATTTGAATACTTGCATTCGTTTAATGAGCAGGTTGGAAGCGTATGAGCGTGTATCTCAATATGATTCTGACGATGAAGATTTTGCTTTTGAAAATAATTCTTATAATGATGAAGATATTCCAGCTTCGTTTGCTCCAAAGTCTTCTTCCGATAAGGACTCTCAGAATCAGGAGTTACCTAAATCTGTAGCTTCTTCTATGGCTGCTTTAGTAGCTGCTACAAATGCGAAGTCTGCTGCACACGAAACTTATCCTTCCTTTGCGCCTTCTGCAGCATCAGATTCGTCATCTGCAGAGAACATTTCTGAGCAAAATGAGGATTCAAATAAAGATAATATTCCTAACGTTCCTGTTGCTCCAAATTATGAGAAGCAAAGTATTTTCCCTCATGTAGAGCACGACAATGACTCTTCGGATGATTTTAATGATTTAGACAAGTCTGAGCGTGCTTTGTTTGATTCGCGTTCTTCTCATCGTGTGATCGATAACACTGATAGCGATGATGAGCTTTCTCAGAGTGCAACTGTTCTTAATAATCATTCTGACGAGGCAAAAGATTCGCAGACTTTGCCTCCAATGTTCCCGCCAGCTCCTTCTAAGCGGTCTGCTAATCCAATTCCTTCTTTCCCTCCTGCAGCACCAAAATCAAGCAAGTCTGAAAGTAATGGATCTTCTGTTTTTGAGGAACAGCATAAGCTTAATTTAGATATTCCTGAGCTTTCTTTCCCAATTATGAATAGGCTTGGAACTTTAGATGACGACGATTCTGATGATTCCAGCGACGACAATCCTTTGTTGAACGATACTGATCGTAAGTAGTAATTTCTACAACGCTTTAAAGCATTATGCCGTTATATCGTGATGAAGCAGTTGTGCTTCGTACTTTTGATCTCGGTGAAGCAGATCGTATTGTTGTTCTACTTACTAAAAATCACGGCAAAGTGCGTGCTGTAGCAAAGGGAGTAAGAAGACTTAAATCGCGCTTTGGCGGCCGCTTAGAGCCATTTATGCGTGTAGATGTGCTTCTTGCTAAGGGTAAGTCTTTAGACGTTATTTCTCAGGCTTCGTCTATTGCTGCGTATGCCGGCACTATTTGTTCCGACTATAATCTTTACGAGTACGCTAGCGTTATGTTAGAAATTGTTGACGCGCTTGTATCTGGAGAGTTTCAAGATTCTTCATCGCAATACACTCTTCTTATTTCGGCTCTTTCATCTCTTTGCCAACATAAACATTCTCCAAAAGCTATTGGGATGTCTTATGCTATGCGCTCGCTTTGTCTTGCCGGATGGTCTCCTCGCTTAGTTTCATGTGTTGTGTGTGGTAGGGAAGATGGTCTTCAATTTTTTGCTCCATCTGCCGGCGGAGTTATGTGTAATACTGACCACACTTCTGGATCTTATATTTGTGACGAAAACACTAGGAATTTACTAATTGCATTATCTAATGGAGATTGGAAAGTACTTGATTCAACTTGCGTTGACGAAAAAACAGTTATGTGCGTTGAACGCTGGTGTGAGTATTATCTGGAGCGTTCCCTTCGATCTTTTTCTGTTCTTTCGTAAGTTTTTTTTGATAAATCTTGCTAGTAAGTTTTCTCACTTTGTGTTGATTCGTTCAATGGGGTTGTTACATTCTTAAGTATGGCTTTTGAAAACGTGGATTATACATCGCTTAATATTCCAGCGGCTCCTTTTAGTGACCCTTCTCGTATACCAGATTTTCCTAAAGGAAAAGTTCCTCGCCATGTTGGTGTGATTATGGATGGTAACGGTAGATGGGCTAAAGAGCGTGGAATGATTCGTACTGAAGGCCATAAAGCTGCGGAACCTGTTGTGTTCGATACTATTGCAGGTGCTATTGAAGCTGGAATTCGTTACTTGAGTTTGTACACGTTTTCTACTGAAAATTGGAAGCGCTCGCCGCAAGAAGTACGCTTTTTGATGGGATTTTCTAGAGATATTATTCACAGACGCGTTTCTCAAATGAACGAGTGGGGTGTGCGCGTGCGCTGGGCTGGTCGTCGTCCTCGTTTGTGGAAGTCTGTTATTGACGAGTTAGAAAAAGCTCAAGAAATCACCAAGAATAACAAAACTATTGATGTTGTTTTTTGCTTAAACTACGGTGGACGAGCAGAAATTGCGGATGCTTGCGCGCAAATTGCTAAAGAAGTTCGTGACGGAAAGATTAAGGGCGATCGCGTTACAGAAAAAATGATTTCTGAACACTTGTATAATCCGGATATTCCAGACTGCGATTTAGTTATTCGCACTTCTGGCGAGCAGCGTACAAGTAATTTTCTTCCATGGCAGGCATCGTACGCAGAACTTGATTTTGTTCCGGAACTTTTCCCTGATTATGGTCGTGAAGCGCTTTGGAGATCTATTGATCGTTATGCGCATCGTGATCGCCGTTTTGGTGGAGTTAAGAACGCTTAATTTTCGTTTTTGCGTCGCTTAAGAATTTCATCAACCAACTCGTGCTTTGCGTCAATTTGCCCACTAAAACCAGGACGAATATCGAGTTTTAGTATAACTTCCGTTCTATGTCCCTGGTTTACTACAGCCATTGTTGCATCTTTTACTACGCGCATAACGTCATCAAATTCGCCTTCAATGTTAGTAAACATTGCGTTTGTCTCGTTTTTTAAACCAGAATCGCGTATTACTTGTACAGCATCTGCAACATACTCGCTTAACTCTTCTCCTACTCCGCTTGGAGCAATGCAGAGAGCTGCAACAGTATTGGTTTTATGAGTTTGAATTTTATTTTCGCTTTCTGCGCTCGCGTTTTCTTTTGTTTCGTTCATTTTTTACTCGTTTCGATTGTGATTAATCTTAGCTATTTTTTATTGTATCTTTATTTTTCAGAATCTTTCGATAGTGCTTGTAAAGTGTTAACTTACTTATTTTTATAAATTAGAGTTTTAGAGTCAGAGGGTTTTTCTATAATAAACACCGTTTTCACCCGAATTTTCTTAAGATTTTACGAAAAAGGTGTATTGTGGCTGTTTCAAAGCTTGATGAAGTTGTTTCCTTGGCTAAGCGTCGAGGATTTGTGTTCCCTGCTGGCGAAATTTATGGTGGTACACGTTCTGCTTGGGATTATGGTCCTTTGGGCGTGGCTTTAAAAGATAACATCAAGCGTGAATGGTGGCGCGCAATGGTCACCACTCGTGGAGATGTAGTTGGTGTAGATACTTCTGTTATTCTGCCTTCCCAAGTGTGGGTTGCTTCCGGTCACGTTTCTGTATTCAATGATCCTTTGATTGAGTGCTTGAACTGCCATAAGCGTCATCGTGCCGATAAGCTCGAAGAGTCTTATGCTGAGAAGCACGGTGATAAGATGCCTGAGAATGGTTTGAAGGATATTGCTTGCCCAGATTGCGGTACTCGCGGAAACTGGACTGAGCCACGAGACTTCAATATGATGCTTCGTACTCATTTAGGGCCGGTTGAAGACGAAAATAGCTTGCATTATTTGCGTCCAGAAACAGCTCAGGGTATTTTTGTTGATTTCAAGAACGTTATGACTTCTACTCGCCAGAAGCCACCTTTTGGTATTGCGAATATTGGTAAGTCTTTCCGTAACGAAATTACTCCTGGAAACTTTATTTTCCGTACTCGCGAGTTTGAGCAGATGGAAATGGAGTTCTTTGTAGAGCCTGGAACTGACGAAGCTTGGCATCAGTATTGGATTGATACTCGCGTTCGCTGGTATGTTGATTTGGGTGTTAAGCCAGAAAACTTGCGCATGTATGAGCATCCTAAGGAGAAGCTCAGCCATTATTCAAAGCGCACTGTCGATATTGAGTACAAATTCGGCTTCCAGGGGTCTGACTGGGGAGAGCTTGAAGGTATTGCAAACCGTACAGATTACGATTTGTCTGCTCATGCTAAGCATTCCGGCGAGGATTTGAGCTACTTTAATCAGGCTACTGGTGAGAAGTACGTTCCTTACGTTATTGAGCCTGCTGCGGGTCTTACGCGTTCGCTTATGGCGTTCTTGGTTGATGCTTACGACGTTGATGAAGCTCCAAACACTAAGGGCGGAGTTGATAAGCGTACTGTTCTTCGTCTCGATCCGCGTTTGGCTCCTGTTAAGGCTGCTGTTTTGCCTCTGAGTAAGAAGCCAGAATTGCAGGCTGTTGCTCAAGATTTGGCTGCGGATTTGCGTCAGCATGATTGGGTTATTGATTACGATGAAGCTGGTGCTATTGGTCGCCGCTACCGTCGTGAGGATGAAATTGGTACGCCTCTGTGTGTAACAGTTGATTTTGATACTTTGGAAGACCACGCTGTAACAATTCGTGAGCGCGACACTATGCAGCAGGAGAGAGTTTCTCTCGACAAGGTTGCGGATTATGTTGCTAGCCGTATTAACGAGAAGCGCGTACGTTATCCTCAGGGTCCTGCTGAGATAGTTGGAACTCGTGCTGCTGATGGTGGTATGGATGTTTCTAAGGAAGTGGGAGAGGATGAGTCTAAGCCTGTGCAGATTGCTCAAGCTGGTGGCTTGTACTAACTTCTTATAAAGACGTGCAAATGTCGCAGAATACTGTGGAAACTGGGATTGCGCAGGCTGATTCGGTTTGCGCAATCAAGCCAGTAAATTTAGGTAAAATTCACGTAGCTACTCCTGTAGTTCTTTCACCTATGGCTGGTATTACTAACTGGCCTTTTCGTGTAATTTGCCGCGAATATGGTCCTGATGGGCTTTATGTAGCAGAAATGATTACTGCGCGCGCATTGGTTGCAAGAAATCCAAAAGCTTTGCGTTTATGCCGTTTTGCGCCTAGTGAAAAAGTGCGTTCTTTGCAACTTTATGGAGTGAATCCTTCTATTGTTGAGCAGGCTGCACGAATTGTTGTTGATGAAAACATGGCTGATCATGTTGACTTAAACTTCGGCTGTCCGGTCCCAAAAGTTACAAGGCGCGGCGGCGGTTCTGCTCTTCCTTGGAAAACTGATTTGTTGCAGGAGATTTTGCATCGCGTTGTTGGCGTGTGTGAGCCAGCAGGAATACCTGTTACGGCTAAATTCCGTGTTGGTATTGATGAAGACCACGAGACTTTCATGCAAGCTGGCCATATTGCGCAAGAAGAGGGTTGTGCGGCTGTTACTTTGCATGCTCGTACAACTGCTGAATATTATGGCGGTCACTCTGATTGGCAGCGTATTGGTGAGCTTGTAGAGTCTCTTGATATTCCTGTTTTTGGAAATGGTGACATTTGGGGTGCGGATGATGCGCTAGCAATGTTTAAGGAAACTGGTTGCGCTGGCGTTGCTATCGGTAGAGGCTGTCAAGGTAGGCCGTGGATTTTTGCTGATATTCGATCTGCTTGCGAGGGTAGCGAAAGTCGCGTAAATCCAACTTTGTCAGAAGTTTGTTCTGTTATTTTTCATCATTTGCAGCTTCTTGTTGAGTTTTATGATGGCGACGAGCGTATGGCTGTGCATGATTTGCGCAAGCATGTAGCCTGGTATTTGAAGGGTTTTCCTGTTGGCGGCGGCACTCGTAAAAACTTTATGGAGTGCGAATCAATTGAAGATGTTAAGCGTAATATTGATATGCTTGATGGTTCGTTGCGTTTGCCTGAGCAGGTTTTAGACACGCCGCGAGGACGTGTTCGTTTTGCTAAAAAAGTTCATCTTCCTTATGGATGGTTAGATTCGCGTATAACCAATCATGAGGAACGTGAGGCTTTATTTGGTGACGATCCTATGGATGCCAGCTATTAAAATTTAATGCGAATTTCCTAAGTTTTTCTAGGGTTTTTCGGCTAGTATAATCGGCACTTTTACTTTTGTTTATTTAATTAAACATTTGTTGTATATTACACGTTAAGTATTTGCATAGTGCCGGGTGTATTATCAAATAAGTGACATTTTTTCAGTTTTTATTGTTAAAACGTCGCCAATATCGAGCGTTTTGCGCTAAAGTATTGCGTAAACGTGCGTGAGTGACAGGAGACAACGGTGAGCGAGATTGCCCAGACTGACAATTTCAACGACAAAACCATCATCAAGGTAGTCGGCGTCGGTGGAGCCGGTGGTAACGCCGTCAACCGAATGATCACCGAGGGTTTGCAGAATGTAGAATTCGTAGCTATTAACACTGATGCTAAGGATTTGTTGCGTTCTGACGCTGATGTGAAGATTTCATTATCTGATGCTTCAAGTAGAGGCCTCGGCGCTGGTGCGGACCCTGAAAAGGGTGCTAAGGCGGCTCAGGATCATCAATCCGACATTGAAGAAGCATTAAAGGGCGCTGATATGGTGTTCGTTACATGCGGCGAAGGCGGTGGCACTGGTACAGGTGCCAGCCCAATCGTTGCGCGTGCAGCACATCAGCAGGGTGCGTTGACTATTGCTGTGGTTACGCGTCCATTTGGTTTTGAAGGACCACAGCGTGCAGCATCTGCGAAACTTGGTATCGAAAATCTTCGTAACGAAGTAGATGCGTTGATTGTGATTCCTAATGATCGTTTGTTGGAAATTTCTGATAGAACGATTGGTATTATTGATGCGTTCAAGACTGCTGATACTGCACTTCTTGCTGGTGTGCAAGGTATTACGGACTTGATTACCACGAATTCTTACATCCATGTTGATTTTTCCGATGTAACAGCTATTCTTCGTGGAGCTGGTACTGCATTGTTCGGTATTGGTTCTGCTAAGGGTGAAGATCGTGCTACTCAAGCTGCAGAGATTGCAATTAGTTCGCCACTGCTTGAAGAAAGCATTGAAGGTGCTCACGGTGCTTTGATTAACATCGCCGGCCCAAGCGATTTGAAACTTCAGGAAGCATCTGCTGCTACCGAGCTTGTTCGTAAGGCCATACATCCAGAAGCTCAGATTATTTGGGGTCTTTCTTTGGATGATTCCTACGGTGACGAAGTTCGCGTTACTGTTATTGCTGCAGGATTTGATTCTCATCCAAAAGCAGAAGAAGGAAACAAAGCTGGTCAGTTTGTTGACATGCAGGCTGATGTGAAGTCTGTTGCACCAGCTCAGTCAACTTCTCCTGCACCTGCAAGTTTGCCTGTTTCTGCTCCAGCTCAGCCTGCTGCAACTAAGGTACAGTCTGTATTTGAAACTCAGCCTGCTCCTCAGCAGTTCCAGCCTATGAGCACTCCTCAGCAAACTGCTGAACCAGACGAATTGGATATTCCTGATTTTCTGCGTTAAATCATAACGAAGGGAGGGTCGCTTCATGGCTGGGTTTATGAAGAACATGATGTCGTATGTTGGTATGGCAGATGTTCCAGAAGATGATGATTACGTTGAGCAGGAAGCTCAAGATACTTCCTTCGACAATGATCATTCAGTTGCTTCTGCGACTTCTCAGCGTTCTGATGTTTCTCGTGCAGCAAGTCCTCGCACGACAAGCGTTGGTCGCATGAGCCGTATTACTACGATTCACCCTAAGTCTTACGATGATGCGCAGCTCGTTGGTCGCGCTCTTCGTGACGGTACACCAGTAGTGTTGAATCTTACTGGAGTTACTGAGTCAGTAGCGTATAGAATCGTTGATTTTTCTGCTGGAGTTGTGTTTGGTGTGCGAGGATCGATTGAGAGAGTAACGCCTAGAGTGTTCCTTCTCAGCCCAGCACAGGTAAATATAAAAGTTGAAGATGCTCCAGTAAACGGTGCTGCTAGAGATTTGTTCTCGTAAATTTTCTAGTAAGCAAGCTTAAACTGCTGAACTATGTATATGTGCAGATGAAGGCAATGTTTCTAAAGAAGCATTGCCTTCACTATTTAGCAAATATAAATTTTTGTTAGTAAAATTATCAACTTAAAAATAAGCTACTAAAAGGGGTAAAAGTGGGGGAATTAAGTAAAGAATTAACAAACGTTACAGTTTCTTCCATATTTGGAACGTACATATTTGAATCTCCTATAATTTTTTACTCCTGGCTTATATTCCACTTCTTCTTAAACGCATATATGACAATTTTCATAATTAGAGCAGTGCTTGATTGGATTCTGCTGCTTGCTCGCAATTATCATCCTCGCGGACTCGTATATGAACTTATTAGAATTGTGTACTACATAACAGAACCACCTTTGCGTTTTATTAGACGACTTATTCCTTCCAGTATGCGTTTAGGTGGAATTAGTTTGGATTTAAGTTTTATGATTTTTTACTTCCTGCTAATTGTTTTAGAAATTTGGATTTAAATATTGGATTTAAACAGCAGAAATAATTAAAAATATTTTATTAAATGTAAAAATTTTAGAAAATAAAATAATCCATAGTGATATAAGTAAAGTATCTATAGAATATAATAAAAAATTAAATATTACTTGTTATAAGTTAAGTGAGCTTTTTGACCTAATCTTCTGCGGGCGTGATAGCATTTAAGAGGTATATCAAAGAGCTGCGTCCCCAAAAGCGAGGTGTAAAGATATGGCTCTGTTAACGCCTAAAGATATTCGAGAGCATACCTTCCAGATTGTGCGTTTCAAAGGAGGATACGACGTCGACGAGGTTGACGAGTTTCTCGATCAGGTTACAGAAACAATAGAAGCGCTCGGTCAGCAGGCCGTGCAAGGACTTGGGGCTTCCACACAGTCTCTGGGTTCAGATGTTGCTGGTCTTAACACTAAGATTACTGAGTTAACAGATAAGGTTAATTCTCTTACAAAAGAAAATGAAAATCTGCGTGCTGCTGCAAATAAGCCTAACGATAATCACAATGATGTTACTGCTGCGAAACTTGCTGAAGCTGAAGAAAGCAACCGTGCTCTAGCATTGCAGAATCAGCAGCTTAAAGAGCAGCTGGATGGCCTTGGTGCTCAAGTTGATCAGCTTACAGCTCAGGCAGCTAAATCTGATAATGATAAGAAGCTTGTTAAAGAATTGGAAGACGTTACTCGTGAACGTGACGACTTCCGTGCAAGCAGCGAGACACTCGGCCGTGAACTTGAGACTGTACGTCAGCAGCTTGTAGTTACCCAGCAGGAGAACGTAAGGGTGAATGAGCTTACTCAGCAGTTAGAGGAGTCTCGTCAGCGTGAAGAGCAGCTTCGTCAGCAAGTTGCTAAGTTGGAACCAAATACTGAAACTGGTAGCTTGCAGAAGATTGCTGGTGCTGGTGCTGAAGTTAGTGGTTCGGAGCCAGAGCGTGCTACTGCAATGTTGACTCTTGCAATGCAGCTTCACGATCAGTATGTAGATAAGGGCAAGGCTAAGGCTCAGCAGATTGTTGAAGAAGGCCAGGCTCGTTACAACGAAACTGTTTCTAAGGCTGATGATTATTCTGCTCGTACTCGTTCTGAGGCTGAAGAATATAGCAAGCAAACTCGTGACGATGCTGATGATTATTCTGCTCGTACCCGTTCTGACGCTGATGCTTATGCAGCACGCGCTCACAATGAGGCTGATGCTTACTCTGGTAAGGTTCGTCAGGCTGCAGATGATTACGCTAAGCAAGTGCATGATCAAGCTGATCAGTATGAGTCTGAAGTGCAGCATCGTGCCGCAGAGTACGACTCAACAACTCGCACTGCTGCTGATGCTTACTCACGTCAGGTTCATGAGAACTTGGATAAGCAGACCAAGGTTATCGAAGGCAATATTCAGAGCCTTAAGCAGTTCGAAAGCGAATATCGTGCTCGTTTGAAGGACTTCTTGGGTCAGCTTGTTGCTCAAGTTTCTGACGAGAATGCGTTTGATAACTTAGGCAAAGATGATAAGCAGGAAGAGAATAAAGAAAATTAAGTATAGCTTAGTTTTTTAAGGTTTACTTATAAGTTTATTCCCTTAAAGATTGGATAAACATTGGCGCATAGAGATGTGCGTGTGAAACGGCTGCGTACGCGCGCAGCCGTTTTTGCACTTATTGTAATTGTTGGGCTTGTAATAGATCGAGCTACTAAAGTGTGGGCTCTTGGAGCGCTTCAATACGGAAGGCAGATTTTGTGCATTCCTAATTTCCTCTCGCTCGCTTTAGTTAGAAATTCCGGAGCTTCATTTGGATTAGGATCAAGCTTAACTTGCGTAATTAGTATTTTGGCCATTATTGCTTGTAGTGCTATGCTTGTGGCGGTTCGTCGAACAACATCTTTGCAGTGGACTATAGCATTATCGCTTGGATTTGCTGGAGCTTTCGGAAATCTTATCGATAGAGCTACTTATGCTGAAAATTTTTTGGACGGCAAAGTTGTTGATTTTATAAATTACGGATGGTCTGTTGGCAATGTTGCAGATATTATTTTGGTATTTGCAGGATTGTGGTTTGTTGCTCTTATACTCTTCGAAACTCCATTTTATGCCGACGAAAAAGATGATAAGACAGAACCCGTAGATTCTAACCAACCGGAAGATATAAACGAATCAGTAGAGAGCAGTAAGTAGAGAGCAGCAAAAAGTATGGTTCATAGTATGCCAGTTCCAGAAGAATTGGTTGGTTGTCGTTTCGACGTTGCAATATCGCAGTTACGTAATATTTCTCGTTCAAAAGCGAGCAATCTTATTTCGCAAGGTATAGTAAAACTTTCAAATCGAAAAGCAAATAAATCGGCAATTCTTCTAGATACTGACGAGATAGTATTTTTCGAAACCCTGTCGAAAACTGTAAGATCTGAAGTTAATAAAACTGAAGAATCTACTACTGAAGAATCTACTACTGAAGAATTTGCAGAATCTAAAAATTCTTACGAAACTCAAGAATGGCAAAATATTGAGCAGAGTATGACCATTGCTTACGAGGACGAAGATATTGTTGTAATTGATAAGCCTGTTGGCATGGCTGCTCATGCTGCAAGCGGATGGTGTGGTCCTACCGTAAATGAAGCGTTAAAAAAACGCGGAATTAAAATTACTACGACTCTTGGCGAAGCAAATAGGCGCGGTATAGTAAGTCGTCTTGATGTTGGAACAAGCGGTCTTATGCTTGTTTGTAAAACCGATATCGCTTATACGGTTATGAAACAGCAATTTGCTCAGCACAGCGTTATTAAAACGTATCATGCTCTTGTACAAGGTGACTTAAGTCAAGACAAAGCTACTATTGAGGCTCCAATTGGACGCGCAAAAGTATCTGATTTTCGTTTCACTATTACTTCTGATGGCAAACCTGCTGTAACGCACTGGGATGTTCTTGAGCGTTTCGGAAGAGCTACTCTCGCTAGTGTTAATTTGGAAACTGGTCGAACTCATCAAATACGCGTGCACTTTACTTCTATTGGACATCCGCTAGTCGGAGATTCTATGTATGGTGCAAACCCAGTTTTGGCTAAAAATCTTGGTTTAAGCAGACAATGGTTACATTCTATGGAACTTACTTTTACGCATCCTACTACCGGTAAAACTGTTACGTTAAAGTCGCAGTATCCTTCAGATTTGCAACACGCTTTAGAAGCCATGCGAGCATTGTCAAAATAGCATTTTTGATTTTAGAGGTCAACTTTCGCTTATAGAATATCATCTATGAGTCAGCCGGAAACCAATTTTGTACATTTGCACAATCACACGCATTATTCGTTGCTTGATGGTGCGTCAAAAATTCCTGATTTAGTTAATCGTGCTAAAGAATTAGGTATGCCGGCTGTTGCTATTACCGATCACGGCAATATGCATGGTGCGTACGAAATGTGGAGTACGGCTGTAAAGGCTGGTATTAAGCCGATTATTGGCATTGAAGCCTATGTTACTCCTGAAACTGCAAGGCAAGATAAGAGCCGCGTGCATTGGGGCACGGAAGAGCAGCATTCGGATGACGTTTCTGGCGGTGGTTTGATTACGCATATGACTTTGTGGGCGCAAAACGATGAAGGTTTAACTAATCTTCTTAAAGCCTCATCTGTTGCTAATCTTGAGGGTCGTGTTATGCGCTACCCGCGTATGGATAAGGAAGTATTGTCAACTTATTCTAAAGGAGTTATAGCGTCTTCTGGCTGTCCTTCTGGGATTATTCAGACGCGTCTTCGCTTAGGCCAGTTTAAAGAAGCTTTACGTGCTGCAGGCGAGTTTCAGGATATTTTTGGGCGAGATAATTTCTTTATTGAGCTTATGAATCACGGGCTTTCTATTGAAACGCGAGTAACGAAAGACTTGCTTGAGATTGCGAAAAAACTTAACGCTCCTCTTCTTGCTACAAACGATTTGCATTACGTTCATGAGGAAGATCGCGAAGCGCAGGATGCTATGCTTTGCATTAATTCAGGCTCGCGTTTGGATGACCCGGACCGTTTTAAGTTTGACGGTTCTGGTTATTATCTGAAGTCTGCTGAGCAAATGCGCGAACTTTTTAAAGAACTTCCTGAAGCTTGTGATAATACTCTTGAAATTGCGCGCCGTTGTAACGTTATGTTTGATGACGGTGAAGATGGCGCTTTTATGCCGCAATTTGACTGTCCGGAAGGTTGGGATGAAACTTCACTATTCCTTAAAAAAGTTGAGGAAGGTTTGGAGCGTCGTTACAACAATAACGTTCCGATGGAAGTTTTAAAGCAGGCTGATTACGAATGCGGTGTGATCTGCCAAATGCAGTTCTGCGGTTACTTTTTAGTAGTTGCAGACTATATTAACTGGGCTAAAGCTCATGGAGTGATGGTTGGTCCTGGTCGTGGTTCTGCTGCAGGAGCAATGGTTGCGTACGCAATGGGCATTACTGAGCTTGATCCTATGAAGCACGGTCTGATTTTCGAACGCTTCTTAAACCCTGAGCGAGTATCTCTACCAGATATTGACGTTGATTTTGATCCTGATGGTCGTGCGAAAGTACTCGAATACGTGGGTGAAAAATACGGAAGAAATAAAGTTGCTCAGTGTGTTATTTACGGAACTATTAAAACGAAGCAGGCTCTTAAAGATTCCGCACGTATTATGGGTTACGAGTTTTCGGTAGGCGAAAAAATTACTAAAGTTCTTCCTCCTGCTAAAAACGGCAAAGATATGAGCTTGCATGATATTTTTGACGAAAAATCAAAACGTTACGCTGAAGCGCGCGAGTTTCGCGAAATGTACGATACGGATCCAGATACGCATCGTATTACGGAAGAAGCAAAAGGTATTGAAGGTTTGATTCGTCAAACCGGTGTGCATGCTTGCGCAACAATCATGGGCTCTGAGCCAATCACAAACACTTCGCCACTTTTAGAGCGCACTGATGGTACTATTACCACAACTTTCGAATATCACACTTGTGAGACTCTCGGCCTTGTAAAAATGGACTTTTTAGGTCTTTCTAATTTGACGGTTATTCGCGATACTTTACAAAATATTGCAAATAACGGTAAAGAGCCTATTGATTATACTAAAATTCCGTTAGACGATAAGCCTACTTATCAACTACTTTCTAGGGGAGATACTTTAGGCGTTTTCCAGCTTGATTCCGACGGTATGCGCGCGCTTCTGCGTACGTTAAAACCAGATAATTTCAACGATATTTCGGCTTTAATTGCACTGTATCGTCCTGGCCCTATGGATATGGATTCGCATACGAATTACGCTAAGCGCAAAAACGGTTTGCAAGATATTATCCCAATTCATCCGGAAGTAGCAGAACCTCTTAAGGAAGTTTTGGACGAAACGTACGGTCTTATTGTTTATCAGGAGCAGGTGCAGTCTGCTGCGCGTATTTTAGCAGGCTATAGTCTTGGTAAAGCAGATGTTTTGCGTCGAGCAATGGGTAAGAAGAAGCCAGAAGTGCTGGCAAAAGAGAAAGTTCCGTTCTTCCAAGGTATGAAAGAGCACGGTTATTCTCAGGAGGCAGCTCAAGCAGTTTGGGACGTACTAGTACCGTTCTCTGGTTACGCGTTTAATAAAGCTCATTCTGCGGCATATGGTTTGATTTCATACTGGACTGCGTATTTGAAAACGCATTATCCTGTAGAATTTATGGCTGCTTTGCTTCAAAACGAGCGTACAAATAAAGACAAAACCGCACTTTACTTGGGCGAAGCTAGACGTATGGGTATTCAAGTTTTGCAGCCGGATGTGAACGAGTCTGTGCTTGAATATTCAGCAGTTGGAGATGTTGTGCGATTTGGCTTGGGCGCTATACGTAATGTTGGAGACAAAGCTGTTAACGATATTATCTCAGAGCGTAAAAGCGGTAGAGGCAAGTTTGTTAATTTTATGGATTTCATTAAGCGAGTGCCATTTACCGCACTAAACCGACGCTTAGTTGAATCACTTATTAAAGCTGGAGCTTTTGATTCAATTGATTCAAATCGTCGCTCATTATTCCAAATTTGCTATCCTGCAATTGATTCTATTATTGCGCTTAAACGCAAGCAGGCAGAAGGGCAATTTGATCTTTTTGAAGATTTAGATAATTCGTCTGATTCTTCTGACGCAAGTAATAATGGCATGGGTGATATGCAAATTACTGTGCCTGATGTTGAAGAGTGGGATAAGAAGACCAAGCTTAACTTTGAGCGAGAAATGCTGGGTTTGTACGTTTCGGATCATCCATTAAGTGGATTATCTGCTGTTCTTTCAGATTTGCGAGAAATGTCTATTGCTCAACTCATAGATAACGCAAAAACTATGGGAGATGGTCAGAATGTGACGCTTGCTGGCTTAGTTACTAGCGTTGATAGACGTTTGTCTCGAAAAGGTAACGCTTGGGCAATAGTTACTTTGGAGGATATGGAAAGCTCAATCCAATGCATGTTCTTTGGAAAAGTTTATGAAGCTTCAGCTAAAGATTTGGCTATAGATCAGGTTGCTCGTATTCGAGGACAGATTGAAGTTCGTGACGAAACTGTTTCGCTTAGAGTTACAGAATTTGAGATTCCAACACTAGAATCAGTAGATGAGCGTCCGCTTACTATTGTGCTGCCGCGCGTAGCTTTGGAACGTTCTAGGGTAGAAGAGTTGAGGAATATTCTTAACCGTCACCCTGGGTGCTGTGAAGTGCATTTAGCGTTACTTGATGATTCTGGAAAAGCGCAAGTATTGACTTTAGGTGACAATTTCCGAATAAAACGAGATACGTCACTATTTGCAGAAATGAAGATTGTATTCGGTCCTAGCTGTTTACCAAGCGTTTGAAAAGGAGAGAAACTATGGAAGATAAAAAGAATAGTAACGAAAATTCTGATAAAAATATTCGCGCATCCTTTACTGATGCTGAGCTAGAAAACGCGCTTGCTGATTTTGAACGCGAATTTAATTCAGATAACCAAAAATCGGAAGAAAATAAAACTGCAAGTAATGCAGATAATTCCTCAAAACTGTCCTCAAACTCTAGCGGCAAGTTTTCAGAAGATAGCATTGACGAAAATGATATTAACGATGCCATGAATAAATTTGAGGAAGCTGAGTTTAAAGAAGATTTAGAAGAGCTTTTAGGTAAAAAAGCTAAAGCCGCTGTAATCTTAGCACACGTGGATAATTGTGAGATTCTTGCTGCTCTTTGCAAACTTGCTGGAGTATCGGCAGATTGTTTTACTGAGGAAAACGGAAGCGTGGCTGTTTTGCACAATTTGCAAAATGATGAGCCAGAAATTGCTATTAATAAATTCATCAAATATTTCAAAGGTATTGAAGGCTTACTCATAGTAAATCGCGCTAATAGATTAGAAGCAAAACTTTATAAGTACAAAGTTCCAACTCAAGATATGGTTGCTCCAATGGTATTATCAATGTTTTCTGATCGCGTAGAGGATTTACTTATAGGAGTAGCTACTTTGGAAGATCTGAAGAAGCAAGATATTGAGATTATAAATAGTGACTTATTAAAAAAATCTGATATTCCTGGAATCTTCAGTAAATACGGTAAATATTTTAATCACTGATAGTATCTAGTAAATATTTAGCGGGAATTTAGTGGAAATTTATTATTATATTTTTCTTCTAATTTCATTACAAGTAGGTAAATTCATGCATTTTTACGTGCGTGTACCTTAGTTAATAGGTGATAATAAAAATAGATCTTAGTAATTTTTATATGCTTAGATACTTGTGAGATTTTATAGAAGACACTATGCATAGGAAACGAGGGTAAATCATGGATAGGCAACAAGAGTTCGCACTGCGTACTGTTGAAGAACGTGACGTTCGTTTTATTCGTCTCTGGTTTACTGACGTGCTTGGCACGCTTAAATCTGTAGCTATCGCTCCTGCAGAATTGGAAGCGGCTTTCGATGAAGGAATTGGTTTCGACGGATCTGCCATAGAAGGTATGACTCGCGTGCTCGAAGACGACATGATTGTTAAGCCAGATCCATCAACCTTCCAAATTCTTCCATGGCATGGAGGCCCAGAAGGCACAGCGCGAATGTTCTGCGATGTGCTAACTCCTGATGGTGAGCCTTCGCTAGGAGACCCTCGTCATGTGCTTAAGACTGCGCTCGCAAAAGCGAAAGAAAAAGGATTTACTTTCTACGTGCATCCTGAAATTGAGTTTTATTTGTTTGAAGCTCAGGATGATTGGTCAAAAGCGCCTGTGCCGATTGATGAGGGCGGTTACTTTGATCACGTTCCTAGAAGCTCGGCAATGGACTTCCGCCGTAATGCTGTAAGTATGTTAGAGCAGATGGGTATTTCTGTAGAGTATTCGCATCATGAAGGCGGTCCTGGTCAGAACGAGATTGATTTGCGTTACGCTGATGCGCTTACTACCGCGGATAATATTATGACTTTCCGTACGGTAGTTAAGGAAATTTCGCTTGAGCGTGGAATGTACGCAAGCTTTATGCCAAAGCCGTTAACTGATCAGCCGGGTTCTGGTATGCACACGCATTTGAGTCTTTTTGAAGGCGATACGAACGCTTTCTATGAAGCTGGTCAAGAGTTTAATATGTCGCTTATTGCGCGTCAGTTTGCGGCTGGTATTTTGCATCACGCTTCGGAAATTTGCGCTGTAACTGATCAGTATGTGAACTCGTATAAGCGTTTGTGGGGTGGTGCGGAAGCTCCTAGCTACGTATGCTGGGGTCATAGTAATCGTTCTGCGCTTTTGCGTGTGCCGCAGTACAAGCCAGGTAAGGGTAATTCTTGCCGAATGGAGTTTCGTGCGTTGGACCCTGTGGCAAATCCATATCTTGCTTACTCTGTGCTTTTGGCTGCAGGTTTGGATGGTATTGAAAAGCAGATGACTTTGTGCGATCCGACTAGTGACGATGTGTGGGAGCTTACGGATGCTGAACGTCAGGCAATGGGTATTCAGCCGCTTCCGGAGTCTTTGGACGAGGCTTTGAAGATTATGGAGCGTTCAGACTTTGTGGCTAGCGTATTAGGTGAGCATGCTTTTGAGTACTTCTTGCGCAATAAGCACCAGGAGTGGGAAGAGTATCGTCGTCAGGTTACGCCTTTTGAGCTGGAGAAGTATTTGCCAAGGTTGTGATTTTGTGGATTTGTTAACTGCGGATCTGTTGATTGTTGATTTGATATTTCTGTGAATTGCGGATTTGTGATTTTGCGGATTTGCTAGATGCGGATTTGTTGATTGATAATTGATGGTTTTAGGATCGCTGGGAGATTACATTTCTTCCAGCGATTTTTTTTTATACATTCTTTGCTCCATTTGCGAGAGCATCGTCTCGCTTTTGGAGGGTTTGCTGTTGATTATTGCTCCAATCGTGAGAGCATCATCTCGCGTTTGGAGGGTTTGTTGTTGCGCAGCGCTCCAATTGTGAGAGGACTGTCTCGTGTTTGGAGTGTGTCGGTGTGTGTTTTGCTCCAATTGTGAGAGGACTGTCTCGTGTTTGGAGCGTGTTGATCTGTGTTTTGCTCCATTTGCGGGCGCGACGACCTGCTTGAGCGCTGCGATTTAGCGCGCGAAAGCAACTCGGAGCGGAAACTCGCTCAGGTTGGAAGTCCAGTGGACTTCCAACGCGAGTTTCGTAGCGAGCGCTTATAGCGCGAGCGTTAGAACACGTTTGTAGGGTTGTCGTGCGTGTTTTGCTCCAATCCCGAGAGCATCGTCTCGCTTTTGGAGCGTGTCGGTGTGTGTTTTGCTCCAATTGTGAGAGGACTGTCTCGTGTTTGGAGTGTGTCGGTGTGTGTTTTGCTCCAAACGTGAGAGGACTGTCTCGTGTTTGGAGGGTTTATTTACGTCGGTTGCTCCATTTGTGAGAGAGTGTTCTCGTGAATGGAGTTGTTGATTAGATTATTTGCTCCATTTGCGGGCGCGACGACCTGCTTGAGCGCTGCGATTTAGCGCGCGAAAGCAACTCGGAGCGGAAACTCGCTCAGGTTGGAAGTCCAGTGGACTTCCAACGCGAGTTTCGTAGCGAGCGCTTATAGCGCGAGCATTAGAACGCTTTTGGAGCGGAGTTTATTTTTAAAATCAAGTAATTTCAAATCCAATGGTGCATTGAAATTAATTCCTTATTGTTTATCTTTACTTATTTATATATAAAAAAATTAATTTTTTGTAAAAAAGTGGGGAATTTTGGTGAGTTGTGGAGTAAGATGGTGAATCACGTGCATGCGGCATCGTGCATCGTGATTAAGGAGGTGGAGAATGGTGCGTAGCAGTGACCCTAAAAAGTCGCAGAATAATGCCGACTTCTCCTCAAAAAACCTTCGCAACAATCACGATTTTCTAAATACTGAAGCTGCTACTGAATCTGCTAATCAGTCTGCCGGTCAAACTCCTAATCAACCTTCTAATCAACCTGCAGAGCAATTCGCGCAAACTTCTGAATCTACTGCAAATCAGCAAACGCAGATGCCACTGCCATATGCTGCGCAGCAAATCCAGCAGCCTAATGCGCAATCTTTCCAGCAGTATCAGCCTTATTACGGGAATACTCAATATGCTCAGATGCCAGCATTTTCGCCAGTAATTCCGCAAATTTCGCAAATGACAACGCAGCTGCCTCAGCAGATTTTGCAACAAAACTTGCAGCAGCCTGTGCTTTCCAGCGAGCAATTAACGCAAAATTCGGCTTTTACCTCCACTCCTTTGCCGATTTCCGCCGCGTATGCTCCTCAAGCTCAGGTTGCTGCTCCTTCTACTTACGCTGTTTCTGCCGCGCAAGCACCTGTTTCTGCCGCGCAAGCACCTGTTTCTGCCGCACCTGCAGATCCAACCGCACCTGCATCTGCCGCACAAGCCTCCACCGCACCAACCGCATCCGCCTTTTCCGCACCTGTTCTACTAGGCACATATACGCCAAAAATTGATGCAAAAGGTCGTGTGGCTTTGCCTGCAAAATTCCGCTCTCAACTCGGTCAGGGTTTTGTTATTGCTCGTGGTCAAGAACGTTGCGTGTACGTGCTTCCTATTTCCGAGTTTCAGCGTATTACGTCGCAAATTCAGAGGACTTCCATGAGCAACAAATCTGCTCGAGATTATTTGCGCGTGTTCCTTTCTGGCGCTGTTGACGAAGTCCCAGACAAGCAGGGTCGCATTGTTGTTCCTACAATGCTTCGCAATTACGCTAATTTGAGCGAAGATATCGTAGTTATTGGCGTTGGTACTCGCGCAGAAATATGGGATAAGTCTGCTTGGGAAGATTACCTTTCTGATCGTGAGCAAGGTTACGCTGATATTGCTGACGACGTATTGCCGGCGGTGATGTGATGACTGATATTTCAACTATTCACGCTCCGGTTTTGCTTAAGGATTGCGTTAATTTAGTATCTCCCGCATTGCAACACGATGGTGCAGTTGTAGTAGATTGCACTCTCGGCCTCGCTGGTCACGCTACTGCGTTTCTTAAATCTTCTCCGAAGGCGAAGCTTGTAGGCATTGATAGAGATAGCGAAGCGCTTGGTTTAGCTACTGAGAGAATGCGTCGTGAAGGTTTGTCGGATCGTTTCATACCAGCTCATGCTGCTTTTGATGAGATTGATGAAGTTCTAGCAAATAACGGTATCGATTTTATTGATGCTGCTTTTATGGATTTAGGTCTTTCGAGTTTGCAGATTGATGAGACTGATCGCGGCTTCTCTTATTCTCACGATACTGAGCTTGATATGCGCATGGATACTACACAAAGTACTACTGCCGCAACGATTTTAGCTAATTATGATGTTCGTGAGTTGTCTAAGATTTTCCGCGAGTATGGTGAGGAGCGTTTTGCTTCCGCAATTGCGCGCAAGATTGTAGAAACAAGGGATATTCAGCCTCTTGTTTCTTCTGGTCAGTTGGTTAGCTTAGTTGATTCCGTTATTCCAAAGGCTCATCGCGCTGCTGGTAATCCTGCTAAAAGAGTGTTCCAGGCGCTGCGTATAGAAGTTAATGGTGAGTTGGATAAGCTTTCGCGCACTCTTCCAAAAATTGCTTTACGTTTGCGCAAAGGTGGCCGTTTGGTTGTGGAATCTTACCATTCTTTGGAAGATACAACTGTTAAACGTTTTATGAATCAGGGTTTAAAAGTTGATGTTCCAGCTAATATGCCTGTAATTCCTTCTGATGCTCAGCCGTTCTTTGAATCTCTTACCCGTGGTGCAGTGAAGGCTTCTAAAGAGGAGATTGCGAATAATACTCGTTCTTCTTCTGTGCGTTTGCGTGCTGTTTCGCTGTGTAGAGAAATACCAGATAGGTGGGTTAAGCGTTTTGATGATGAAGCGCGCGGTTTTATCAGTGCTACTGGTAGTTCTCAGCGTGCTGTTCGCAGACAGGGGGGTAGGTGACATGGCAGTTTTGAATTCTCGTAATTCTCGTAATTCTCGTATTGTTCCTTCTTCTTCTGCTCCTGCTGGAAGAAGAGTTCAGATTAAGTCTGATAGAAAAGAGCGTTCTGTTTTTTCTGCTCCTGTTTCTTCTAGTGTGTCAGATCGCGGATCTTCTAGTGTTATGAAGCGTTTGCATAAAGTTGTTGCGTGGAGTAATACTCGCAAAGCTCCTCTTCTTAATTTTGTTGTGATTGTTCTGTTCCTTCTTATTACTCTTTCCGTTTCGTTACTTTTGCGTACGCAGATGGCTGAAATTTCTTTTGAACAGTCTGCAACTCAATCGCGAATTGTTAGATTGCGACAAGATGTTGAAACAACTCAAGCTCAGTTAGACACTTTGGAGGCAGGTCTTCCTGCAAAAGCCCAAGAGATGGGCATGGTTCCTCAACAGAATTCTATTTCTATAGATTTGAGCGACTATGCGAAAAATAAGTCTGCTTCGGGCAATCAGCAGCAAGCCCAGCAGCCGCAGCAAAAGCCGCAGCAGCAACAAAAGCCGCAGCAGCCGCAGCCGCAACAACAGAAACAACAAACACGTCCAAATAATTCAGTAAAACAGGAGAAACATTGATGCGCCATTCAATCAGACAACGTTTCGCCCAATGCGACCCATTTGTACGTAAATGCATAGTCGTAGCAGTAGTATTCGCTATGCTAGGCTCATTTGCAGTTATAAAGCTGAGTTTTATTCAACTTGTTAACGCTCGTTCCACAGCTCAGGCTGCGCAGGCGGAGCGCAAGCGAGTTCGACCAATTCTGGCTCGTCGCGGTAGAATTCTTGACACAAACGGTTCTGTACTTGCTCAAAGCGTTGAACGTTACGACATTATTGGCGACCCAATGAATGCTCAGGCGTTTACTCCAACTCCGTGCACTAAGCAGACTTCTCACAACTGCCAGTCTATTAACGGAAAGCCGGTAGAGGGTACGGGAGCGTTGGCTGTTGCAAGACTTTTGGCTCCGGTTCTTAATATGAACGTTATGGAACTTGGTGGAAAATTGGCTGATGGCGGCCGATATGTTGTGCTGAAGCGTAACGTTACTCCGGAAGTAAAACGTGCTATCGATGCTATGAATCTTTCTGGATGCATTTATGCTGAAAACAGTAGTCAGCGAGTGTATTCTAGCAGCCATATTCTTGGCTCTATTATTGGCGGCGTTACTAGCGCTGATCAAAGTCGTAGAGACGATGTTGATAAAACCAAGAAGGGTGAAGTTGGCGATTCTGGCTTGGAGCTTACTCAAGACAAAATTTTAACGGGTGTTGACGGCTATCAGAGCTACCAAGGAAATAATGCTGGTAGCGAGAGAATACCTGGAACTCCTACAGAATCAAAGCCTGCTGTTAATGGCAACGATATCAAGTTGACTATTGATAGTGATGTTGATTGGTATGTTAAAAAAGTTCTGTTAGATGGCAAAGAAAAGTATCATGCCGCATGGGGTGTTGCAGTAGTTCAGGACGTTAAAACTGGCGAAATATTAGCTTTGGAAGATACCGACAATATTGAAGCCGGAAGTCCTGATGCGAAAACTAAAGTTTCAAAAGCCGTAAGCCAAACTTTTGAACCTGGATCTGTTGGCAAGACTTTCGCTATGGCAGGTATGTTGCAAACTGGAGCTCATAAGATTACAGATCCGTTTGCTGTTCCGGGATCTATTAATAAGGGTAAGCAGCAGTTTAGAGACGCAATTGACCATTCTGTTAAGCATTGGACTCTTGCTGGTATTCTTGCTCAATCTTCTAATGTTGGTATGGTTCTTGCTGGAGAAAAGTATCCTGTAGATAAGCGCTACGAGTATCTTTCAAAGTTTGGTTTTGGTAAATACTCAGGAATGGGTCTACGAGGAGAATCTCAAGGTTTGCTTCCTGATTACAAAACTTGGGATGGTAGAAAGAAAGACACTGTTCTTTTTGGACAGGGCTATGCTGTTAACGCTTTGCAACTTACGAACGCTATGGCAACTATTGCGAATAAGGGTGTAAGACTTCGTCAGTCAATTGTGAAGTCGGTTATTGACCCTTCTGGTCATGTAACTCCTGCTTCTCATCGCGAGGCTACTCGTGTTATTGACGAGAATGTTGCTGCTCAAATGATGAACGCTCTTGAGAATTCTGCTGAACATTACAATAAGTTCGTTGGCATAAATGGATATCGTATTGCTGCTAAGAGTGGTACTGCAGAAGTTGCTGGCTCTGGCGTTGGCTTGACTTCTATTATTGCTGACTGGTCTGGAGTTATTCCTGCGGATAATCCTCGATTTGCTATCAGCGTTATTCTTAAGGACCCAGAAGGAATGTATGGTGGTATTACAGCAAGTCCTATGTTTAAGACTATTGCTGAGTTTTTGATGCAGAAGTATGATATTCCTGCTTCTGCTCCGCGCAATGATGCAGTTCCAGTTGAATGGTAGTTTAAGAACGGGTGAGGTGCTTGTATGGATGCTTTGGATGAGTATTCGCGCATAAGGGTAACTCTCGGGTTTGCAGCTAAGCGCTACGGTTTTGAAGTTGTGCCTGCTTTTGCTTCTGGGGTTACTATTACTTCTCTTGTTGACGATGTGCGTAACGTGCGTCCGGGTTCTTTATTTGTTCCTTCTGGCCATGTTGATAGGCGACAGCTTGAGGCTGCTAGAGATGCAGGAGCTTATGCTGCACTTGTACCGCCAGAATTTTATTCTGAAGCAGCAGATTTAGGGATGCCACTTCTTATTTCTGCAGAAAATCCTGTAGCTTTAGGGAAATTAGCAAGCGATATTAATTCTGATCCATCTTCTTGCGTAGCGACTTTTGCAGTTGCCGGTTACGATGATGATGAAATTCATGCAAATGTCATACGTTTAGCTGATTTTTTGCATATGCTTGGCAATCCTGTAGGTATTATTAGCGATGCTGGCTCTAGTTCTTTGCAGCGAGAGCTTAATTTAGATTATCCTCTTGGAATTGCCGAAGTACAGCATACTTTGTCAGTATGTGCGGAAGATGGTGCAGCTGCTGTTGTTATAGCGTTGACGCCTGCAACGTTACGTAAGAATGCGCTTCAGTGTGTAAATATTGATGTTGTTGGAGTCGAAAAAGGTGAGGATAAAGTTACGGAAGATGCTCTTCAGCGTGACGAGTATGATTTCGATGCATTATCTAATTCTTCTGCCGTAAGTGAAAGCAAAAACAGTGCTGGCAGTAGCGCAAAAAGTAGCGCAAAAAGTAATAAAAACAGTATGAATACTGAGAATTCTGATATTCGCGCTATAGACGCTTATAAGATTATTAATGCTGAAAATGATGCCGCTCGTAGAAAATTATCTCTCTCTTCCGGCGCATCTTTTAACACTATGAACTTATCTTCTAATGCTTCTCGTCCTTCGTTGAGTTTCTACTCTCTGCGGCAGCGTTATGGTTTTGAAAGTAGAGATCACGAGTATTGCGTTACTCGTTCTAACGATTCGGATGAGTTGGCTGCGTTAGCTGATCAAATTAGTGGCAAAGATATAAAAAGGCATGTTTCTTTGTCCATTGCAATGGTTCTTGCTGCCGGAGTTCGTCGTGGAACAATTAAAAGCGCTTTGCGAGTATCGCATGAGTTGCGTTAATTTCGCATTGTTTGGAGGGACAATATGAGTTGCTGTGATAAGAAATCATGCGAAATGATGGCAATGAGTTTGAAAGAGGTTGCTGAAGCTGTTGGCGGCGATTTAAGAGTTTCTAATGGCACTGATGTTAATTCATTAGTTGCTACTTCTGCTTGTAGTGATTCGCGTGAAGCTCACGAAGGTTCAGTTTTTGTAGCTATTGCAGGAGAGCATGTTGATGGACATGATTACGTTGAAAAGGCAGCAAATTTAGGTGCTGTTGTGGCTCTCGTTGAGCATAAGGTTAAGCTTTCAGCTGGAGTTTCTATTGCGCAGATTATCGTCGATGATTCTGTTAAAGCTTTAGGATTGCTTGCAAAGCATAATCTTGAACGTCGTAGAGCAACTGATGATCCTTTTACTATTGTTGGTATTACAGGATCTGTTGGTAAAACTACTACTAAAGATATGTTGCACGATTTGCTCAGTACTGTTGGTAGCACTGTTGCTCCAGTAGGCTCTTTTAATAATGAGATCGGTTTACCTCTTACAGCTTTACACGTTAATTCTCATACGCGATTTTTAGTTGCAGAAATGGGAGCTAATCATGTTGGTGAGATAGCTGGGCTTACTCGTATTGCTCCTCCTGATATTGCTGTAGTTCTAAAAGTTGGGGTTGCGCATTTAGGCGAGTTTGGTTCTGTAGATCGCATCGCGCAGGCAAAAAGTGAGATTGTGCGGGGTCTTGTGCCTCACGGAATTGCTGTTTTAAATGCTGACGATATGCGAGTATCTAATATGTCTCATCTTGTTGATGATGGCAATGTTCGCTGGTTTGGTCGTGAGTTAATTGATACCGGTCTACTGCCAGTTCCTGAGAATTCATATCAGATTTTTGCAAGTGATATTACTTTAGACGATTTTGGTTTGCCGGTTTGTAAGATAACTGTACATAACGAATCTGGTAAAACTGAGTCTGCATCTTTGCATCTTGCTTTGCACGGTGAACACAATATTATGAACGCACTAGCTGCAGCAAACGTAGCGTATTACTGTGGTATGTCTTTAGAAAAGATTGTTGAAGTTCTAAGTAAAGTTTCGCATATTAGCCCTCATCGTATGCAATTTTCTAAAGTTTCTGCGAATAATCGTAGTTTTACTTTGATTGACGACTCGTTTAACGCTAATCCTGATTCTATGAAAGCAGGTATTGACGGCCTGTGTGCTTTTGAACATTCGAAAGATTCTAGTTCTTCTGATTCTAATAGTTTATTCCGCATCGCAGTATTAGGCTCTATGCTTGAGCTGGGCGGCGACGAGTATTTGCTGCACAATAATATCGGTGAGTATGTTGCTCAGCACAATGTTGATGCAGTAATAGCTGTTGGTTCTACTGATTCTAATGAGCTTGATTGTTTGGCTGAATGCATAGCAAATGGTGCTCGTAAAGCTTGGAATAATAAGATTTTGACAGCAAATGACGCTATTTTCTTTGTTCATAGTGATTCTCAAGCTAATGATATTGTTTGGGATTTGGTAGATAAGCATCCTGATAGTGTTGTTTTGTTGAAGGGATCGCATGCTTCTGGCTTGAGTGCTTTAGCTGAACGTTGGGCTAAATTGATGTCGTGTTAAGCAGCAAGTAATAAGATAGAGTTAAAAGCACTAACTGGGCAAAATAGATTACAGCATACGGAGGTTAAGCGGTGATTGCGCTTATTATTGGAATTGTAGTGTCGCTTGTAGTTACCATAGTTGGTACACCTATGCTAATTAAATTAGTTCATCGTTTGCACTATGGTCAGTACATTCGTCAGGACGGACCGCAATCTCATATGATTAAGCGTGGTACTCCAACTATGGGTGGAGTAGTTATTAATCTTTCTGTTGTTGCTGGTTGGGCTGCTTCAGCATTGTACCGATATCTATCTGCTGGTAGAGCACCTTCCTGGTCGGCTGTGCTTGTTCTGTTCGCTATGCTTTCCATGGGTTTGCTCGGTTTTATTGACGATTTTGCGAAAGTGCGTAAAAAGCAGAATCTTGGACTTTCAGTTCGCGCTAAGTTTATTGGGCAGATTGTTTTCGCTAGTGTCTACGCTTTTTTGGCGCTTATGTTGCCTACTCAATCTGGTATTGCTATTGCGCAAGCTGGTATGAGTTTTATTGAGCGTCCTTTTATTAACTTCTACGTTTTTGGTACTTTTGTTGGAATTGTTGTTTTTATTATTTGGGTTAATTTCCTTATTGCAGCATGGTCAAATGCTGTTAATTTGACTGACGGCCTCGATGGTTTAGCTTCCGGATCTTCTATGATTGCTTTCGCTGGCTACGCTCTTATAGCTTTTTGGGAAAGCTATCACGTTCGTGGTGGAGGCCATTTTGGTTTCTCATACGCTGTTTCTGACCCTCTTGATTTAACTATTATTTCCGTTTGCGCAGCTGTAGCTTGCTTTGGATTCTTGTGGTTTAATTCGAATCCTGCGCAAGTTTTTATGGGAGATACTGGTTCTTTAGCTTTGGGTGGCTTGTTCGCAGCTCTTTCGATTGCTACTCACACTGAATTTTTGGCTGTGATTTTGGGTGGCTTGTTTGTTCTTGAAGCTATTAGTGATGTTATTCAAGTTGGCTTCTTTAAGATGACTCATAAGAGAGTGTTTAAAATGGCTCCTATTCATCATCATTTTGAGCTTCTCGGTTGGCCAGAGACGAAAGTTGTTGTACGTTTTTGGATGATTGAGCTTATGTTTGTTCTTAGCGCTTTGATGATGTTCTATGCTGATTGGGCTGGCCGATCTGGATTACTTATTTAAGACTTTTAATAGTATTAATATTTTTATAAAACCGGAGGCTAGTGGCTATGAGTAGTGATACGAATTGTGAATATTCTTGCGATTTTCCTTATAAACGCGTTTTGGTGGCTGGTCTTGGTGTTTCTGGCCGTGGTGCTGTAGAAGTTCTTAAAGCTGTAGGATCTATTCCTGTAACTGTTGATGAGAATAAACCTGAGGCTGATATCCACGATTTTTCTGATATTAATTGGTCTCAAATTGATGCGGTTGTCACTTCTCCAGTATTTAATCCTAGAACACCATTTTTAGTTCAAGCTCGTGAACACAATATTCCGGTAATGAGTGAAGTTGAGTTAGCTTGGAAAGTGCGAGTGCCTTCTAAACGCTCTAATAAGCCTGCGTTATGGGTTGGTATTACTGGAACTAATGGAAAAACTTCTACTACAGAAATGACTTCCGCTATGCTGTGTGCTTGCGGTTTTAATGCTCCTGCAGTCGGTAATATTGGTAAATCTGTTTCTAAAGCTGCTCTTGATTGCGAATATGATGCTTTGTGCGTAGAGCTAAGCTCATTCCAGCTTCATTTTACTGATGATTTAAGATTAGACGGTGCTGTTATTACTAATATTGCAGCAGATCATTTGGATTGGCATGGTGGAATGGATGCCTATGCTAGTGACAAATCGAAAGTATTTAATTCTGTTAAAAAGGTTCTTGTTTATAATGCGCAAGATAGTCGCGTTAAGAATCTTGCTATGGCAGCTTCTATTTCTTCTTCTTGCAAAAGAGTTGGTTTTACTCTTGATAATCCTTTGCCAGGAGAAATTGGTGTTAGTGACGGCTGGATTGTAGATAACAGTGGTGTAGCTGGAAACGAGGTTGGAAATCCTACTCGCATTGTTAAGCTCAGTGAATTAAAGCATTTATGCGAGCCAGATGGCACAGTTTATCCTCATCTGCTTGCCGATGCGCTTGCTGCTTTAGCTCTTTCGCTTGGTGTTAGTTGCAATTTAGAAGATTCTGTTAAAGCTTTATGCGAATTTACGCCAGGTGGTCATCGTATTCAAACAGTTGCTACTCTTGAGTCTAAAGATAAAATAGCTGCTCACTCTATACGATTTGTTGACGATTCGAAGGCCACTAATGCGCATGCTGCTAAGGCTTCGCTTTCTAGTTTTGCTGATGGTTCTGTTGTTTGGATAGCAGGAGGACTCGCGAAAGGTGCTCATTTTGAGGATCTTCTTTCGTCGCAGAATAAAGTTATGAAAGCTGTTGTTGTTATTGGTTGCGATCAGAAGCGTATAGTTGAGGCTCTTAAGTCTTGCAAAGTTCGTATTCCAGTAACGCTTATTTCTTACGATGGTTCTAAATCTACTGTTTTGCCGTATGTAACGGATGAAGTGTTAGAACAAGTTGAATCTGAAGAAGCTCATAGTCATAATTCAGCTTATGGTGAGGCTGTTATGCATGCTGCTGTTGAAGCTGCAGCATCGCACGCTGGTGAGGGTGATGTTGTTTTGCTTGCTCCAGCTTGCGCTTCTATGGATCAGTTTATTTCCTACGCAGATCGTGGCATTCGTTTTGCTAAAGAATCTCAACGATGGGTAAAGAATCATGAAGTTCAACAGTAAAAAGTTTTTGCAGAAGATTTCTGACAAGAAAAATTCTGCGAAATGGTTACGCGGTGTTAAAAGTTCACTTGTTTCATCTCATACTAAAAAAGCTTCATCTTTTAGCCAGTATGTTGGAATGAGAAGTCTATTTAATCCACTTTGGTGCTTGTACGGACTGAGAATTTCTGTTGCTATTCTTTCCGTATTTGGATTATTCATGGTTTTTTCTAGCTCTTCAGTAACTATGATTACGTATGGAGTTGCTCCTTGGGGGCAAGGAATCAACCAAACTTTATACTGCATAATTGGATTAATAGGTTATATAGTAGCTTCAAAACTTCCAGTAAGTTTTTATCAAAAACGTGTTGTAATTATTTATGCTGTTGCTACAGTATCGCAGTTCTTAACTTTCGTTCCTGGTTTAAGGCGAGAAGTTAACGGTAACGCCGGTTGGATTGCTATAGGACCTTTAACATTGCAGCCTGCTGAGATTACAAAATTAGCTTTATGCATTTGGCTTCCTGTATCTTTGCTCATTGCCAAACAGGCGTATGATCGTGTGCAAATGAGAGCCTATATTCCTCCAATACTCGGCTTGGGATTATCCTTGCTGCTTGTTATAGCTGGTAAGGATCTTGGTACTGCATTAATTATTATTATTATTGCTTTGGTTGCTTTCTATATTGGCGGATTTCCAACGAAATGGTTGGTTGGAACTGTTTTAGTTGCTGCTGTACTTGTTGCTCTTCTTGTTTTAACAAGTCAGAATCGTATGAGACGTATTTTAGCGACTTTGCACGGTTGTGATGCAAAAGCAGCTAAAGGTGTTTGCTTCCAGTCTATTCACGCGCAATACGCTATGGCTTCTGGTGGATTATTAGGTTTAGGAATTGGTAATTCTCGCGAAAAGTGGAATTACTTGCCTTATGCGCATAATGATTTTATTTTTGCAATTATTGGCGAAGAAATGGGCTTTTTAGTTGCTTCAGCAGTTATATTACTGTACATAATAATCGGATGGTGTTTGCTTTCTTCTGCCATGCAAATTCGCGTTAGACTTGCGTCAATTTCACTTATATGCGTCGCTACTTGGATTGTAGGACAAGGTTTGATTAACATTCTTGTTGTTGTTCAAATACTTCCAGTTATGGGCGTTCCTATGCCGTTCGTCTCAGCTGGAGGCTCCTCTCTGGTTATGTGTCTAGTAGCAATCGGAGTTTCAGACGGTATCATACGAAATAGTCTTAATTTAAAAGCTGGAGCGTAAGATTTAGATAATACTTAGTAATAGTTTATTAAATAAAATTAGACTCGAATATATGAAATTAATAGTCTGATTTAGCGTAACATGTTCTGTAGTATTGCTTTTTTGGATAATAGAAAATGTGACTTTTAGTCATGTGCGATGTGTTAAAAGAGGTAGTGATGTTTGCAGCAAAAGAGCAGAAATCTGAGCACAACGTAAGTGCATGCGAGCAGGAAGATTGTAAATCTGAATCGTCTTTCCATATTGTTCTAGCTGGAGGCGGCACTGCAGGACACGTAAACCCTCTACTTGCAGTAGCTGATGCTATCAAAAAATTCGATTCTAATGCGCAAATAAGTGTTATAGGTACAAAAGTTGGTTTGGAAGTGAGTTTAGTTCCGCAAGCAGGATACGAACTTGACACTATCGAAAAAGTACCTTTTCCTAGAAAACCTAATTTAGCTGCTTTTAAATTCCCAATTAGATGGATTCAAGAAAAACGTAAAGTTAGTAGTATTCTTAAGCAAAGAAAAGCGGATGTTGTAGTAGGATTCGGCGGTTACGCTTCAGCGCCAGTGTATTCTCAAGCGCACGCTCAGCATCTACCAATAGTTGTTCACGAACAGAATGCTAAAGCGGGAATGGCAAATAAGCTTGGTGCTCGTTGGGCTACTATGGTTGGTTCAGTTTATAACAACACTGGTTTGCGAACTAAAGCTGGAGTGAGTGTTGAAAGAATTGGTTTGCCACTTAGACCTGCTATAGCAAGATTATGTAGAAGTTTGTCTGAAGATAGTGACGCAGCAAGAGTGGAAGGTGCAAAACAGTTAGGTTTAGATCCTAGTCGTCCTATTGTGCTTATAACAGGTGGATCTTTAGGTGCTGCAAGTGTAAATCAAGCAGTTGCGTCTGCTGCAAAAGATTTGCTTTCTTGCGCGCAAGTTGTTCATCTTACAGGAAAAGGGAAAGATGAGAAAGTTAGAGAAATAGTTTCACAGAATGTGGGCGTTTCTCAAATTAACGATATTCAAGCTAATCATCTAGGTCTTGGAGATTATCACATAGCGCAATATTTAGAGCGAATCGATTGGGCTTTTGCTTGCGCTGATTTAGTTATTTGTCGTGCCGGGGCGGGTACAGTATCTGAAATTTCAGCTCTCGGATTGCCTGCAGTTTACGTTCCTTTACCGATTGGTAATGGTGAGCAGCGTTTTAACGCAGAGCCAGTAGTATCAGCCGGGGGAGCGCTTATGGTAAATGATTCTGAATTTAACGAAAATTATATACGTGAAACTGTAGTTACTCTGTTAAAAGACAATAAAACGTTGAATGTTATGAAAGAAGCGTCATGGCGTTACGGTATTCGAAATGCTGCAGACGTTATGGCGCAACGAATTCTTAAAATTGCTAAAGAAAGAAAGCCAAGCAAGGAAAGCAGGAAGTAATGACTTGCCCAGATTTAAACCCTATTAAAGCAGCTTTTAACTCTAAAGATACTGTAAAATCTCTCGGGAAAGTTCATTTTATTGGCATAGGTGGAGCCGGTATGAGTGTTCTTGCTGAAATGCTGCATGAAGATGGCGTTTCGGTAAGTGGGTGTGATAGGGAAGCTAATGATCACACTGAAAGATTAACCCAACTAGGTATTGAAGTTAAAATCGGCCAAAACGCTTCTCATGTTGATGGGAAAAATATTCTCGTTTACTCAAGCGCTATAAAAGCTACTAATCCTGAGATTATTGCAGCAGCTGAAAATGGAGTAAAACTTGTTCACAGAAGTGACATACTTGCTCTTTTACTAGCGAGTAAGCGAGGAGTTACAGTTGCTGGCGCGCATGGCAAAACAACTACAAGCTCACTTCTTTCGCATATTCTTACTGTTGCAGGTACTAAAGATTTAGCAGATCCGAGTTACGCAATAGGAGGATCTTTACAAGGAGTTGACGGAAGCGTTATAGATGGCGGTCATGCTGGATCTGGATCTGTAATGGTAGCTGAAGCAGACGAATCTGACGGAAGTTTCGAAAAATATCACCCGAGTATAGCAATAATCACAAACGCTGAAGCTGATCATTTAGATCATTATGGTAACGCTGAAAACTATAGAGCAGCATTCGTAAAACATGCTGGTAATGCAGAAAATGCTGTAATAATATGTGCAGACGATGCTGGAGCAAGGCTTGTATTAGAAGCTCTTTCAGACGAAACTTTAGAAAAAACTATTGCGTACGGAAATTCTCAAACTTGGAACACAGAAGTCAGCGAACGTGTTAAATCTAAAGCAATGTTTGCAAGTATTGAGCACGAAAGTGAGCAAGCTGGAAGCGGTAGGGAAGCGTACAAGCTTGTGCTTCCAGAAAATATGAGCGCATATTATGGCGTTTCAATTGCAAATCGCAGCTTAGATGTGAGTTTGATGATACCTGGTTTGCATAATGCTAGAAACGCGAGTGCAGCAATTTTAGCTGCTATATTACTCGGTATGAAAGCGGAAGATGCTGCTCGTGGAGCAGAAGATTTTCGTGGTGCATCGCGTCGATTTGATATTCGAGGATGTGTAAATGGGGTAACGGTAGTTGATGATTATGCTCATCATCCTACAGAGATTGAAGCGCTTCTTAAGGCTGCTCGTAGACGTTATCCTTCTGCAAAATTGCGAGTTCTTTTCCAACCTCATCTTTTCTCTCGTACTTTATCTTTCAAACAAGAGTTTGCTGAAGCGTTGAGTTTAGCTGACGATGTGATTGTGTCTAGTATTTTTCCTGCTCGTGAAAAGCAGGAAGATTTTCCACAAGTACACGCTTCTACTATTGTTGAGATAGCTGCTGATAGTGGATTTAAAACTCCTATGCAAGCTGTAGAAGATATGCATGAAGCTGCTTTGCTGCTTTGCAAGCGTGCGGAACCTGGCGATGTTCTTATGACTGTTGGCGCTGGAAGTATTACTGCTATGACCTCTGTTATGCTTGAAGCATTGAATTGCGAAAAATGAGAGCAGATAGCAGAAACTAGTTTAGACTTGTATAAGGTTTGACACTTAGATATTTATTGGAAAGGTAGCGTTTGAGCGCATGATTATGAAGAAATCAGATAAGGCTTCTTCTAATAAGCCTATGCGTGTGCGACGTGCCGTTTCTAGCGTAAATATCGTACGCACTCAAGAACAGCGTATTGTGCCGAAACGTATTTCTGAAGTAGAAGATTCCAGTAGTTCCGATAGCAGAGTATCTAAAAATAAAGATACTAATGAAATCAGTAAGTCAGATGTTCGTCGTTTAACAAAATCTTCTCGTTCTGTGAGTTCTCGTTCTGTGAATTCTGGTTTTTCTGCTCGTGCTGCGCGTGTTGCGCGTGTTGCGCGTAATGATAGCTCTCGCAAGAATTTTAAAGAAATCGAGAATAATTCAAAATCTAAACTTAAAAATTCGAGAAGTATAAGTAGTAAAAATTCTGCAAATTCGTCTTCTCTAAGAGTTACAAATTCTTCTAAAGGACACGGTGCTTTTGTTGATGCGCGTCGACTTTTAGGATTTGATTTTATAAAAAAGACTTTAAGCGAAACAGCAGGGCCTTTGGGAATAGTTGAAAGACCGAAAATTATAGATTTTGCTGCTCGTCTTAAAGAAAAAAAGAATGCTTATCTGCGTATTACTATTAAAAAACTTCTGTATGTTTTGATAGCTGTTGTTGCTGTACTTTCTATTATTTGGGTTCTGCTGTTTTCTTCAGTATTTAGATTAAAAGCTGAAAATATAGAGATAAGTGGATCAAATGAATGGGTTAGTAAAAAGAAAATAGCTGATATTGCTTCAAGTCAAGTAGATAAATCGCTTTTTCTTGTTTCTTCGCAAGAGGTTATAAATCAGTTAAATGATATTCCTGGCGTAACTGAAGCGAACGTTACTAAAAATTTCCCTCAAGGCTTACGCATAACTGTTCGTGCGCAAAAACCAGCTGCAATGTTGAAAGCTAATGGAAGTAACAATCTTACTGCAGTAGACTCGCAGGGTAGAGTTTTGAATACTGTTGCTGGAGCTTCTATTCAAGGAATACCTGTTATAGAAGTGCAGGAAGTTGGTAGAAATATTACTAACAAGGCAGTTCTTGAGGCTGTGAAAATAGTGAGTTCGCTTTCTTCGCAGCTGCGTTCGAGAGTAACTAAAGTTACAGCAAAAACGCAGGATTCTATAGAAACTACTTTAGGTGCAGAAAATCACACAATCGTGTGGGGAGATTCTTCAGAGCTTGAATTGAAGAAAGCTATAGTAGATAAGATTATTAATGATCCTACGAAAATAGGAGATAAGCAGCGTCTTGATGTGTCTGCTCCCGCAAGACCTATTTTGAAGTAAAATAATTAGTAATATTTGTGCGGTTTTTAGTGCGGTTTTTAGTGCTGTTTTTGGTATTACAAAATTGTCACGCTTTGATGTATAATAGTAATTCGTGTGTGCCAACGGCGTGCCTTATGTTATAGGTGTGCTTGTTGGGATATCCCAAGCGTTGAAGATAGCGCGCAGTAATGTGTGGCTGGAGACGCAAGGGCCATCGGGCCGGTGGACTGTGGCTTTTACTCTTTAACCGATTCATGCGTTAAGGTGTGCTGCAGTGTGGCGGTTTCACCAAACAGAAGATATCAATGAATCGGAGAACTTAAGTTGCCTACGATTGAACAACTTGTCCGTAAAGGACGTCAGGCCAAGCCGAAGAAGTCAAAGACTTTGGCCTTGAAAGGTAGCCCGCTGCGTCGTGGCGTGTGCACCCGTGTGTACACCACCACTCCTAAGAAGCCAAATTCCGCGCTTCGTAAGGTTGCTCGTGTGCGCCTCAGCTCGGGTATTGAAGTAACCGCCTACATTCCAGGCGAAGGCCATAACCTCCAGGAGCACTCCATTGTGCTCGTGCGTGGCGGCCGTGTGAAGGATCTCCCAGGTGTGCGTTACCACATCGTGCGTGGCGCACTCGATACCCAGGGTGTCAAGGACCGCAAGCAGGGTCGTTCCCTGTATGGAGCAAAGAAGGCGAAGTAAAACATGTCACGTAAAGGACCTGCAAAAAAGCATCAGCTGCTTCCTGATCCAATCTACGGCTCGACCGTCGTGGCTCAGTTGATTAATAAGATTCTTCTCGATGGTAAGAAGTCCATCGCAGAAAACATCGTCTACACCGCTCTCGAGCAGGTGAAGGCAAAAACCGAGCAGGAGCCAGTTTCTGTATTGAAGCGCGCTCTTGACAACATTCGTCCAAGCCTTGAGGTTCGTTCCCGCCGTGTCGGTGGTGCAACCTACCAGGTTCCAGTCGAAGTGAAACCTGCTCGTGCAAACACCTTGTCCCTCCGCTGGCTTACTGACTTCTCCCGCGCACGTCGTGAGAAGACAATGGCTGAGCGTTTGGCGAACGAAATTCTCGATGCCTCCAATGGCTTGGGTGCTTCTGTAAAGCGCCGCGAGGATACCCACAAGATGGCAGAAGCTAACAAGGCTTTCGCTCACTATCGCTGGTAATCCGCAAGATAATCGGTATCTTAAAGAGCTAAGGATAAGAATATGGCACAAGATGTGCTTAACGACCTGAATATGGTTCGTAACATCGGCATTATGGCGCACATTGATGCTGGTAAGACTACTACCACCGAGCGTATTTTGTACTACACCGGTAAGAACTACAAGATCGGTGAAACGCACGATGGTGCTTCTACCATGGACTTCATGGCTCAGGAGCAGGAGCGCGGTATTACTATTCAGTCCGCTGCAACTACCTGCTTCTGGAAGCGTCAGACTCACGACACTGATGATCGTTACCAGATCAACATCATCGATACACCAGGCCACGTGGACTTCACCGCTGAGGTGGAACGTTCCCTTCGCGTGCTTGATGGTGCTGTTGCAGTCTTCGACGGTAAGGAAGGCGTGGAGCCTCAGTCTGAAACCGTTTGGCGTCAGGCAGATAAGTATAGCGTTCCACGTATTTGCTTCATCAACAAGATGGATAAGCTTGGCGCTGATTTCTACTACTCCGTCAAGACTATCAAGGAGAAGCTCGGCGCAACTCCACTCGTTATTCAGCTTCCAATCGGCGCTGAGAACGACTTCATTGGCGTTGTTGACTTGATTCGTATGAAGGCTTACGTCTGGAATGACGTTAAGGACGATATGGGTGCTCACTACGACACCGTTGACATTCCTGCCGATTTGCAGGAACGTGCCGAGCAGTATCGTGCTGAACTCATGGATCAAGTTGCTGAAGCTGACGACGATTTGGTTGAGAAGTATCTCGAAACTGGCGAACTTACTGAAGAAGAAATGCGCGCTGGTATTCGTAAGCTTACAGTCGAGCGCAAGGCATTCCCAGTAACCTGCGGTTCTGCATTCAAGGATAAGGGTGTTCAGCCAATGCTGGATGCTGTTGTTGACTTCCTTCCAAGCCCAGAAGATGTTCCATCTATTAAGGGCTTCAAGCCAGGCGACGAATCCGTTGAAATTGACCGCAAGCCAGTTAATACAGATCCATTCGCAGCTTTGGTCTTCAAGATTTCAACACATCCATTCTATGGCAAGCTTGTGTTCGTGCGCGTTTACTCTGGTGAGATTAAGCCAGGCGATTCTGTGTACGATTCCACTAAGTCTAAGAAGGAACGCGTTGGTAAGATCTTCCAGATGCACGCTGATAAGGAAAATCCTGTAGATTCTGCAGAAGCTGGAAATATTTACACTTTCGTTGGTTTGAAGAACGTCAGCACTGGTGATACCTTGTGCGACGAAAAGAACCCAATTTCTTTGGAATCCATGACCTTCCCAGATCCTGTTATCGAGGTTGCCGTGGAGCCAAAGACGAAGGCAGATCAGGAAAAGATGAGCTTGGCATTAGCTAAGCTTTCTGACGAGGATCCTACCTTCCAGGTAAAGACCGACGAAGAATCTGGTCAGACTTTGATTTCTGGTATGGGCGAGCTTCAGCTCGACATCATTGTGGATCGTATGCGCCGCGAGTTCAAGGTCGAAGCGAATGTTGGTAAGCCACAGGTTGCTTACCGTGAGACTATTCGCAAGGCTGTTATGAACCAGGAATACACCCACAAGAAGCAGACCGGTGGTTCTGGTCAGTTCGCAAAGGTTTTGATGAACTTCGAACCACTCGATCCAGAATCTGGCGAAACCTATCAGTTCGTCAACGAAGTTACTGGTGGCCACATCACCAAGGAATTCATTCCTTCCATCGACGCAGGTGTGCAGGAAGCTATGGAATCTGGCGTGTTGGCTGGCTTCCCAGTGGTCGGCGTCAAGGCTACCGTCACCGACGGTCAGACCCACGATGTTGATTCTTCGGAAATGGCCTTCAAGATTGCAGGTTCCATGTGCTTCAAGGAAGCTGCTCCAAAGGCTAACCCAGTAATTCTTGAGCCAATCATGGCCGTTGAAGTGCGTACCCCAGAAGAGTACATGGGCGACGTTATGGGCGATTTGAACTCTCGTCGTGGCAATATTCAGTCTATGACTGATGCCACCGGCGTGAAGGTCATCGACGCCAAGGTGCCGCTGAGCGAAATGTTCGGCTACATTGGCGATCTTCGTTCCAAGACTCAGGGTCGTGCAATGTTCACGATGCAGATGGACTCTTACGCAGAGGTTCCAAAGGCTGTTTCGGACGAGATTATTAAGGCTCAGCGCGGCGAATAACCGCAAGCTACTTCGGTGTTTTCTGTCCCCGGTCAACGCTAAAATTTCTACGTTGACTGGGTTCTGGCACCGAAGTGGCACCTAACCCAGAAACCCAGTAAATATGTAGCGAGAGGCTTCGTAGAGTTTACGAAGCAAACTACGAGACGTCCAGGAGGACAAACACATGGCAAAGGAAAAGTACGAGCGTACTAAGCCGCATGTTAACATTGGTACCATTGGCCACGTTGATCACGGCAAGACTACCCTGACCGCGGCTATCTCTAAGGTGCTGCACGGCGAATATCCTGATTTGAACCCACAGTATGACTTCGATCAGATTGATGCTGCCCCAGAAGAGAAGGAACGCGGCATTACCATCAACATCGCCCACATCGAGTATCAGACTGCTGCTCGTCACTACGCTCACGTGGACGCTCCAGGCCACGCTGATTACGTGAAGAACATGATCACCGGTGCTGCTCAGATGGATGGCGCAATCCTCGTGGTTGCTGCTACCGATGGTCCAATGGCTCAGACTCGTGAGCACGTTTTGCTTGCAAAGCAGGTCGGTGTCCCGAAGATTCTTGTTGCTTTGAACAAGTGCGATATGGTTGATGACCCAGAGCTTATCGATCTCGTTGAGGAAGAGGTTCGTGACCTCCTCGACGAAAACGGCTTCGATCGCGACTGCCCAGTCATCCGCACTTCCGCTTACGGTGCTTTGCACGATGACGCTCCAGATCACGAGAAGTGGGTTGAGACTGTCAAGGAGCTTATGAAGGCTGTTGACGAGTACGTTCCAACCCCAGTTCACGATCTTGATAAGCCATTCTTGATGCCAATCGAGGATGTGTTCACCATCTCCGGTCGTGGTACCGTTGTTACCGGTCGTGTTGAGCGTGGTAAGCTCCCAATCAACACCCCAGTTGAGATCGTTGGTTTGCGTGACACCCAGACCACCACCGTTACCTCTATCGAGACCTTCCACAAGCAGATGGATGAGGCCGAAGCTGGCGATAACACTGGTCTTCTTCTCCGTGGTATCACCCGTACCGACGTTGAGCGTGGCCAGGTTGTGGCTGCTCCAGGTTCTGTGACCCCACACACCAAGTTCGAAGGCGAAGTTTACGTCTTGACCAAGGACGAAGGTGGCCGTCACTCGCCGTTCTTCTCCAACTACCGTCCACAGTTCTACTTCCGCACCACCGACGTCACCGGCGTTATCACCTTGCCAGATGGCGTTGAAATGGTTCAGCCAGGCGATCACGCAACATTCACTGTTGAGTTGATCCAGGCCATCGCAATGGAAGAGGGCTTGACCTTCGCAGTTCGTGAAGGTGGCCGTACCGTTGGTTCCGGTCGTGTGACCAAGATTCTTGCCTGATTTTAATTCGCTGAATTAGCATTAATCAAGCAAATTTGGTCGCGAAAGCGATAGCTTAATAAAGACCCCACGAGGAAACTCGTGGGGTCTTTTGTATGCGCTCCGACACGCTCCAAATACGAGACAGTGCTCTCGCAAATGGAGCGTTGTGTAACAGAATTAACTCCATTTACGAGAATCATCTCTCGTAATTGGAGCGTTGTGTAACAGAATTAACTCCATTTACGAGAACTATCTCTCGTAAATGGAGCAAATAATCTAATCAATAACTCCAAACGCGAGACAACTCTCTCGCAAATGGAGCAATGAACAACATGCTTGAGTGCGCATTAAATAATTTTGGCAATCAATAGAAAATGTCGATAACATCGGTTGATTTTGTGTTTTCGACAGTTTTGCCTTGCGTTTTGTTTATTTCACCAAAACGATTTGGTGTTTTAGACAAAATCACACTGATTTTTGTTTATTTCACCAAACGATTATGTGTTTTCTACAATTTTAAGTAAGCTGCAAAAAATCGAGATCAGACGCACTCTCTCGTAAATGGAGCAAATAATCTAATCAATAACTCCAAACGCGAGACAACTCTCTCGCAAATGGAGCGTTGTGTAACAGAATCAACTCCATTTACGAGAATCATCTCTCGTAATTGGAGCGCTGCGCAACAATAAACCCTCCAAACGCGAGACAATGCTCTCGCGATTGGAGCGCAGAGCACATAATAAAAACCCTGCCAAATATTAATTCGGCAGGGTTAAATTACTAATCAACTAACGCAAGTATGTTAGTTTTAGCATTGTTAATCTCTATTATCTCCAAGCAACTGTAGCAAGTAGATAAACATATTAATGAAGTCCAAATACAGCTGGAAAGCGCAGAAAATAGACATTTTCTCAACTAACTTTGGCTGATCTGCGTACTTTGTCAATAGTTCACGAGTTACTTGAGCATCGTAGGCTGTTAAACCTGCAAAAATAACAATTCCAATAGTTGCAATAAGTCGCATCATATTATCAGTTGTTCCAACGAAGGAAAGAATAATCTGAGCAACAACAAGTACAACTAGTCCAACCATCAAAATTGGACCTGCTTTAAGCAAATCCTTCTTAGTTGTAAGTGCCAACATAGTTAGGCATAGGAAGAATCCTGCTGTGAGCGCGAAAACAATTGCTATAGAGCCCAACTTAAACATTAGGAATATGGTACTGAATGAGAATCCAGTAAGCGCTGAATACACGTAGAACAAAACTCGAGCTGTTGTAGTGCTCATTTTCATAAGACGTGCGCCCATTGCAAAAGCTATAACAACCTGTGCGCCAATCAGAAGAAGCCAACCCCATCCTCTGGTTGCAATCATAAATTTAATAAAGAAATTGCCGGACTGTGTTGCCATAGCTACAAGAGCAGTTACTACAAGTCCTAATGTCATTTCTGCATAAGTTCTACGCACAGAAGTTCTCTGTGCTTCTTCAAACGCGTAAGTCGCTTGAGTATCAACAATTGCGGGATTACCATCGCCGTAATACTTTTGCGTATAATCTGTCATTATTTCTCCTTAACAGCTATGAAATAAAACGCTGTCAAGACAACGTTCTCATAACATTCTATCTAATTCATCTGAGAAATTGCTAAAAATATTTGTGCAATTTAGTACGTTTATACAAAACGTTTATGTTCGTGAGATTTTATGTCGCAACCTGTGCAAACTTTATACAAGAAGCACAGCATAAGTTTCTATTATATCATTAAGTTTCTTAATACAAAACATCACGATAGCAAACTCAGTGTGTGCAAATTTCGTAAGACTATAGCTCTTACTGCTATTTCTGCGTTTATTGCTCTGCTGAGTTTGCTGCTCCTGCTGCTGAGTTTACTTTTTACTAAGATTCAGGTGCTTCTTCGACTCGCGGAGCACCGTTAATATCACGATGAATTCCCTGCATTTGAGCTTCTATATTTTGCAAACTTCGTGCACAATCAAGCAACGTTTGTGAGTGCTCAGCAAGCTTAGCATCAGGCAAATCAGCCTTATATCTAAGAGCATGCTCAAGACTAGCCCAATAATCCATAGCAATTGTTCTAAACTGCACTTCAACAGGAGTGTAATGTGCTCCTGAAGACAGAAAAACAGGAACAGCATAAATTACATGCAAACTACGATACCCATTCTGCTTCGGATTTTTAATATAATCTTTCACCTGCAAAACTTGTATATCGGTTTGTTCAGAAAGATACTGTGCTACCGCGTACACATCATCTCGATAGTTGCATATAACCCTAATTCCAGCAACGTCAAAAAGATTATCTCGTATTGCGCGAGTTGAAATATCAAGTTTTCTACGATTGAGCTTTTCGAAAATCGAATGAACAGACTTCAGTCTGCGCTCCATGTGATGTATAGGATCGTGAGAAAATCGAACCTGAAACTCACTATCTAGAATCTCAAGTTTCGTGCTTATCTCATACATAGCGCCTTCGTAAACTTGCATCATATTGACAAATTCGTCCATCTGATCATCTGGAAGCGAAGGTATGTCGCTATTTTCTTCACTCTCTCCACGAAGGCGAGCGTACAGTTCTGCGGAATTCACACGGTTATGACGATCAAGTATCACGTATAAGAATAATACTCTTAAATCTGCTCATTGCTTTTACTGCGTGGCGATTGCGTTTTGTACGTGAGTGTGTTTTATACGTAAGTACGTTTTGTGACAGTACGTTTTGTGACAGTATAATTTATTAAAGCAAAACTCTCTGATTTTAGCTTGCATGTGCTTTCTTGCATGTGCTTTTACTATAACGTAAGTTTGTAGAGCTAAAATCAAAAATTAGGCATAAGACTACGTGAGTTTTCGTAAAACGCGTCGAAAATATTTTGTTAGGAGCGCATAGTGAGTTGCTTTACTACAGCCGAATCTTCCGAACAGGAAGTTGCTACTCAGCAGGAAACTCTAAAAACTATGCCTAAAGTAATTTCAATCGTTGGCCCAACTGCTTCAGGTAAAACAAGCCTTGGAATTGCGCTTGCTAAGCTTCTTTCTAAACGCGGAGTTCGTGCGGAAATCATAAATGCTGATGCGTATCAAATGTATAGAGGTATGGATATTGGTACAGCAAAAGCTAGTTCTGAGGAACAAGCAGAAGTCCCACATCATCTTATAGATATTATTGATCCTGAAGAAACAATGACTGTTGCGCGCTTCCAAGTACTTGCAAGAAACTGCATTAGTGAACTTCGTTCGCGTGGTGTACGCCCAATTCTTGTAGGTGGTTCAGGATTATATGCGCGTGCTGCGGTTGACGATATTACTTTTCCGGGAACCGATGCGTCCTTGCGTCAAAAATTGGAAGAACGTGAGCGTAAGGAAGGTGCTGAAACATTATTTGCGGAATTGCAAAAGAAAGATCCCGTTGCTGCAGCGAATATGGATCCTAGAAATCCTAGACGCACTATTCGCGCTCTTGAAGTTATTGAACTTACTGGTAAACCATATTCCGCAACTCTTCCTAAATATCGTTACGTTATTGACTGCGTACAAATAGGTTTAGATTTGCATCGTGAAGATTTAGATAAGCGTGTTGATATGCGAACGCAAATTATGCGTGAACAAGGTTTCGTTAATGAGGTTCGTAATATTCGCACGCGTCTAGGAGTAACAGCTTCTCGAGCTCTAGGCTACCAGCAGATTATTGACTATTTAGACGGTATTTTGAGTGAGGATGAAGCTTTTGCGGATATTGCTCAGAAAACTCGCAGGCTAGCTCGTAAGCAGATGGGTTGGTTTGGAAGAGATGCGCGAATTCACTGGCTGGATGCTTTACGTCCTGATCTTGCAGACGCTGCGCTCGCAATAGTTGATGCTGCTGATTCTGGAGAGTTTTCTTCCGATAGTAAATCGGGAGATTTTGTTGCCGACTTGCATATGACTCAGCATCATCTTGGGGATTCTTTTGCCAATTAGCGTGATTTCATATTTTAGTTTACGTTTTTAGTTTACGTTTTTAATTTATATTTCAATTTTTCGTTGATTTTATAAGTTTCGTAGAATTTAGATTTACACTTAAAAGTATGGTGTATTCGTCTCGCTTGCGTTCAGGAATTGGCGCTGTTAGTAGTTGCTTCAATATTTTGGGCTTACGCGTTCAAGATTCGCGTTTTTTGGAGCATGGAAAGCATGAGCCTAGTGAGGATGCGCCATTAGTTTTAGTAGCATGTTCTGGTGGTCGCGATTCTCTTGCGCTTGTTGCTCTTTCGGTTAAGGTTTGTTCTAGCCGCGGCTTGCGTTGTGCAGTTGTTATAGTTGATCATCATTTGCAGGAACACTCTAGTGAGGTTGCTAATCAGGCGGCTTTGCGCTGTGAAAATCTTGGTATTGAGTCCAATCTAATTCATGTTGTATCTATTAGCGTTACTGATTCTGGTACCGGAGTTGAGGCTGCTGCAAGAGATGCTCGGTATTCTGCGATTATTGATGTTGCTAGAAAAATCAATGCTTATGCTGTGCTTCTTGCGCATACTGCTAATGATCAGGCGGAAAGTGTGCTTATTGGTTTAAGGGATTCTGCTGGTTTAGATGCTGTTGCTGGTATGAAGAATATTGTTTTTCGTGATGGCGTGTGTTTTGCAAGGCCGATTATTGAGCTTTCTCGCGAAGATACTACAGGAATTTGCAAAGATTTAGGGATTGATTGGTGGGATGATCCAACTAACGGAGATCTGGTTTCCTCAGATTCTCTTTCTGATGAGTATCCGTTACGTTCTAGAGTTCGTCACAATTTAATGCCTTATATTTCGAAATTTTTTAACGCAAATATGGTACAGGTTCTTGCTAGAGGTGCGCGTCTTGCTCAGGATGATCTTGACTATATTAATATTTGCGTAGATGAAGTAGTTGACAGGGTTGTAACTGTTCGTAATTCTTTTGATATGAAGGAAGCAACCCCCGCAGCTTTAAGCGTTACTATAGATGCAAAAACCCTTGCAAAAAATCACGCTGCTATTCGTCGCAGGGTAGTAGCGCGCGCTTTAGCAGAATTAAACTTGCGTTTTTCTGCAAGGCATGTTGAAGCGATTGATTCTCTCATATCTGATTGGCATGGTCAAAAACCAATCACATTGCCAAATTGTTACTTAGCCGAGCGTAAATCTAATACTGTTACTATCTCAACTGTGTTGCGTTAGTAGAGTGTTGCACTAGTACCGTTATTTAGATTACGATTTTTGTATTAAAAATACTTTTTATAAACTTTCGTAACACTCCCGTCATTCTCTTATGCAAAGATAGTTAGCATGCAGATTGCTGATATACGAGATGACATCGACTATGAATTAATCAGTCACGAAGACCTTATGAAGCGTATTCGCGAAGTGGCTCAAAAAGTAAGTGAAGACTACAAGAATCGTAATATTTTGCTTGTAGCAGTTCTTAAGGGTGCTGTTAACACTCTTGCTGTTTTTTCGCAGGAGTTGAGTATTGATGCGCCTATGGACTTTATGAGTCTTTCTAGCTACGGTAGTGGAACTACTACAACTGGTCAAATAACAGTGCGTGAGGATTTAACTACTGACGTTCGCGGTCGTGACGTTCTTATTGTAGAAGACATTGTTGATTCTGGACGCACTCTTGACTGGCTTGTTCGTGAGCTGAAAGGTCGTGGTGCTGCAAGCGTGAACGTGTTTGCTTTGCTTACAAAGCCGGCTCGACGTGAAGTTGAAGTTGATATTGCGTATACTGGTTTTGAAATTCCAGATGCATTTGTGGTTGGTTTTGGTATGGACTACGACGAGCGCTATCGCAACCTTAATTCTGTTGCGGTTTTGAAGCCGTCTGTATATGAATCCTGATTTATACTGAATCAATACGCTCGAAAGGAGCCTGATTGCATGGGTGCTTCTCCTATGACACCTAATGGACCTATGACAGGCCCAATGGGTAATGGTGGCAATGGCGGTAATAATCCGTTTATTAACCCACTAAATCCGCGTAATGACGGCAAAAACGGTAAGAATAAAAACAATAAAAACAGTAAGAATAATCCTGACAAGAACGATAAAGACGGTAATTCTGGTAATAATCGTCGTTCTTTCTGGCGTTCTCCATGGACTTGGATTATTCTGCTGGTACTACTGTCTGTTGGTGCGTTCCAGATTTTTGCACACAATGGCTCTCAAACTATCGATACTCGTGACGGTATTGCGTTACTTCACACAAATAACGTAAATTATGCGGAAATAATCGATAATAAGCAGCTTGTTAAGTTAAGTCTTAACGATTCGTTTAAGAAGTTTGATAAGCGTGCTAACCAGCAGCGTGATTATGGTAAGGAAGTTCAGTTCTACTACACGATTGCACAAGGTAAGTCTATTGTGCAAACAGTTGAGGAAGCTAAGCCTTCTAACGGCTGGACTGCAAGCTTACAATCTTCTGGTATTTTCTCTTATTTGATTACTTCGCTTGTGCCTATTCTTTTCTTCTTAGGCATGATTTGGTTCATGTTTAGTCGTTTGGGCGGTGCCGGCGGAGGAATGCTCGGAATGGGCGGCGGCCGCGGCCGTGGAAAGCTTCTTGAAGGTCAGACTCCTAAAACTAAGTTTTCTGATGTTGCTGGAGAGCAGTCTGCTGTTGAAGAAGTCGAGGAGATTAAAGACTTTTTGAAGGATCCTTCGCGTTATAAGGCGTTGGGTGCTCGAATTCCTAGAGGTGTGTTGCTTTACGGCCCTCCAGGAACTGGTAAAACTCTTCTTGCGCGCGCAATTGCTGGTGAAGCTGGCGTGCCGTTCTACGCTATGGCTGGCTCTGATTTTGTGGAGATGTTCGTAGGCCTTGGTGCTTCTCGTGTTCGTGAGCTTTTTGATGAGGCTAAGAAGAACGCTCCTGCAATCATCTTTATCGATGAGATTGATGCAGTTGGTCGTCGCCGCGGCAGTGGAATGAATGGTGGCCACGATGAGCGTGAACAGACTCTTAATCAGTTGCTTGTTGAGATGGATGGCTTTGATAACGATACGAATTTGATTATTATCGCTGCAACTAACCGTCCAGATGTGCTTGATTCTGCGCTTTTGCGTCCTGGTCGTTTTGACCGTCAGGTGGCTGTAGAGGCTCCAGATTTGGAAGGACGAGAAGCAATTTTGAAGGTACACGCTAAAGGCAAGCCTTTTGTGCCTGATGTCGATCTTCATATGGTTGCTGTCCGTACTCCTGGTTTTACAGGTGCTGATTTAGCTAACGTGCTTAATGAGGCTGCTCTTCTTTGCGCACGTTCCGGTGCTCAGTACATTGATAATCGTGCTATAGATGAGGCAATTGATCGTGTTCAGGCAGGTCCTCGACGTAAGTCTAAGGGCATGGCTTTAGACGAGTTGCGTAATACTGCCTACCATGAGGGTGGTCATGCGCTTGTTGCTGCTGCTTTGCATAATACGGATCCTGTTACTAAGGTGACGATTTTGCCGCGAGGTCATGCGCTTGGTTACACTGCTGTGATGCCAACTACGGATCGCTATTCGCAGTCTCGTAACGAGTTGCTTGATCAGATGGCTTATGCTATGGGCGGTCGTACTGCTGAAGAAGTTGTGTTCCACGATCCTACAACCGGTGCTTCTAATGATATTGAAAAAGCAACTGCTATTGCTCGCAAGATGGTTTTGGAGTACGGTTTCTCTGCTAAGCTCGGTGCGATTAAGTGGACTAGTGCTGATGAGGATGATGGTTCGCTTGATTCTTTGCAGCCGCGTAAGTTCTCGAATCGTACTGCTGAAGTAATTGACGATGAGATTCATAAGCTTATCGAAACTGCTCACACTGAGGCGTGGGAGATTATTAGAAATAATCGTGATGTTCTCGATGAGCTTGTTCGCCAGTTACTTGCAAAGGAGACTTTGAACGAGAAGGAGCTTAAGGAGATTTTCAGTAAGATTCGTAAGGCTCCTGAACGTACGCTTTGGCTTTCTAACGATCTTCGACCAGATTCTGATATTCCTCCTGTAGAAATTCCTGAAAGTTTGAAACGTAACGTTGCAAACGGTGGTTCTGCTGTGAGTGATACTAAAGTTGGTGTCGTTGATTCGGGTGCAACTGCTGTAGCTGGCACTGCTCCTGCGGTTCCTGCTGTTGGTAGTGAAGCTGCAGCTGGCAGTGAGACTGCCGACGGTAGCAAGAATGCATAATCTAAATAGATTTGCTAAAAGGCTATAATATAAAGTGAATAGGGAAGTGAGTATGGATACCATTAGTTTGAAAGGAATTCGCCCTAATTGTGGCGAGATAACTGTTGGTTTCTATACTCACTTTCGTGTTGATGCCGTATTAAATTTGGATTTGCGAGCGGCTGTATCCGGTGACGATTCGCAGTCTGTTGATATACCGCAAGTTGCTAAACGTTTATCTAAAGTTTTGCAGTCTTGCGAAGGTGATGAGACTTTAGAGTCTAATCCTTCTCTGGTTTTGCAATTAGTTGCTGGACGTTTATTGAATGCCGCTATGCTTTCTTGGCAGATAAATTCAGCAGAGATTACTGTACGATCTAAATTAAATTGCGATGCAGCGTCTACTTTAGATGAAGTTTCAGTGACTTTGCGTCGCGTAGCAGACGAAGTAGGTAGCGCGTTCGAAGATCTTCCGAAGCTGCAATATTCTGAAAATTTGAGTAATTTTTCTGCAGATTTCGATAATGCTTATACTGCCAGTATTGCTGATACTGCTGTGAGTTTATGTTCTGAAGATTCTAAAAATCCTGATTTAAATAATCCAACTAAACTTCGCACTACCGCTGTAATTTCAATGCGAGGAGAAGCCAAAGACGACACTTGCCTCGCAATGCTTTACACTATTATGAATTTTGAGCAAAATCCGTTTTCTGACTCTTCTGTAGTCTCCTCGGAGCTTGTTAATTCAGAATTTGCAGATTTTCAATCAAACTATAAATCATGTTGCAAATCAGACTACAAAACAAACTGTAGCCAAGTTTCTAAACAGGGTTCTGAACAAAACTTAAAACAAAACTTAAAGCAAAACTCTAAATCTTTTATTTCGCAAGTGGAAGGCGTATCTCCTCTTTATTACGTAAGTAATCAAGATGGTGACGAGTATTCGTCAATTGTGATAATTTCTACAAGCAGTGATGAAAATTTGCTGCTTAATAAACTCTACAAAATTGAGTCTGAACCTGATTTTCCTTTGCATTTAAGCGTAGTCGGAACTCGTAACTATGGTGCTTCGTCTGATAGCACGCATACAGTTGATACTGAGAGTCTTACCGTGACATCTCAGGAATCGCGTGTTGCGCTTCTGCATCCTACAGCGGTTGAGCTAGAACCGTGGATGCATATTGAGTCGGATGCTTCCCTAGATGGCAGTCCACTCGCGTATCTATTAGCGTTTACTAAGGATTCGGGTCGTGTAGGCTTGTATTCAGAGCGTTGGATTATGGGGGATTGCAAATGAAAGCTTATCGCACTCCTTGGTGGTATTTTGTACTTGGAATAATGTTTGGCGTGTTGCTTGGTTCTTTCCTCGTATCTGTTACTGAATCAAGCACTGTATCTCTTCTCGGCGCTCCGTGGATTGTGATTATTGTCATGCTGCTTGCAGGTGTTGTGACGTTTGTTATGGCCTGGCAGACACACCAGTACACTACTTCTAAGCCTGAAGACAGAAAGCCTTTTAATCCGCAGCGCGCTGTTGCTGCTTTGATGCTGTCAAAATCGTTGGGAATGGCAGGGGCTATTTTAACTGGATGGTATGGCGGAGAAGTGTTTATGAGTTTGCCTCATAAAGATATTCCTCTTTATGCTGAAGTTATTCTTGAATGTTCTGTTGTAGGTGTTATTTGCCTTATAGATATGATTATCGGCATATTGGGAGAGTGGTTGTGCCAGATTCCTCCTGAAGATGGGGCAGAATCTGCTCGTAAGAAATCTAATCGTACTGCTGTAACCTGCTAGTTACTGAACGTAAGTTTTCGATAATAATTTTTTAATAAGCTGTAGTTTTCTGTAGTTTTCTGTAATAGTTGCGATTTAAAAAGTAATGTATTTGCCGCATGAGATAATATCCCACGGTACTTTTGTTGCTGTTGCTAGCGATTTCCTATTTATACTCTTGGTGCGCGTATAAATTCGTGCATTTTGGGTAAACGCATGAGTTAATGCAAGTTGTGGAGTGAGCTTTCATATAGTTTAGGTGATGCTTTTCGTAGAGCTACAGCAAACGCTGGAATTCCAACGTTTTTAAGGATGGTATGTTACTTTGGCTGAGTTTATATATCAGATGATTAAAGCGCGTAAGTCCTATGGGGATCGCGTAATTCTTGATGATGTTACTTTGAGCTTCCTTCCGGGTGCGAAGATTGGCGTTGTGGGCCCGAATGGTATGGGTAAATCCACACTGCTTAAGATTATGGCCGGTTTGGAAAACGTTACGAATGGTGAAGCTTCTCTTACTCCTGGCTATACGGTAGGTATTTTGCAGCAGGAGCCGCCTCTGGACGAAACTAAAACAGTTGGCGAAAACATCAAAATGGCTTTTGGTGAGATTGCGCAAAAAGTTGAGCGTTTTAACCAAATTGGCGAAGAAATGGCCAATCCGGATGCTGATTTTGATGCTTTGATGGAAGAAATGGGCAAACTGCAGACTGAAATTGATGCAGCAAACGGCTGGGATTTGGACTCTCAGCTTGAGCAGGCGATGGACGCTTTGCAATGCCCAGATCCTGATTCTCCTGTATCTGTGTGCTCGGGTGGTGAAAGGCGCCGAGTGGCATTGTGTAAGCTGCTTCTTGAAGCTCCAGATTTGTTGCTTTTAGATGAGCCTACTAACCATTTGGATGCAGAGTCTATTTTGTGGTTGGAACAGTTCTTGCATAAGTATGAGGGCGCTGTTATTGCCGTTACCCACGACCGTTACTTTATGGATAACGTGGCAGAATGGATTTGCGAAGTTGACCGAGGTCAGCTTTATCCATACAAGGGAAATTATTCTACTTACCTTGAAACCAAGGCAAAACGTATGGAAATCCAGGGCTTAAAGGATGCAAAGCTTGCTAAGCGTTTGAAGAATGAGCTTGATTGGGTTCGTAGCTCGCCTAAGGCACGTCAGGCTAAGAATAAGGCTCGTTTGGAACGTTACGATCAGATGGAGCAGGAAGCACGTAATTCTAAGAAGCTTGATTTCTCTGAAATTCAGATTCCAGCAGGTCCACGCTTGGGTTCGCAAGTTTTGGAAGCAAAGCATATTCACAAGGCTTTTGGCGACCGTGTGCTTATCGACGACTTGTCGTTTACTTTGCCTCGTAACGGTATTGTTGGCGTGATTGGTCCTAACGGCGTTGGTAAATCTACGCTGTTCAAGACGATTGTTGGTTTGGAGCCGCTTTCTGGTGGTGAGCTGATTGTTGGCGATACTGTGAAGATTTCTTACGTGGATCAGAATCGTGCAGGATTGGATCCTAATAAGAACCTGTGGGAAGCTGTTTCTGGTGGACTCGATTATATTGAGGTTGCTGGCGTTGAAATTCCTACGCGCGCGTATGTTGCAAGCTTTGGTTTTAAGGGATCGGATCAGCAGAAGCTTACCGGAGTGCTTTCTGGCGGTGAACGTAACCGTTTGAATTTGGCTTTGACACTTAAGCAGGGCGGAAACTTGCTGCTTCTCGATGAGCCTACTAACGATTTGGACGTTGAGACTTTGGAAAGCTTGGAAAACGCTCTGATTGAGTTCCCAGGCTGCGCAGTTGTGGTTTCGCACGATCGTTGGTTCTTGGATCGCGTTGCAACGCATATTCTTGCGTGGGAAGGCGACGATGAGAATCCTGCAAAATGGTATTGGTTCGAGGGTAACTTCCAAGCTTACGAAGAGAATAAGATCGCTCGCTTGGGTGAGGAAGCTGCTCGTCCGCATCGTTTGCACAGGAAGCTTACGCGCTAATTTTAAAGTTTAGCTTGTTTTGTTTATAGTTTATAAGCGGCAATTTTGTGTGATTATGTTACGCAGATTGCCGCTTTTTTATGTGTGCGTTTTGCTCCAATTGCGAGAGCTTCGTCTCGTATTTGGAGCGTGTCGGTCTGTGTTTTGCTCCATTTGTGAGAGATAGTTCTCGTAATTGGAGCTGTCTACCTTACTTTTCGCTCCAATCGTGAGAGCTTCATCTCGCATTTGGAGGGTTATTGTCTGTGTTTTGCTCCATTTGTGAGAGAGTGTTCTCGTGAATGGAGTTGTTGATTAGATTATTTGCTCCATTTGCGGGCGAGACGACCTGCTTGAGCGCTGCGATTTAGCGCGCGAAAGCAACTCGGAGCGGAAACTCGCTTAGGCTGGAAGTCCAGTGGACTTCCAACGCGAGTTTCGTAGCGAGCGCTTATGGCGCGAGCGTCATCTCGTGTTTGGAGGTTTATCGTCTGTGTTTTGCTCCAAACCCGAGAGCATCGTCTCGCATTTGGAGGGTTTGATTCGACTGAATACTCCAATCGCGAGAGCGCTGTCTCGTGTTTGGAGCATGTCGGTGCGTGTTTTGCTCCAATCGCGAGAGCTTCGTCTCGCTTTTGGAGGGTTTGATTCGACTGAATACTCCAAACGTGAGAGAGTTGTATAGCATTTGGAGGGGGTATCGGTGTGTCGCGCGAAAGTGGCGGTTTTGCAACGTTTTATGGAAGCTCGGGTGGGGTATGCGCGAGTTTTCTGAGAGTTTCCTGGGAAAAATCTTAAAATTTCTTAAAAACGTATTTTTTATAGTAAAAAACTACTTATAACAATACTTTTTACAGTATATAGTTGGATTATCGTATTTTCTTTAGCAGATTTTCGTATATTTTACTGTAGTGATGCTTATGTTGCCTCTTGACTTTTTCAAACGGGGGGGGGGGTATGTTAATTGCAGTTATCAAAAACAGGCAACTGAGTTTGGTGACTGTATAGAACTCAAGTTCTGTGCAAATTTATTCTGTCCGTCTCCTAGCGGACAGGAGAAGAAGAAAAGGATACTATTATGTTGAATAAGAAGGCTATCGCCGCATTCGCTGCTGGCGCCACCCTCCTCTCCGGTATGGCTTTCGCCGCTCCAGCTTTTGCTGATGAGACTCCTAAGTGCACTCCAGTTGCTGCTGACAAGCTTGCTGGGCTTAAGCAGGCTGTTACTGAAGCCAAGCGTAAGGCTGACAAGGCTGAGCGTCACCTCGCTGATGAAAAAGATAAGTACGCTGAAGGCACCGAAGCTTACAACACTGCTAAGGGTCTTGTAGATGCTTTCAAGCAGGCTGTTAAGAACTACAAGGAAGCCAAGAAGGCTGCTGATGAAGCTAAGGCCGATGCTGATAACAAGGGTGCCTTGACTGACGCTGCTAAGAAGGATGCTAAGGCTGTAAACGCTGCTGCTGCTGCTGTTAAGAAGGTTAAGAAGTTCGAGAATGATGCATATACTCCTATTAAGGAAGATGCCACTGCTGATGCTCCTGCTGACACCGCATTTGACGCAACTCTTAAGACCCTTGAAGTCACTAAGCATGATATTAGTGAAGCTAAGGTAGCTTTGGATGAAGCTAATGAAGCTTTGCAGGAGGCTAAGGATGCTCTTGCTAAGGCTCAGTGCACCCCAGCTCCAGCTCCACAGCCTGGTCCAAAGCCAGTTCAGCCAGGTTCTGTGAATGGTGCTGCCGCTGCTGGTGCTGCTGCTGATAAGAAGGCTGATAAGCAGGGTAAGATTACTGTTGAGAAGGGTAAGGGTAAGGCTGGTAAGAACCTTCCTAAGACCGGTGCTGCTATTGCTTTGACTGCTTTGGCTGCTTCTGTTCTTGCTGGTATGGGTGCTGCTGTCCGTAAGGTCCGCCACTAAGCAGATTCTAGCTTCGCGCGTGACTGTGTAACGTTTGAACGTGTGTTCTGGTTGCGCGCGTGGTTAGTGTTCTAATTTTCACTCAATAGTGTGTGGCGTGGTGTGTAGGGCTTCGCGCCATAGCATTCTTTCTTGCTGGTTTTTGTTTACTATTGTTTTGCTAATTTTCTTTCTTCGCAGTAGTAAGTGATGCTAGTTGGTGGGTTTGCTTGTTGAGTGTGTGCTTTCGGCTTGTTTAACTACTAGGGGTTTTACAAGCCGAAAGCTTTTTGTTTTTCTACTATCGTTTAAATGTTTCTCTTATTATGTGGCTGGGTTTTTAGGGAATGCTTGTTTATGGAAAGTATCGTAAGTCAGTATTACAAACGGTATTGTTTCAAATCTAGCTAACATAGTTCAAGAGCAACAGCAATTACTATTACGTCACAAACGTGCTTAATCGCTTAATTACAAATTTGTCTAAAACACATAATCATCCGATATTATCGACAAAACGCAAGCCGAAATTGTCGAAAACATATAATCGTTTGGTGAAATAAACAAAAATCAGTGTGATTTTGTCTAAAACACATAATCATTTGGTGAAATCGACAGAATGCGAGGTAAAACTGTCGAAAACATCAAATCAACCGATGTTATCGACATTTTCTATTAACTGCCAAAATTATTAATGCGCGCTCAAGCATGTCATTCATTGCTCCAATCGTGAGAGCATCATCTCGCTTTTGGAGTTGTTGATCAGATTATTTGCTCCAATTGCGAGAGAGTTGTCTCGCTTTTGGAGGGTTTACCATTGTCTACCGCTCCATTTGCGAGAGCACTGTCTCGTGTTTGGAGCGTGTCGGTGCGTGTTTTGCTCCAATTGCGAGAGAGTTGTCTCGCAATTGGATGGTTTATCTTCGTAATTTGCTCCAAACGTGAGAGCACTGTCTCGTGTTTGGAGGGTTTATAGTCGTTTTCTGCTCCAATTGTGAGAGGACTGTCTCGTGTTTGGAGTTGATTCTGTTGTGCTGCGCTCAAGCATGTCGTCGTGCCCGCATTTGTAGGATGTTGGTTTAATAAATCTGATCCAAAATCACCTTGTGATTACGCTTTTTAATTCCGCCGCGACTTCTCCCGGTTTCTCTGCGCACATAAGCGCTGACACAGTGCACACGCCGTCAAGTTCTAGTCCGCGTATAGGAAACACTGTATTCTCATGAATTCCGCCAATAGCAAGAGTTTTTACTCCAGCAGCGTGCGCAACTTTCGCAACTTCGTTTACGCCATCAACTCCAAGCGGAGGCACGTCGTGAGCCTTAGTGTGAGTAGTGAAAGCAGCGCCAATGCCAATCACATCTGGCAAAGGCATATCGCTTTCTTTGCACTCTCTGTACACTTTTTCCATCAAATCCGGGCGAGCACAAGAAAGCCCCATCATCCATTCTGCTGGAAGTGCTTTTCTTGCTTCAACAAACGGCGTATCTTTTTGACCTACGTGCAGATTGAATCCAAGTTTTGCTGCACACTCAACATGATCATCTATAAAAATTGGTACGTCTCCATGCCCTGCGTTTATTAAAGTTTCGCGCATTTTAAGAGCTTTTTTAGATATGACATCATCGTCAGAATATTTGTCTCTTAATTGAACTACCGTTACGCCGCCTTCGATTGATTCTAACGCAACTTCTTCTTCGGTACGATTGCCCATTCTAGGGTCTGTTACTAAGTAAAGTGTCCAATCTACTGGTTCTACTGTGAAATCTATGCTTGTAAGATTTAATATTTCATCTGCGCTTAGTTTCGAAAGTGCGTCAATCCAAAGTGTGCGGAAAGTTCCAGGATTGATTTCCGCGTTTCCTTTCGCATTGATTCCAGCATTGATTCCAGCATTTTCTGAGCACGCGTAGCTTCCTGCTGCTGCAGCGTGCGCGTGAGCCGCTACTGTAGCAGCAAGTGGACAAGATGGGTTTGTACCAACGTATGCTGCTACAAGAGCCCCTAGAGCGCATCCTGTTCCTACTACTTTTTGCATTATTTCAGAGCCGCCTGAAACGCGCGCAAGGCATCCGTGAGCATATATTGCGTCTTGTTCTCCAGAAATTGCTACTACACTGCCGTGTTGTTTTGCTAATTTCCTGGCTGCTGGTAGTGCAGAATTTACGCTGTCTAGTGAGTCGACTCCGCGCATATCTCCCTTTTCGCCAGCTAAAGCTAAAATTTCCGCAGCGTTTGCGCGAATAACAGTAGGATTTTCTGTAATAATATTTTTTACGAAATTAATTCTTGAAGTAAGCGCTCCTAATCCAACTCCGACAGGATCTAAAACCCACGGCGTACCAGACTTTTTGCAGCCGCGTATTGCAGCGTTAATAGAAGTATCTGTGTAATTTTTTCTAAATGTTCCAACATTAACCAGTACTCCTGAAGCAATTTGCGCAAGTTGCTCTGTTTCTTCAGGATCGCACACCATAATAGGCGTTGCTCCGGCAGCGAGTAGAACATTAGAAGTAAGTTCTTGAACTATGTTATTCGTAACGCAGTGTGTAAGCGGTTTGGCAGAGCGCATGCGTTCTATGCAATTTTTCACGTCTTCTATGAACATGCGCTTGCGTGCTTTTGAAGAAAAATCTCTATCGAAATTTGTTATGGAATTGCCGCTAGATTGCGAATTTTTTGAAGTATTTCCTATGTTCAACGTTTCCATGATTTTCCCTTCGCTAGTACTACCTAGATCAGGTTTAACGGGTATAATCTCAGCGACCTAGCGCACCCCGAACCGCGTTACGACTATACCGTTTGAGCGCGACTGCTTGTGCGGGGCGTGTGTTAGGCTCAGTTAGTTCGTGACTTTGTAGAAATTACGCGTAGTCAAATATAAAAGTAATTTACGAAAGGCTATTGTGCCGCATACTCATAATGCTGCGTCCGCCAAAAAGCGCGGAGCTAAGAATGTTAGGAATGCTAAGAATTCTAAGAATGTTAATAATAGTAAGAATTCTAAGAATATTAAAAATTCTAGGGATTCTAAGAATAACAAGGATTCTAAGAATCTTAAGCACTTCGGTAAGTTTGGGAAGTTTAGTAAGGATTCTAAAGCAAGGAATGTTGAAAAAGCTGGCGAATTCGGGAAGATAAGTAAAACTAAAAAATCCTATAAAAATAAAAATAAAGATAAAGAATCTCATTCTATTCGTGACTCTCGTGAGTTTCGTGAGTTTCGTGACTCTAGAAGCTTTAACGAGTTAGAAAAAAAGCAGATTTCACAAAACGAGATTGTTATACCAGATTCTGCAATAGAATCGCGCGAAAACTACAGTGATGATGTTACGTTTGCGCAACTCGGTGTTCCGGAGCCGTTAGTAGAAGTGTTACGCGCTGACGGTAAAACTACCGCATTCCCAATTCAGCAAGCGACTCTTCCAGACTCTTTGCGTGGAGCAAATATTTTAGGCCGTGGCCGTACAGGAAGTGGTAAAACTCTCGCATTTGCTATTCCTTTAGTAGCTCGTTTAGCAGATAGTTTTGTTGATTTGATTCACTCTGGTAAAAACAGGCGCGATAGGGTAGATGATGCTGTTCCTGCTCCACATGCCATGATTTTGGCTCCAACGCGAGAGCTTGTACATCAGATTGATGATGTTATTGCTCCTCTTGCTGCAGCTTACGGTATGCGCACTGTGACTGTATATGGTGGAGTGAGCTACAGGCGTCAAATTTCTCAGCTTAAGCAGGGTGCGCAAATTGTATTGGCTTGCCCTGGACGTTTGGAGGATTTGTTACGTCAGGGTGCGTTGACTCTTGAAAAAGTTGCAGTTAGTGTGCTTGATGAGGCAGATGAGATGGCTGATATGGGCTTTTTGCCTGCTGTTACGCGTCTTCTTGAGCAAGTTCAGCCTGATGGTCAGCGCATGCTGTTTTCTGCGACACTTGACAAGCAGGTTTCTACGCTTGTAAATCGTTTCCTTCCGAATGCTGTTGTTCATGCTGTTGATGATGCAGATTCGCAAGTTGATACAATGACTCATCATATTTTCGCAGTATCTTCTGGAGATAAGTATGAGGTATTGCGAAAGCTTGCTTCTGGAAAGAAACGCGCAATATTCTTTACTCGCACAAAGTTCCAGGCAAAGAATATGGCTAAGAAATTAATTCAGCAGGGTATTCCTGCGGTTGATTTGCAGGGTAATTTGTCGCAGAATCAGCGCGATCGTCATTTGTCTGTTTTCGCGGAAGGCTTAGTACGAGTGCTTGTTGCTACAGATGTTGCCGCGCGTGGCATTGATATTAGTGATGTTGCGCTTGTAGTGCAGACTGAGCCGCCTGAAGATCCTAAGTCTTTCTTGCATCGTTCTGGGCGTACAGCTCGCGCTGGTGAGGAAGGCGATGTTGTGACTCTTGTGCTTCCGAATCAGAAGCGTGCTGCTCATATGATGCTTCGTCGTGCAGGAATTAATGCTAAAACTGAGGATGTGAATCCAGCTTCACCTGTTTTGGATGAGATTGTTGGGGAAGTAGCTGAATTGCAGGAAAACTGGAGTATGCCAGAGCCAGAGCAGCCAAAGCGCAGAGGTAGAGGAAGAAGCAGAGGACACGGTAGAGGAAGAGGGCACAATGATGGTCGCGGCAGCAGTCGCGGCAATGGTCACAGGCGTGATCGCAGCTAATCTACGTAAACGATGTAACTTGTCTTAGTGGCTTTGTTCTAGATTTGTTAGATTTGTATCATTCGTGATGCAAATCTAACGTTTTTTGCCTGTTTTCGGTTATATTTGCATCATTGATGAGACAAATATAACGCTTTTTGACCCAAATTCGTTATATTTGTCTCAATCGTGTTAAAAACGTTACTTGCCTTGGCCTTTGCCGAAAGCACGTAATTGGACTCCATTCCAATCAGCGCTTACGGTTAATGGGGTAGCGGCGTTCATTCCTGCTGTTTTCGCTGCAGACTGTACTGTGCTAGAACTTGGGGAGCCTTCTCTACCTGGCTTCGGTGTTAGCACCCACATAGGTGCGTCATCATCAAGCATATTCGTGGCATCCATAATGGTATCTGCGAGTTCGTCTTCGTCGTCACCGTCTCGCCACCAAATAATCACGCCATCAACAGCAGCATCGTAGTCTTCGTCCACCAGTTCTTCACCAGTGAGCTTTTCGATGCTTTCGCAAATTGTTTCGTCCACATCGTCGTCCCAGAGCCATTGTTGCACAATGTCTCCTGGTTGGAATCCGAATTCCTGTGCATGCTGAAAAGCTATCTGTTCCACGTGACTCAATATATCAAAGCGTCAAGAAGTGCGCATATATAACGGCGTGTATTGAGTGAATTTATTGTTTAGTAATTACGACACACCAGGACACGCCTCAAAAATCGCGAAAGTGAATTAAATCACTATATGTAGGTTGTTATATTCCTACTTTCCCCTAGATATTGTGCATGACTTGGGCTATAGTAGAGCGAGTCGTTGCAAATTATTCAAATAATTTGCAACGAGAGAACTTTAAGAAAAGGTAAGTATTAGAAAGGTCTGTCCGATGCAGGTTTTGGAAGAAACTGATGTTGATAACGCAGCAATTCGTACGGATGATGGCGTAGAAGAAGCCCCAGTTTCGCGTGTGCTTGTAGAAAAGCGCGATGGCCGCGTCGTTGACTTCGATTCTATGAACATCATCATGGCCATCAAGGCTGCTTTTAAGGACTTGGGCAAGGAAGTTGGTCCGCAAGAAGAGCAGATGATTCGCGATATTTCAGATCATATTGAAGCTGAAATTCAAGATCGCTACAATGGCCCTGCAAAAATCGAAGATATTCAGACTTTGGTTGAGCACAGTCTTATTGAGAACCATCTTTACGAGGTTGCTCGCTGCTACACTAGCTATCGCTTGAACCGCGATATTGACCGCGCTAAGGCTACAGATATTAATGAAGCTGTTAATCGCCTTGTGAACAGAGACGAAACGCTTGTACGCGAGAATGCAAATAAGGATTCCAACGTTTACGCAACTCAGCGCGATCTTCTTGCAGGCGCTGTTTCTAAGGCTTCTGCGTTTTCTATGCTTCCTCACGCAGTTTCTAATGCACATATGAAGGGTGATATTCACTTCCACGATGCTGATTATTCGCCATTTACTTGCATGAGCAATTGCTCACTTCCTGATTTTGGCGATATGCTTGCTAAGGGATTTGCTCTTGGTAACGCAATGATGGACAGCCCAAAGTCTATTGGTACCGCTGCAACTCAGGTTACGCAGATTATTAAAGATATTGCTGGAGCGCAGTACGGCGGTCAAACAGTTAATCGTGCAGACGAAATGCTTGAACGTTACGCTAAGTGCGATTACGACAAGAATCTTGCTATGGCAAAAGCCATGATCCCTGATTCCACTCCAATTCAAGTCGCAAAAGATATGATTGACGGCTTAAAGGCTCAGGAACCTAAGAATCTTCACTGCTTGGATAGAGATCCTCTTCCAGCTGACACTCCTTTTGATGAAAACTTGAGCGAGCTTGATCAGATTCGTGAAATTTACGCAAAAATTATGACGCGTAAGGCTATTTACGATGCTATGCAAACTATGGAATATCAAATTAATTCCAACCGCGTTTCTAACGGTCAGACTCCGTTCGTAACTGTTGGATTTGGCTTGGGTACTTCTTGGTTTGCTCGCGAAATTCAGCGCGCTATTTTACTTAATCGTATTCGCGGTCTTGGTAAAGATCGTCATACTGCAATCTTCCCTAAGCTTGTGTTTACTATTAAGCACGGTGTTAACGCAGATCCAGGAGATCCGAATTACGATTTGAAGCAGCTTGCGCTTGAGTGCTCTACTAAGCGCATGTATCCGGACGTTGTGTTCTACGAGAATATTGTTAAGATTACCGGTTCCTTCAAGGCTCCTATGGGTTGCCGTTCGTTCCTTCAGGGTTGGATTGATCCAAAAACTGGTAAGGACGTTGAAGATGGCCGTATGAATCTTGGCGTTGTAACTGTTAACATGCCACGTATTGCTCTTGAATCTCACGGAGATGTGACTCGCTTCTGGAAGCTTTTCGACGAGCGTATGGAAGTAGCTCACCAGGCTTTGCGATTCCGCATTATGCGTTGCAAGCAGGCAACTCCTGTGAACGCTCCAACACTGTTCCGCTACGGTGCTTTTGGTCGTTTGGAAGCTAACGAGAGCGTTGATCAGTTGTTCCGTAATGAGCGCGCAACTGTTTCTCTTGGCTACATTGGCTTGTATGAGACTACTGCAGTGTTCTTCGGCAAGGATTGGATGCAAGATCACAGCTGGAATGAGGAAGGCAAAGAGTTTGCGCTTTCTTTGGTTCGTCGCATGAATCAGCTTTGCCAGCAGTGGTCGAAGGCTGAAGGCTACCACTATTCCGTTTACTCGACTCCTGCTGAGTCTTTGACTGACCGCTTTAACCGCATGGATCGTCAGAAGTTCGGCCGCATTGAAGGCGTTACCGATCACGACTTCTACACTAATTCCTTCCATTATCCGGTTTGGTTGCAGCCAACTCCTATGGAGAAGCTTCGCTACGAGGTTGACTTCCCATATCTTGCTTCCGGCGGCTTTATTAACTACTGTGAGTTCCCATGCTTGCAGGCAAATCCTAAGGCTTTGGAAGCTGTTTGGGATTACGCTTATAAGATTGGCATTGGCTACTTGGGTACGAATACTCCAATTGATCACTGCTTCGTTTGCGGATTCCAGGGCGATTTTGAGCCAACTAAGGAAGGCTTCCGTTGCCCAGAGTGCGGCAATAGTGATCCGGATAAGTGCAATGTTACTAAGCGTACTTGCGGATACTTGGGTAATCCTGTTCAGCGTCCAATGGTTCACGGACGTCATGAAGAAATCGCTCACCGCGTAAAGCATATGTCTGGCGAAACTGGCCACGTGACTCTTAACAACGGTGAGTCTCGCGAATGGTATGAAGAAACAAAATAATCTGCTAAATACTGAATAATCTGCTAAGTAACCTGCTAAATAAACTTATGTACAGATAGTGTTTATTGCGTTTGTTATTTGGTGATAATCTGGCCGTTAGAAATGTATTACGTTTTTTGATTACTCTTTCTGACGGCTGGATTTCTTTTATTTGCGCAAATTTAGTAGTTTATTTAGTAGTTTATTTAGTTAAGTTGCTTATTTAATTTTGAAGGGGGTGGGATATGGCTCGCATTACTTTACACGATTTTGCGCCTGCAGACGTGAACCGTGGGCCGTGGATTCCTACCTCTCTTTCCAATAATCCTCGCGCAGGCCAGTGGTCTAGTGAGCGCATGAGCCAGGGGATGGTCGCCGATTACAAGCGTTTTTTGATGACAGACGGAGAGGGTATTCGCTGCTCGCTTTACGTTTCCGGCTGTCCGTTCCATTGCGTTGAGTGCTATAACGAGTCGATTTGGGATTTTCGCGCTGGCCACCCTTATACGCAAAAGCTTGAAGATCAAATTATGGAAGATTTGTCACAGCCTTATGTGCAAGGATTAACCTTGCTTGGCGGTGAGCCGCTGCTAAATACTGGCATTTTACTGCCTCTTTGCAAGCGTATTAGAAGCGAATTTGGTCATACTAAAGATATTTGGAGTTGGACTGGATACACTTGGGAAGAGCTTATGCGCAAAGGGGAGACACCCGATAAGCTTGAGCTTCTGCGTTATATTGATATTCTTGTTGATGGCCGTTATATGAAGAATTTGCACGATTCGCTTTTGCAATTCCGCGGCTCTAGTAATCAGCGAATTATTGACGTTCCGAAATCTTTGGAAAATCCGCAAAATCCTCCTGTGATATGGGAAAAGCTTCATGATCAGGAGCGTTTTATTCCGTCTATTTACGGAAAAGACCGTGCACAAGGCGAAGGCGACGCGTCTTAGTAATTTATGAAACGTAGCGTACTTGCGTGCGCGTTATGCGTTATTAATCTTGCGGAACATATATTCGAAAGTGATATTATTGAGCGTAGAAATATCAAATTAGAGTAGGGGAAGCATGGCAAAGAAGTCTACGCAGAAATCGTCGAAGCAATCAAGAAACCGCGCCGATCGTGCTCCTCATGCGATTCGTACACTTTCCGTTTCCCTAAAACGTTACCGTTTGCTTGGCGCAATTACGTCTGCTGCTATTATTTTTGAAGCGGCTATGCAAATTATAATTCCTTCCGTAATGTCAAATCTTATTGATTTTGGAATTATGCGTAAATCGGACAGTGCCGTTTTGTATTACGGTTTGCAGCTTCTTCTTTTTGCAGCATTTTCTATGATTGCTGGCGTTATTTCGGGAATTTGTTGCGCACATTCTAGCGCAGGTTTTGGAAGGAATTTGCGACATAATATTTTTTCGCGTCTGCAAGCTTTAAGTTTTTCTGATTTAGATAAATTTTCTACAGGTACGATTGTGACTCGTATGACGAGTGATGTTTCGAATGTGCAGTTTGCTTACCAACTGATTATTCGTTCTGGCGTTCGTAGCGTTGTGATTATTGCGGCCGCATGGTGGTTTACTTTTTCAATTAGCCCAGCAATTTCTTGGGTATTTCTTGCGTTTGTTCCGACTGTGGCTGTTATTGGTGCTGTCGGAGCCGCTATTGTGGCTCCTGCTTTTATGCGAATTTACCGCATGGTTGATGAAATGAATAACCATGTGGGTGAAAATTTGCATAATATGCGTGTTGTAAAATCTTATGTACGAGAAGATTATGAAAACAGTCGTTTTATGCGTATCTCGCGTAAAATTTATGCGCATTTTCTTAGAGCAGAGTATGTATTAAATTTCAGTATTCCGCTGTTTAACTTGTGTTTTTATACGGGTATGTTGCTTATCGCTTGGATGGCTTCACACGAGATAGTGGCTTCTGGAAATAATCCTGCGTTTGGTTTAACTACTGGAGATCTTGCAGCGCTTGTTGTGTACGCTTTGCAAATTTTATTTGCGCTCGCGAATTTGGTTGCAGTTTTTGTTATGGCAGTAACTGCACGTGCTTCAGTGCATCGTATTGCGAATGTGTTGCAATCTAAAAATACTGAGAAAATTTCAGATAAACCTCTTACTAAGCTTTCTGACTCTTCTGTTCGTTTTGAGCATGTTTCGTTGCGCTATGCGAAAACAGATGATGAGAATAAATCTACTACAACAGATCAGGAAATTTTAAACGATATAAATATATCGATTCCGTCGGGTGCAACTGTTGGAATTGTGGGTGCAACTGGTTCTGGAAAATCAAGTCTTGTGCAGCTTATTGCAAGACTTTACGATGTAACTTCCGGTACGCTTTTTGTAGGTGGTGCGAATATTTGTGATTACGATTCTGCAAAATTGCGCGAAGAAGTAGGAGTTGTTTTACAAAAAAATATTCTGTTTAGTGGCACAATTGCAGAAAATCTTCGCTGGGGTAGTGCAGATGCCAGTGATAATGATTTGCGTGCGGCTTGCAAAATTGCTTGCGCGGACGATTTTATTAATGAGTTTCCAGATGGTTATAATACGCATATTGAGCAGGGTGGTAAGAATGTTTCTGGTGGACAGCGACAACGTTTGTGTATTGCTCGCGCGCTTTTAAGGAAACCGAAAATTTTAATCCTCGACGATTCAATGAGTGCGGTTGATATGAAAACAGATCGTAAGATTCGCGAGGGTTTAAAAAAGTTTATGCCTGATTCTACGCAAATTATTGTGGCTCAGCGTGTCTCTTCAATTGAGCATGCGGATATTATTGTTGTTCTTAAAAATGGCTGCGTTGTTGCAAAAGGCACCCACGATGAGTTAATTAAATCTTGTGAAATTTACAGAAATATGGCTATTTCTCAAGAAAAAAGTAGCGTATCTAAAACAGAAAATAGTACGGAAGTTGCGGAAGTTCCGGAAATATCGGAAGTTGCGGAAGAAGGAGCTGAATAAATGAGTAGCAATAAAATAAATCAGTCTTCTTCTAAATCTTCAGTAGAAGAAACAAAAAAGTACGCAATAAATTGGAAAGTACTTAAGCGTCTATTTTCTTGCGTATTTGTTTATCGTGCAAAAGTTTTTGTGATCGTATCTGCAATTATTGTAAGTTCTGTTGTTCAGGCTGCATGTGCAATGTTCTTGCAATCGTTAGTTGATGCGTATATTCTGCCACTTGTTGGCAAACAAAATCCAGATTGGATGCCGCTTGTGCGCATGATAATTCTTATGGCAAGCGTGTATGTGATTGGAATATTTTGCTGCTGGTTGTGGAGCAGACTTGTAGCAAATATTTCTGAAAGTGTTATGCGCGATTTAAGAGATTCTATGTTTAAGAAGCAGCAAAAACTTTCGCTTAAATACTTAGATACTCAGGGTTACGGCGATATTATGAGTCGCTATACGAACGATACGGAAGTTTTGCGCGAAGCTATTTCGTGGGCGTTTCCTGATTCTTTTGCGTCTCTAATGTCTATTATTGCTGCGTTTGTGTCTATTATGTGGATTTCGCTTCCTGTAGCAGCTTTCGTCGCTGTGTTTACTGCAGTGCTTCTTTATTTAGTAAAATTTATGCTTAAACGTTCAGGATATCTTTTTGAACAATTTCAGAGCGCCTTAGGTGAGTTGAATAAGTTTGTTGAAGAATCTGCAACTGGAAGCAAAGTTATTAAAATTTTTAATCATGAAGCAGCTACGATTGAAAAATTAGATGATTGCGTAGAAAAAGTACAAAAAATTTCAGCAAGCGCAAATTCTTATGCGAATAACGTAATGCCTGTAATAAGCAATGCAAGCTACTTACTTTACGTATTAATTGCGCTACTTGGAGCATGGGCTGCTTCGGCAGGTTTCCCTACCTTAGGACTTGCAGGATCTGGCACTTTAACGCTTGGTATGCTTATATCTTTGCTAACTCTTTCTCGCGCTTTTATAAGCCCTATTGGCGAAATTACGATGCAAATGAATTCGCTTATGATGGCTATTGCTGGAGCGTCTCGAATTTTCTCGCTTCTTGACGAAGAACCTGAAATTGATGCCGGTACTGTACGTTTAGTGAAAGTGCGTGTAAATAAAAATTATATTGAAATTGCTTCTAATTCCAACTTCGAAGTAGTTGAAGAAGTTGATGAAAAAGTTGAAGAAGATAATGTTTATTGGGCGTGGAAGCGTGAGGAAGAAGATAACGGCACTAAGGCAGTTGTGCGCGCGCAAAAATTAAGTGAGATGGCGCAGGAAGTTGTTTGTCACGCTAAAAGGGATGCTCGTACTTCTAAAGACGGACGATATACTCTGCTTCGTGGAGACGTACGTTTTACGGATGTTGTGTTTGGTTACGATGATAAAAAACCTGTTTTGCATGATATTACGTGGTTTGCGAAACCTGGGCAAAAAGTTGCGCTTGTTGGTGCTACGGGAGCTGGCAAAACTACTATTGCAAATCTGCTAACGCGTTTTTACGATATTAACGACGGTCAAATTTTGTATGATGGCATTGATGTGAGAGATATTCAAAAAACTGATTTGCGTCATGCTATAGGAATTGTTTTGCAGGATGTTAATTTATTCACAGGAAGCATTATGGATAATATCCGTTACGGTCGTCTTGATGCTAGCGATGAGGAGTGTATAGAAGCTGCAAAATTGGCTCATGCTCACGCGTTTATTTCTAATCTTCCTGATGCATATCAGACGCAGCTTAATAACGCTGGAGAGGGGCTTTCTCAAGGCCAGAAACAGCTTATTGCAATTGCGCGTGCTGCTGTAGAAAATCCTCCTGTTTTAATTTTGGATGAGGCGACTTCGTCAATTGATACGCACACTGAGGCTTTAGTGCAGCATGGTATGGATTCGTTGATGGAAGGGCGCACGGTGTTTGTAATTGCGCATAGGCTGTCTACTGTTCGTAATGCAGATGTGATTATGGTGCTTGATCATGGCCAGATTATTGAACGTGGATCGCATGAGGAATTATTGGCAAAACGTGGCGAGTATTATCAGCTTTGCACTGGAGCTGCTGAGCTTGAATAATGGCTTGATTTTGTGCGGCAACACGCCGGACACGCCCGGCACTTGCTTTTTGGCGAGGATTCTGTAAGATAGTGACTCGGCCGTTCAAGAGAACGCGCCACGGCCCCGTAGCTCAGTTGGTTAGAGCGCCGCCCTGTCACGGCGGAGGTCACCGGTTCAAGTCCGGCCGGGGTCGCGATTAGTAAAGGCCCGGTTCGCCGGGTTTTTTATTCATCATGGCTCTGTAGCTCAGTTGGTAGAGCGAGCGACTGAAAATCGCTAGGTCAGCGGATCGATCCCGCTCGGAGCCACAAGTAAATAAACAAAAAACGCGCGGCAGTTTTTGTCGCGCGTTTCTTTATTTTATAAGCTAGTCAAGTAAGCTAGTCAAGCTGCTTCCATGAATCAACATCAATATGATGTTCAGGATTTGCCTGCCAAGCAGCCCATGCGGATTTAACAATATCCTTCACATCGTAGCGAGCATGCCAGCCCATTTCCTCATTGATTCGCTTTGTGCTACCAATAAGTTGTGGAGGGTCTCCAGCTCTACGATCTAATACAGTTTCCTTAAACGGCAAGCCAGTAACTTCTCGAACTTCATCGACGATTTCGCGTACTGAAGTGCCTTTGCCAGTTCCAACATTAAAAGCATCGTATTTGCGTTCGTCGCGATCTAAGTACGTAAGAGCTGCTATGTGCGCATCTGCTAAATCAGAAACGTGAATATAATCGCGGATGCATGTGCCGTCAGGTGTAGGGTAGTCGTCACCAAAAATAGCAGGAGCTTTTCCGCGTTGCAAACGCTCAAGAAGCATTGGAATCAAGTTTAAAATAGCAGGATCTTCCAATTCAACCGGTCCGCAACCTGCAACGTTAAAGTAACGTAATGCGCAGAAGCGAATTCCGTAAGTGTGTTCGCATGCTCGCGCCATCCATTCTCCAAAAAGTTTAGTTTGGCCGTAAGGATTGATTGGAAGCATTGGAACTACATCTTCTGGAACTACTTCAACAGGAGGAATTCCGTAAGTTGCAGCGGAAGATGAAAATACGAGCTTTTTAACGTCGCTTTCGCGCATTCCTTCAAGTACATTCAGCATGCCGTTGATATTTTGCTGATAGTACCAAAGTGGCTTTTCTACGGACTCTCCGACTTGTTTTCTAGCAGCAAAGTGTATTACTGAGTCAACATGCTCATCTTTCATTATTTGCGCAAGTCGTTTTCCTGCATCTGGTGAGGAGATATCCATGCCATAAAGTCGAGCATTTTCGATTCTCGTAGGTTTTCCGTAGCTTAAATCGTCTACTACGACGACGTTTTGCTTAGCTTCGTGCAATGCGTGAACTACGTGTGCTCCAATGTAGCCGCATCCGCCAGTGACAAGAACAGTCATTCTTGGCCTTTCTTTTATGGATTTTTATAATTCATGGATTTACGGTAAAAATTATAACTCTACGAACTGAAGTGATAATCTTTCAAATTCGTTTGTGAAGTGTGTATTATTTGACTGCTGCTGTTAAGTTGCGTTCATTTGATAGCATACGATGAGTTGGAGTATTTAATAAAATTAAAATATTTAATAAAAGTGTGTAGCAGGTTAAAGTGAGTGATTCTGAAATGAACGAGTTGGAAGTTAACGAGTCTGAAGTTGGTAATAGCGCAAATAGGGTAATTTTATCTTTTGTTAGAAGGTCTGCTCGTCTTGACGCTCGTTTAGAGCGAGCTAAGGAACGTTATTCTAGTCAATATTTATTAAATATTTCTGATAAAGATGGTTCTTTGCGCTGTATGCCAGGTTTGCGCATTGATTCTGAGTGGATTTTTAAAAATTGGGGCAATAATAATCCTCTTATAGTTGAGATTGGTTCAGGTCAGGGTGAAAATATTGTTGCTGCTGCGGCTGCTAATCCTGATACTAATTTTCTTGCGCTGGAAGTTTATGATCCAGGTGTTGCACACACTATGCTTTTAGCTGGAAAACAGAATTTGCATAATATTCGTATAGCACAGGTTAATGCGCCTGATTTTTTGGCTGCATGTGATTCTAAAGTTGTTTCTGAAGTTTGGACTTTCTTCCCTGATCCTTGGCCTAAAATGCGTCATCATAAGCGCAGAATTGTGCAGAAAGCTCTTGCAGATTCAGTTAATCACGCTCTTGTTGATGGTGGAGCGTGGAGAATCGCAACTGATATTGAAGATTACGCTTTGCATGTTCATGAGATTATGGATTCTAGAAACGATTTTGTTAATGTTGGAGATTTGTGCGTGAGTTTGCCTACTGAGCATGTTGGTAAAGGTAATGCTGAAGATGCTGCTGTTTTGCCGCATGCCGAGTTTTTGGAGTCGCATAGGTTTGATGGTAGGGTTTTAACGAATTTTGAGCGTAAGGGAATTGATGCAGGTAGGTTTATTCACGATTTTACTTATGTTTCTAGGTAACTGACTTTACATTCTTTTATAATCTATTTATCTTTTGAATATTACGACACGCGCAAGTTGTGCTGTAAGTTTAGTAGTGTTAAGATTATATGGTTTGGTTCGAAGCCCCCTTCGTCTAACGGTTAGGACACCAGACTTTCAATCTGACAACAAGAGTTCGACTCTCTTAGGGGGTACAAATTTCGCCGCTTAGTTTTCTATGCGGCGTTTTTTATTTTTTATTTCTTGCGTTATGCGACACGCATTATTTATACCGCTTTGGGGTATACGAAAAAAGTGTTATACTCTCTCTTTGCAGATAATGCATAATTTGTTGATTAAGTCGTATTTGGTGACAATATATTTGATTTAATTACAAGTTTCAGGCTCAATGATGGTCTGATGGATAATGACTGAGAACATTGTAGTAGCAGTCTTATTAACGTGCATACATACTGCCGACATAACCAATGAAGAAGAGTGTTGGTGCCAATGGAGGAAAGGATACTGATGGCTCGTCATAGACATCTTGCATCTAAGATTGTTTCTATTGTTGCGTCTGTTGCAATGCTTGTAACTGGTTTTGCTGTTGCGGGTAGTGCAAACGCCGAAAATACTGCCGGGGGGTCTACCAATAGCAAAGAAACTTCTTCGAATGTAACTCTTAAAAGTAAGGGCGTTATTGTTACTGCATTCCAGCAAAATTGGAAGAGTATTGCTCAAGAGTGCAAAACAACTTATGGCCCTGAGGGTGTGAAGTATGTGCAAATTTCGCCTTCTCAGGATCATATTAAAGGTAAAGCGTGGTGGACTTCTTATCAGCCTGTGAGCTATAAGCTTGATTCTAAGCTTGGCACTGAAGCTGAGTTTAAAGATATGATTGCCACTTGCAAAGTTGCAGGTGTTGGAATTATTGCTGATGCTGTGATTAATCACATGGCTGGCGCTGATAATAAAGATAAAGTCGGTGTTGGTGGAAGTAAGTATGATGTTGCTTCGCAGACTTTTGAAGATGCTGGATACAAAAAGGATGATTTCCATCAGAGTACTGAAAATATTAAAGATTACACGAATGCTGAAGACGTTTGGACTCACAGGCTTGTAGGCTTGCTTGATTTGGATACTTCTAAGCCGCATGTTCAGCAAGTGTTAGGCGGATATTTCGCTAATCTACTGAAGATGGGTGTTGTCGGTTTCCGTGTGGATGCCGTAAAGCATATTTCTCCAAAAGATATGGCTGCTATTAAAGCTGAAGCTGCAAAGCAAGCAAATACTACTCCTGACAAGATTTGGTGGATGCAGGAGACGATTGGTGATCTTTCTGAAGCTCCAGAAATCCAGCCTAAAAAACATTTAGGCGAAGGCGAAGTTAACGAATTCCAATATTCGTACAAATTAAAGAACGATTTTTATGGTTCAATTTCGAATCTAAAGAATATTACTGATGGTCTTGTTCCAAGCGATAAAGCTTCGATTTTTGTTACTAATTGGGATACTCCTCGCGAGAGTTTCGTGCGCACGCTTACTTATAAGGATGGTCCTCGCTACGAGCTTGCAAATGCGTTTATGCTTGGCTATCCGTATGGAAACCCAAACATTTACTCGGGGTACAGGTTTGAGAATGGTCATAAGGATGATGGTGCGCCTAATGCGACCGATACGTCTGTTCCAGATGTAGATTGTTCGCCAAAAACTGGTTGGCAGTGCACTCAGCGTTGGACTTCGATTCGTGGAATGGTTGGATTCTACAATGCTGTACAAGGTGCGAAAGTCACCAATTGGCAGGAGAGTGACAATAATAACATTGCTTTTAGTCGCGAAAAGAAGGGCTTCTTAGCAATAAACAATACGCCAAACGCAAAGAGAGTTTTTTATAAGACTGATTTGCCAAATGGTGAGTACTGCAACGTTTATGCTGTAGGTGACTGCTCTAAGACTGTTAAAGTTACAGATGGCAAGGTTGCTGCAACTGTTGCTCCTTATTCTGCAATTGCTTTGCATATTGCTGCTAAAGAAGATACTGCTAGTAAAACTGGTCCAGCGCGTGATAAATCTGATCCAAAATACAATGTTGACGATGTTCAAGACAAGTCAACAACTGTATATTTCAATGCTAAAGGTAAAGCAGGTAATCCAAGTTCTGTAAATATTCATTATCAAATAAGTGGTGATAATTGGACTGCAGTTCCCGGATTGCCAATGCGCAAAGTTTGTGGCGAGTGGTTTGCAAAGACTATTGTTAATCGTGGTGGATTTAAAGCTGTATTTAATAATGGCATTGCAAAGAGTGATGGTAGCAGAGATTGGTATCACGTAAATGGCCAGAATGATGGCGATTTCACTATTCCTGCTGGCGCAAAGAATTATGTAGTAAACGAAAATCTTGTCGGGAATGCTGATGTTTCTGATGTTCCTTGCAAGGTTGAATCTTCAAAACCTTCTGCATTAAAGACGAAGATTGTTATTCACTATAAGCAACAAGCCAATGACAATCGCAATATGGGCGTCTATATCTGGGGTCTTAAAAATGCTCAAGGTAAGGAAATAGATGGCGCTTGGCATGCGTTCAATGGTAAAGATGCTTTTGGTAAGACTTACACAGTTGAGACTGAAGGCACTTACGAGAGTGGAAAAGTCGGATTTATTATTGTTGAAGACATATCAAATGGTTGGAATGATAATAAGAAGGACGGCGGAAATCGTTATATCTCGCAAATAGAAGGTGGTGTTGGTGAAGCTTGGGTTTACGGAGGAAATTCGAATACTTTTGCTGAACCGCCATCTGAAGTTGCTAACAATCTTAATAACCTCAAAACCTTAAATGTTACTGTTCACTACCGCAGAACAAACAAGGATTACGCTGGTTGGAATCTTTGGACTTGGTATGGTAAGCAAGAAGGCGTAAAGAGAGATTTTACGGCTCATGATGATTTCGGAAAGATTGCAGAATATACGTTTACAGATAATAACGGTGTGAAGGATCCGAAGTTTATTGTGCGCTATTCTATGAAAGGCAACGATTGGGTTGCTAAAGATCCTGGTGAAGGCGATCGTGCGATTCCTGCAAAGGCAATCACTTTAAGCCCAGATGGTAAAACTGGCAACGCTGAAATCTGGCTTATGCAGGGCGATAGTAGAGTTTACTTAAGTCCAAACGTAATCAACACGAAGGCTAATGCTATTAATGCTGATATTACGTCTTTAAAGGAATTTACTGTAAATGTTAGCGGTGACCCTTCAGAAGTGAAGAAGAGTGATGTTACTGTAACTGATGTTACAGATTCAAAGAAAGATCAACATAAGGCAGTAGAAATCTCGCAAGTTGCTGTTGTAGATAATAAGATCGTAATCACTGCAAAAAACGAATTAGATCTTAAGAAAATGTATGAAATCAACATTAATGGTGTTGGTGGAATGCCTAAAACAGTGTCTGTTTCAACGGCTAAAGGATCTAAGATTGTTCGCACTGATGAGTTCGATAAGAAATACGCTTATGCTGGCGACGACTTGGGTGCTGTTGCAAAAGATGGTTCTACAACTTTCAAGCTTTGGGCACCAACTGCTACAAAAGTGGAGTTGGTAACTTATCAGTCTGATGATGAGAATGCTCCAGAAGCTAAAACACAAGATATGAATCTTGAAAGCAATAATAGTGTGTGGACTATTACTACAGGCGATGCAAAAGCTGGTACTGCTTACACGTACAAGGTTCATTTTGCAGATGGTGTTGTTAATAATTCTCCAGACCCTTATGCAAAAGCTGCCGTGAGAAACGGAATGAGATCCGTTGTATTCGGTAAAGATACTGGTAATCCTGTAACTCGCATGGAATCGTTTGGTAAGCGTCCAACTGATGCGACTATTGCAGAAATGAATATTCGCGACTTCTCAATTCATGAAAGTTCTGGCGTAGATGTTGCAAAGCGCGGAAAGTATCTTGGCGTAATACAATCTGACACAACTCATGGCGGCAAGCCAACTGGTTTGGATTATTTGAAGTCTCTCGGCATCACTCACGTGCAAATCATGCCAATGTATGATTTTGGTTCTGTGAACGAAGCAGGAGATTTGAGTTACGGCAAGTCAGGTGCTCAAAACTGGGGCTACGATCCAATCAATTACAACGTTCCAGAAGGCTCGTATGCGTCTGATTCAGCAAATCCTGCTACGCGTATTACGGAACTAAAGCAAATGGTTGACGGTTTGCATAAGGCTGGCTTGCGCGTGATTATGGATGTTGTTTATAACCATGTTTATAACGCGCAAAAGAACGCTTTTGGTCAAACTGTGCCGGGCTACTACTTCCGTTATAACGATGACGGCAGCTTGACTAATGGATCTGGTTGCGGAAACGATACTGCTTCTGAGCGCAAAATGATGCGAAAGTATATTGTTGACTCCGTAAAGTATTGGGCTAATGAGTACGGTATTGACGGCTTCCGATTTGATTTGATGGGATTGATTGACCTTGAAACCATTAAGGAAGTGCGTGAAGCTGTTCATACAATTGACCCGAACTCGATTATTCTTGGCGAAGGCTGGAATATGAGTCAATTGCCTTATGGAAACCGCACTATTCAGCCTAATGCGTATAAGCTTGCAGACAATAATGGCGTTGCGTTCTTTAACGATTCCTTCCGTGATGCTGTAAAAGGCCAGGGAGATGATGGTGTTGCTGGATTCGTGTCTGGAAATAGAGGCAGTGACAATCTGGTAATGCAAAATCTTTACGGTTGCCAGCCTGGAAACTCAAGTTGCACTGATAGACATTATGCGAATGCAGGTCAGACTGTGCAATATGTTGAAGCTCACGACAATCTTAATCTTTACGATAAGTTGAAGAAATCTTTGACTCATGAAACAGATCAGAATATTAAGAAGCGAGTAAAGCTTGCTAATTCGCTTGTAATGTTTGCTCATGGTATGCCATTCTTTGAGCTTGGTCAGGAATTCTTACGAAGCAAGAACGGCAATAAGAATAGCTACAATGCTGGCGATGGTGACAATTCTGTTAAGTGGAATCTAGTTAAAACGAATGAAGATGCTGTTGAGTACTTCAAGGCATTGGTAAAGTTAAGAAACGAGATTCCAGCTTTACGCGATTCCGAATATTCTGATGTTAATAAGAATATGCATTGGATTAAGAGCAGCGATGGCATTAATGCGTTTAGTGTTGATGCCAAAGATAAAACGTATGTGTTTATTTTCAATGCTAATGACAATGCTACTGACGTAAATATTGGCAAAGGAAAGTATCGCGTGCGCATTGCCGATGGAAAGGCTAACGAATCTAATGTTCCTGAAATCACTGTAGATGGTAATGGAAATTATAAGGTTGCTGCTCTTTCGACTGCTGTGCTTGTGAAGGATGCTGAAAAGAAGGATGAGAATTCTATTGATCTTGAAAAAGTCGCTGAATATAAATTGCATCCTGCTGACGTAAGCGAACTAGTTAATGGTTCTGTGTCTCCAGCGCCTGAGCCATCGCCGGCGCCTGGTCCACATCCTGAACCACAACCTGGTCCTGTGAATCCTCAGCCTGGTCCTGTGAATCCTACACCTCAGCCACCTGCTCCTGGTCCGGTAACGCCTGCACCAACACCGTCTCCGGCACCTGCTCCTCAGCCTCAGCCATCTGAGCATGAAACTCCATCTAAGCCAGATCAGTCTAAGCCAGATCAGTCTAAGCCGGATCAGTCTAAGACTGAAACTCAAGCTGAACAGTCTGCACCGGCTAAGTCCGAACAGACTGAGCCGGCTAAGTCCGAACAGTCTGCACCGGCTAAGTCCGAACAGCCTGCGCCAGCCCAGTCTGAGCAGTCTGCGCCGGCTAAGTCCGAACAACCTGCACCGGCTAAGTCCGAGCAGTCTGCGCCAGCAAAGCCAGCAGAATCCACTCCTGTGCCTGCTGCTCCACAAACAGTCCAGCAGCTTAACCCAGAACTAAAGGGAACTCTTAGCATTGGTAACAATAACGTTGCAACTGCAGGTGTTGTTAACAGTGTGAGAATTAATGTTGTAAACAGCGAGTTCACCGAGCGTTTGCAACGTGATGGAGTAGTTTATGCATACGCGTACATTTACTCGTCTCCACGCCTGCTTAAGGGTGCTGATGGTTCAAAGTTTGTGACTGTCCGCATGGTGAATGGCAAGCCTCAATTCGACGCTCAGTTCCCAGCTGGATACTCAGGAAAGCATACGGTTGTTTTGGTTGACGAGAAAGGCAATCAAGTTGCTTGGACCGAAATAACAGTAGTAAATAATGCAGTTGCTAATAAAAAGAAAGTATTAAGTAATACTGGTATTAATATTGCTTTTGCTGCAATTACTTTCTTAATATTGGCTGCTGCTGCAATTGCGTGTTCTGCGTTTGCTAAGTTTGCTGCGTTTACTAAAAAATAATCGACCAAAATATGTGCGTAGATTATTTTTAAGTAATTATCTTTAAGTAATTATGCACAAGAGTTGATTAATTAGTTGCGTAAGTTACGTTAGTAGCGTTTGAGTGAAAGTTATATTCTGTTGTACATACATTTCGAAAGTGTATAACAGGATATAACTTTCCTTAATATCTCCTGCTTTAATAAAAGGCGTGTTTTTGTAAATTAAATGGTAGAGTAGCTCGTTGGTGTTCTCGCCCGGGCTGCGTAGGTCAGGGAATATCGCTGGCTGAAAGCCAATTAGTATACAATGCGCAGCAATGGAGATAAAAGGATCTCAAATGAGCAATATTATTAATTCTGAACGCAATTCATCAGATAATTCAGCGAATAATTTATCGAATAATTTATCGAATAATTCAGATAATGCTATAAGCGTATCTGATTCTAAAGAGTCAGCAACTAACGAACCTACTGTTATAACGAATCTTAAGTGGCGTACGGCAGATATTGCATTGGGATCCGCTCTTGCAGCCGTGTTCGGTGTAATTCTTTTCGGCTATGGAATGGTGTTTATTCCACTAATTCGTACGCTTAATGCAGCTGTTCTTCCTGGCTTTGCAAGTATTACTCACGGTGTGTGGTATTTATCTGGAACTCTTGCAGTACTTCTTATTCGTAAACCTGGTTCTGCAGTGTATGTGAATGTTGTCGGCGCACTTGTACAAGTTTTACTCGGTTCTCCTTTTAGTATTAGGGACACGATTATTTCTGCATTATTGCAAGGCGTATTTGCAGAAATTGCGTTCTTAATTTTTAAATATCGTAAATTTAATTTGACTTTAAGCGTTATTTCCGGATTGCTTGTTGCTTTTGAGTATGGTGTTTTCTTATGCTTCACTAAGTATCAGGCTAAGGCTTCTTCATATATTACGATTCATATGATTACGGAGCTTATAAGCGGCGTACTGCTTTCTGGAGTGCTTGTGTGGTTTATATACTTAGCGTTGAGAGCAACAGGAGCATTAGATAATTTCGCGTCTGCACGTCGTCTGTAATAGTTCTTTTGCTTTCGTATAGACTGTGTGAAAATTGTTTTTCACAAGTTCGACTCACTAGGTTGGCAACTTTTATGTGTATGTGCTAATCTAGTCGTTGCTGAGTTTTCTCAGCGTGGGGCTTTAGCTCAGTCGGTTAGAGCAACGGACTCATAATCCGTCGGTCCAGGGTTCAAGCCCCTGAGGCCCCACGATAAAAATAACGCCACTTCATTAACGAAGTGGCGTTATTTAATTTCAAGCGTTAGTTTCAGAATACTTCCCGCTTTACAGTCCTGCTTGTGCTAAGTAATCAGGAATTTGATCAGGATACTTTGGCCAAGCTCCAGCTTGCGTGCAAACGTAAGCTGCAGTGTTTATTGCGGCACGATGAGCATTCTTTAAAGATTCTCCCGAAAGAATTTGTGCTGCAAACGTTCCAGAGAATGAGTCTCCTGCACCAACAGTATCGTTCACTTCTACATGTGGAGTTGGGAATGTTGAACTATCTTCAGTTTTAGTAATAATAGTGCTGAAAGTAGATCCGCCTGTTAATATCACGTAATCCAAACCATAATGAGTTTGGAACCAGCGGCACGCTTCTTCGTCAGAAGTGTCGCGAATGTTATACATGTCGCGAAGTAATAGAAGCTCGGAGTCATTAAGTTTGAATACGGTTGCTTCTTTAAGCAATGCGTCAATCAAATCTTTAGAGTAGTGGTCGCTTCGAATATTAATGTCGAAGAATTTCATGCAACCTTGTTTTGTATGCTTTAAAAGCTCAAGAATAGTATCGTGAGTTTCTTGAGATCTTAAGCTTAGTGTGCCGAAACATACAGCGTCTGCACGTTCTACTAAGTCAATAAGTTCACGAGTGTAGATTATGTGATCCCATGCTATATTTCTTACGATTGTGTACTCTGGTATACCGTTTCGTAAAGCTACGTCTACTGTACTTGTAGGCCATGCGTTTCTTTGTAAAATAGCGTGAATTCCTGCTTTACTTACCTCTTCTACTAGCTCGTCGCCTAGCTCATCTTGGCCTACTGCGCTTACCACGTAGCTTTCTGCTCCGTTGCATTGTGCATGATACGCGAAGTTTGCCGGTGCTCCACCAACTCTTTTTCCTTGAGGAAGTAAATCCCATAAGAGTTCACCGAGTGATAGAACAATTGGTTTAGTCATGATTTTCCTTTCATTCAAGCACGTCAGTGCATTAAAACTGGATTATCGCGCATTTTAAGTACCCTTTTGTATTTTTTTACGCAACCAGTTTCATAACATAAATTTGTATATGACAAGTATATAACAAGTATTATTGTCACGCGCGTTAAAATGAAGTTTTATGTGCATTATTGAGATTTAAGAACGTTGTAAATACTAAATTTTTGTTGTGCTAACAGCGTTTTAACTTTATTGTGATTTATATCACTTTTTATATTACAACGACTTTGGAGTTATGTTGCTTATTGCAAATTCTCCAAAGTCGTTGCAGTTTGCCGTTACTTAAACGGTTATTTTTATTTATATTTTAATTTTATTTTAATTTTTATTTATATTCTATGATCTAATTTTTGATTTAATAATTTTAATATTTAATTCTCAAAAATATCATCTTTTTTAGCACGTTCGGCCATCCAAGCTTCTACGTCATCAATCTGTTTTGGAATATCGATAGAAAGCCATTCTGGACCGTTTTCTGTCATTAAAACGTCGTCTTCAATACGAATACCGATTCCGCGCATTTCTTCAGGAAGAAGTAAATCGTTAGCTGCAAAGTACAAGCCTGGTTCGATTGTAAAAATCATTCCTGGTGTAATCTTTGCGCCCTGATAAGACTCATAACGTGCCTGTGCACAATCATGCACATCCAAACCAAGATGGTGAGCTACACCACACGCATGCCAGCGACGATGCTGCTGACCTTCCGGAGAAAGGGATTCTTCTACACTTACTTTCAAAATACCCCACTCGTGTAAGTGCTCAGCTAATACGCGCATGCATGCATGGTGAATATCAGAGTAAGTTGCGCCAGGTTTAGCTGCCTCGAAACCGGCTTGCTGAGCGTCAAGAACGCACTGGTAAAGCTTCTTTTGCAAATCAGTAAATTTACCATTTGTTGGGAAGGTTCTCGTAATGTCAGCAGTATAGAGACTGTTTACTTCTACGCCAGCATCAATAAGCAGCAAGTCGCCGTCAGAAACTACGCCAGTGTTTCGCATCCAGTGCAAAATTGGCGCATGTTTTCCGGATGCCACAATCGTATCGTAACCAACTTCGTTGCCTTCCTCACGAGCAACAGAGTTAAATGCGCCTTCAATCATTCTCTCGGAATGTTCCTTGCCAAGAGCATGTGGCAAGCGTGTAAGCATGCGGTCAAAACCTTGTTTTGTTGCAGCAATTGCCTTGCGCATTTCGCGAATTTCGTAATCGTCCTTAAGCATACGTGCTTCTGCAGCAAATTCGTGCAGCTTATCATCGGAACATGTGTTTGCATCTTCATCGGTAAATCCGCTAGCTTCACGCATTGCTTCAACTTTTGCAGTAAGTTCAGGATCTGTTTCTCGAATGATGCGTACGTGTACGCCTTCCTTGTTTGCATCATCGCTTACGTTCTTTGCAAGAGCATCATCAAGTTCTGCAATATCGCGCGTTTCAATGCCAGTCATAGCTTTAAGTTCTTTCAATCCTGCGCGTGGGCCAACCCAATATTCTCCGTAGTGAGGATCTTTGTAGAAACCGTCTGTGCTATTATCAGCTCGTGGCGCTACGAAAAGTTCAGGAACATGCGTTTTACCAGATTTAGCTTCTTCGCTTTCTTCGCTAACAGGTTCCATAACAAGTACGGCACCGGCTTCATAGTCTTGTCCTAATCCAGTGTAGTAAGCAAAGGTAGTGTCTGGTCTAAAAGCGTAATCACAGTCGTTATTACGCACTTTTGGCTGTCCTGCAGGAATTACTAAGCGTTCTCCTGGGAAACGTTTGCCTAATGCCTCTAAACGTGCAGGAATATACTTGCTGGATTCGAGCGGCTTTACTTCTGGCTCCTGATTATCCCAGTTGCTTGTCATAAAATCTTTGAAAGAATCACTGTTTGGTCTAAGAGAGCGATTATTTACTCGATCTTCAACTTTTTGTGTACCGTCAGCTTTCAGCTTTTCGCCATGTTCTGTTGGCGTAGTTTCTGCCATTTTGAGGACTCCTTAACTCTTTTTCGTATTCGGATAGTCAATAACCACTAACATAGTCTGATTTACATACTTATGCGAGTTTTTATTTAGAAAAAACTGAGATTTTATAAGCAATTTACAAATGGCAGCAAATGCGTGTTTATATAGTAAAAAGTCGTATCTTATTGACTTATACGCATTTAGTTGTTGGTATCAACTAATCTAGAGAGTTGGAAAAACGAGTGTACGTGCGTATAAAAACTAAGGGGGAGTGCGGATTTATGTCTATGGAAAATCCAAACATAAACGGCGAAAGAATTATCGATATTGAGCGAAATATTATGAGTCGTGCCCCTGAACATAATAAAACTAATCTCGATTTAGATAGGATGCGCTTAATTCTTGATATTCTCGGCCATCCAGAAAAATCTATGCATGTTATTCACATAACTGGTACGAACGGTAAGGGTTCTACTGCTCGCATGGCTGAGTCGATTTGTCGAGCATACGGTTTGCGTACTGGTCTTTATACTTCTCCGCATTTGGAACGCATAAACGAGCGAATTATGATTGACGGCCAGGAAATCAGTGACGATGATTTTGTGGACGTTTGGGATCAGATGAAAGACATTATTGACATGGTTGATGCTCGTATGGAGGCTGATGGTAAGCCGAAAATGAGCTTCTTTGAAGTGCTTACATCCATGGCAATTTGGGCTTTTGCGGACGCTCCTGTTGACGTTGCTGTTATGGAAGTCGGAATGGGCGGCGAGTGGGATGCAACTAACGTTATGAACGCTGATGCTGCAATTATTGGCCCAGTGGATATGGATCACATGCAGTGGCTTGGAAACACTGTTGAAGAAATTGCGCGCACTAAAGCCGGAATTATTAAGCCAAATTGTACGGTGATTTTAGGTCCTCAGCCTCATGAAGAAAAGGTTTTGCCGATTATTAAGGAAGTTGCAGAGCGCAATCATGCTACATTATTGCGTGATTCTTCTTACGGTGACGGAGAACTTGAAGTAGTTTCTAGAACACCTGCAGTTGGAGGACAAGTTGCTACTTTGCGTACACCGCTGGGTACTTATGAAGATGTGCCGATTGATAAGTTTGGTAAACATCAGGCGCATAATGCTTTGGCTGCTCTAGCTGCTGCGGAAGTTGTTCTTCCTGTAAACGGCGCTTTGGATGGCGATTTGGTTGCTGAGGCTTTAAGTCAAGTTAAGGTTCCAGGCCGTATTGAGCAGGTTCGTACTTCGCCGACTATTATTATTGACGGTGGTCACAACGTTAACGCTGCTGAGTCTCTTCGTGAAACTATTGAAGAAAACTATCATTTTGAGCAGCTTATTGGAGTTGTGTCGATGATGGCAGACAAACAGGTTGAAGAATATTTGGGTGTTCTTGAGCCTGTTTTGACGAAAATTATTGTTACACGCAATTCTTGGCGTGATCGTGTAATGGAACCTGAAGATCTCGAAAAAATTGCTGTAGGCGTATTCGGCAGGGATCGTGTGATTCGTGTTGACGAACTTCCTGATGCTATTCAAACGGCTGTGAATCTGGTTGATGAAGACGATGAGCTTGGTGTGGGCTATGGTCACGGAGTTCTTATTTGCGGTAGTTTTGTAACTGCAGGAGATGCGCGCACAATGCTTGTTGAGCATGTGAATCCGGACTTAAAAAAGCCAAAAGAGCAGCGAGTGCCAATTCACCCAAATATTGACGAGTCTGCGAATTAAGTTATCTGTTTGTTACTTAATTCTAAGAGACTTAGCTTTTTCTACAGTGTTTTTTACTAACACTGCCTGCGCGTCAACTATTGGAATTTGCGGAAGTGGGAAAGCTTCATTGAGAACGCTTAATTCTGTGCATCCTAGAATAAGAGCGTCACAATTGCAGGTTCCTGAAGGGTCAAGCATGTCGCTTAATACTGACTCGTAGCGATGTAAATCAAGTTCGCCTGTACCTTTTACATCATCATAAATAAGCGAAGTAATACGCTGCTGTAATTCGTCATCTGGTGCCACAAACGTGTATCCTGCTTCTTCAATAGCGTGCTGATATACGCCTGCTTTACGAGAGCCAGAAGTGCCCAAAAAGCCGATTCTATTGCATTTAGATTTTGGATAACGCTTAGCAACTTCTGCTACAGCACCGCGTGGCATGTGCATTATTGGTACGTTTGTAAGTTCCTGAAACTTATCGTAAAAATAGTGCGCGGTGTTGCAAGTAAGCACAATAAACGATGCTCCAATTGCCGTTGCTTTAGCAATATCGTCAGCAAGAGCAGGGAAGGGACTTTCAGATGAGTCGCCAACAATGTACGCTGTCCTATCTGGAACAGATGCATCGTTAAACACTACATAATCTAAAAATTCTTGGTCATTATGAGCGTGCGTCTCTTTGTTAAGTAAACGAATATAACTTTCCGTCGCCAATGTACCCATGCCACCAAGTACAGCAAAAAACGGTCGTTTCATTACAACATAATCCCTTCGTAAGCTGCGTATCGCCTATTTTCACGCCTTAGTGCGGAAGTATTCTGCATAACGCTTCTTGTAAATAGAAAACATGTGGCGAAGCATTAACCAACGTAGCAGGTTCAGATCTTTCTTATATTCTAGCGTAGTTCCCCAATTGCCATGGCGAATCATATCAAAGCAACGCTTCTTTTCATCGCTTTCTACCACGTAACGGCGGAAAATTGATAGCGGAATTCCCATCCACAGCTTTTCTCCGCGTCCAAATACAGTATTTCCATCAAAAGGCTTATGCTCGATCAAATCTTCTACGAAATATTTAGCAAGATTAAAGCCATTTAGTGTAACGAAGTAACTAGAACGACCTTGACGCAAGTTGATTTCAAAAAGCTTATACTTTCCGTCGCGCTCATCATATTTCATATCAAAATTAGCTATACCAACATAGTTAATATCTTCCAAAAATGCTTTAATATTGCGGAAAATTTCCTCATTATAATCTGGAAGAATTGCAGCATAATTACCTACTGCTTCTGGCGTTGGGTCTTCCAGCAGAGGATGACCTAAGAACATCATGCGAACATGATGATCGCTGTCAACGTAAGCATTAAGTACACGCATGTGACTGTCGTCACCAGGAATAAAATCTTGCAAAATCATTTCGCCAGTGTAGCCAGCCTTGTACGAGCGTTTAATAAGCGTATCAAGCTCTTCAGGCGTATCTATAATAAACGCTTTCTTACGACCTTCAAAATTAATATCAACCCATTCAGCACTGTCTGCTGGCTTCATTGCAATAGGGAATTTGAAAGGTAGATTTTTGTATGCGCCGGCCGCAACTTCTTCAGCGTTTACTACTAAAGTTTTTGGATGAGGAAGGTTATACTGTTCGCAAGTCTTATAGAAAGAGCTTTTAAGACTTAACTGACGGTTAAGTTCTTTCGATAACGCGTGGAATTCGTAATACTTATGCAACTCATCACTGTACTGGGTTATCATATTCGCATACGCGTCTCCGCAAGGTATTAGCAGAAGTTTGATATCAGGATGTTCCTGCTTCCAATTTTTAGCAAACTCAACCAAAGTATTTAGGAACGTAGGCATTTCGCCAAATCCTGGAACAAGACGCACATCAACAATCTTGCTAAATTTTGTGGCGGAAAGCTGGAAATGCGCAAAGGCAATGGAAGTAATGCCGTATGCTTCATGGAATGCTCGAGCCATACCATAAGTGTTAATCTCACTTCCGAGAAGTACAGATTGGAATTTTTGGTTAGTCATTACTACCTTCTTTATTTGTTGTTCCTAATTTTGCTTTTATTGGTTTGTTTTATCAATTTTGTTGCGTTATTTAAAAATCTGTTTAAGTGCTATTTAATTGCTACTTAAGCATTATTTAGCAGTTTATTACAATCCAAAAAGACGTTTTACTATAAACGAGTCACCTTCGTAAGGTAAATGCTTCCTCTTTGATTTAATCCAACGTTCGTCACCTTTTCCAATAGCGAGAAGAACGTTTAATCTTCCTTCTTCTTGCGTATTTTTAATAGCATCTTTATAAGCGTATTCAATAGCTTCTGCTCTGTCGATGATGATATGAGATTTAACGTTTGGATTAGTAATATAGCCTTGCATGATTTTGCAAATATCTGAAACATCTTCAGTATCTGTATCTTCAGTAGTGAAAATAAACTGAGCTATACGATTCTGTGCTGCGTTAACAATATCTTTACGACGATCTACGGCTTTATCTCCTGTTGAGCCTGTTACAAGCGTTATCCTAGGATTCTCTTTTCCGTAACGTTCTTCTACAAAGTCAATAACAGATTTTGTAGAAATATAATTGTGCGCATAGTCAACAACTGCAATCATATTTGAGTGAGTATCTTCAAAAACTTCCATGCGCCCAGAAATTTTAACTTTTTCAATAGCGTGCAAAGCTTGTAAATCTGTATCCTGATTAACGCCTAATTCGCCTGCAATAGCTATGGCTGCTAAAGCGTTTTCATAATTAAAATCTCCAGCAATTGACAGCGAGAATGTGTCAATCATAGAATAGTGTGCTTCTTTTTCGTATTCTTCGCAGCAATCTTCATCATTGCTATCGATAACAGCTATGCAATGAGCTTCACTATCTTCTGAAGGAACTGCAAGATAATCAGGAGTTAGAAGTTTTGGATAATTTTCGCAAGTGCGTTCAGCTTCTTCGCAAGTTTCGTCTACGTCTTCTACATCTTCTTTCTTTATGCGAGAGATGGTTGTGACGTGAACATTATTACGTTTTGCATCTTGTAATAGAAGATCTACGTGATCCGTATCTGCGTTTAATACTAAACGCTTAGTATTTGCAATAATTTGTCGCTTGCAATACAAGTAGTCTTCAAAAGTTGGGTGTTCTATAGGACTAATGTGATCAGGACTGATGTTCAAAAATGCAGCAACATCAAACTTAAGACCGTATACGCGATTTACTTTGTATGCTTGTGAGGAAACTTCCATAACAAGATACTTCATACCACTATCAACAGCCTCGCGCATCATGCAGAACGCGTCGAAACTTTCCGGAGTTGTCAAATTTGATTCCACATAATGTTTTCCGTCAACGCAATTGTCTACTGAAGAAAACAGTGCTGCTTTTCCGTGAGAATAAGCACTAAGAATAGCGTGAGTAAAGTATGCTGTAGTTGTTTTGCCTTTAGTTCCAGTAATTCCAACAATAGTAAGTTTTTGTTGCGGATTTCCGAAGAATGCTGCAGCAAGAACGCTCATTGCTTTACGAGCGTCTGTAACGATTAGGCCGATTGCGCTAGTGTAATCGGCGTAACTTTGTTCAGCAACGTATGCTGCAAGTCCTTTACTATCTGCATCTAAAAGGTATTCAGATTTAAAATTGCCTTTAATAAAAAGTAAAGTACCAGGTTTAATATCGCGCGTATCGTAAGTCGCATGAGCAAACGGCTTGTGCAGATCTACTTTAGTAAAAGCATTAGCGTCAAGGGACCAAATTTCAGTTTTGCAATGAGTAGTATCTTTTTTTACTTCTTCCTCAGATACGCTCGTTTGGTGCTGAATCATTTCGCGAAGTAAATTATGCTTCTGTAGAATTTCACTTGCTTCAGCTAAAGATAGCGTTGAGTGAATCATATGTTACTATTCCTTACCAAATCCGTAAAATTGTATGTATTTAGTGTAGTTGAAGTGCAGGTCAGATTTTGTTCAAATCTGTCAATTTACTTGTACTATATTCATAACCAACTACCATTAATTGGCTCTTTTCCAATGGATACAAGCCAATCGTTAAAACTATTTTTCCACTGGTTGTACGCGTTTCGTTGCCAGCTCATAATCTCACTAAGTGGCATTCGAGCGAGTTCTTCATGTAGTTTAGTAATAGGCTTTATAAGATCAACTGCTGCAACAGTATCTGCAGTAGCATCGTGGAAGTTACCTATTGGTTCTACGCCGTAGAATTGTGTTGTCATAGTAAGAGTTCTTTTTCCTGAACGGCGAGAAACAGCGCGATCTATTACTAGAGGATCAACTGTAAGAACTTCACCACTTTGTAAAGTACTTACGGAACTTTCTGGACGTTCTTTCAATGATTTAAGATTCCAGTTTTTAAGATCATGCTGCAGCATTTTTACATCAAATGGAGCGTTGTATGCAAGAAGTGGAATGTTTTTAGATTGAGCTTTGCTTATTGCGAAAGCTAGTATTTCTAGTTCTTCTGTTGGTTCTAATCCGTTTTTTTGCAAATAAGAGTCGGTAAAACCGTTTACTTCACTTGCTTTTGGATTCATCGGTTGATGAGGGTTGATTAACCAAGTAGATATAGCATCTTTGCTGTGGCCTGCGTTAGGGTCTCGTAATACTAAGGTTGCGGATACTATGGCATCTTTGCCAATTATTGCGCCTGTCGTCTCGGTATCAAATCCAAGTAGCCACGATTCTGCAAGAGTAGTGTTTTCTGCTTGCGTTGGAGCTTCTTCTAAAGCGTTTAAAAGTTCTTTTATATGTGTCGGCATAGTCACAATATTACCTCAACATCGGTTTATGGCACACTGTGATCTGTAAGAGGATGTAATAGTCTGTTAAATGTATTTGTAAATAGTATTTGTAAATAGTATTTACAAATATCTGCAATAGTGAACTTAATTAAGTATGGTGCTTTTCGAGTATCATAGTTTTTATGAGTGAGCAACATGATTCTGCAAATGTGGGAAACTTACGCGAATTGCGTATGTCTGTAGCAAGTAGAACTGCGTCTCAGCAGAGTCTTTATGAGCAATTTGAGCAGCTTTCTGCAGATCAAGTTGATTCTCTTTATTCTCAAGCAAAAAGATTAACGAATAATACTCAAGATGCGCAAGATTTAGTACAAGATACTTTTGAGCGTGCGTTTAAGTCGTTTTCTACTTTCCAACCTGGCACCAACTTTGGGGCGTGGATTAGTAGGATTGAGCGTAACTTGTATTTTAATCAGTATGCCAAGGCGAAGCGTCGTCCTCAGCGAGCAAATGATGCTACTGGTGAGTATAACGATTGGGATATTTATGAGGCTTCGAATCATGCTCCAAGTGGTTTGCTTTCTGCAGAACAAGAATATTTGGAGAGATTTGCTCCTAAAGAAATTATGGCAGCGCTGAAAACTTTACCAAAGGAGCGTAGAGAAGTTTTTATTGAGGCTGTAATTAATGGCAAATCTTATAAGCAGATCGCTAAAGAGCAGGGAGTGAAGATTGGTACTGTTATGAGCCGTTTAAGTCGCGCTCGTACACAGCTTAAAAATGAGTTAGCTGATTATAATTCCGATAATTAAACTAATTGCTAATTATTGGAATGCGGCTTATGGATTAAAAATAGAACGTGGCTGCAGTTTGCGTTCTGCGTTAGTGTCTTATTCTGCTTGTTTTGGGACACTCGTGCAGATTGCGTTCTGCGTTAATGTCTCAAGCAGCCTACGATTCAGCCTAATATAAAATTGTGTATAAAATAAAAAGCCCGCAGTAAAAGCGGGCTTTACAGTATGTATAGGCAAATCTACAACTCAGGCATTTGGTCTTTTGCCGTGATTTGCTGCCTTTTTGCGACGCGCCTTGCGCTTACGTCCACGCATACCCATAATGGAACTCCTTAACGATGAATTAACAACCTTAGGGATTATCTCACGTTGCCGAGACGTTAGTTTGTATTTTTACGATTACGCTGCAATGTCCGCAACAGTTGCATTTAGCAGCGATACTATATCTTGAGGATTTAATACAACGTCAAGTCCGCGCTTACCTCCAGATACAAGAATCTCACTAAACTGCATAACGCTTGAGTCTAGTACAGTTTCATGCTGAGTTCGCTGCCCAAATGGGGAGATGCCTCCAACTACGTAACCGCTTTCTCGTTGCGCAACTTCTGGGCTTGTCATGCTTGCTTTTTTCGCGTGAACAGCGCCAGCAATTGCTTTCATATTAAGTCTTCCGTTTACAGGTACGATTCCGACTACTCGTTTTTCTCCGGTGTCTACCATAAGTGTTTTGCATACTTGAGCTGCGCTTACACCAAGTTTTTCTGCTGCTTCAATTCCGTAGCCTTCATCCATATGATCGGCATCGTGATCATATTCTGCTATTCGGAATGTGATGCCTGCATTTTCTAGTTGTGCAATAGCTGGAGTTGCTTTACCTGTTGCTGCATGTTTTTTACTCATTTTGATTTCACCTGACTGCTGCTATTTTTATGATGCTTATATTTCATTACATGATATGCTATACCGACTGTTGACTTAAAGTACATAAAATCTGAAAGTCTAAAAATAAACCCCTTGAACGCTTAGCTTATTAGTATCCGTTATTTTAGATGCTAGCTTAAGCGCAACAAGGGGTTTAATTAAATTTTCGCAAAAATCAGATTGATTCTGACTTTCTTCTTAGAAATCACTCAGAGATTTCAGCGAAGTAAAGGAGAGTGCGAATCATGTTAGAAGTGAAACCGTACTCGTTGTCATAGAAGGTGACGGTACGAGCCAAAGTTACACCATCAACAGTGTTCACATCGGTCTGAGTTGGATCAAAAACGCCACCGTGGGTGTCGCCGATGATGTCAGAAGACACGATGCTGTCAGCGTTGTAGCCGAAGTATTCGCAGTTCTCAAATGCCTTCTTGAAAGATTCGTTGATTTCTTCAGCGGTAGCTGGCTTCTCAAGAACGGTTGTCAACTCGGTAACGGAGCCATCTGGAACCTGAATACGCTGTGCGTGACCCTGAAGCTTACCGTTAACTTCTGGAACAACCTTGCCGATTGCCTTAGCAGCACCGGTGGAGTGCTCGATGGTGTTGCAAGCTGCAGAACGGTTGTTGCGTGGCTTGGAGCCGCGTGGGCCGTCAAGAATCATCTGAGTTCCGGTGTAAGCGTGGATGGTAGTCATGAAGCCGGACTTGATGCCCCAGTTATCCTGCAAGAGCTTTACCATGGCGGCCATGGAATTGGTTGTGCAGGAGCCTGCGGACACAATGTTGTCAGAGGCCTTCAAGATTTCGTGATTTACGCCGAACACAACGGTTGGGGTGGTCTCGTCCTTAGCAGGAGCAGAGATAAGAACCTTCTTAGCGCCAGCGTTCAAGTGAGCCTGGGACTTTTCAGCAGAAGTGTAGAAGCCGGTGCATTCGAGCACGAATTCAACACCATCGTTCTTAACCCATGGAATATTGTTTGCGTCTTTTTCTGCGTAAACCTTATAGGTCTTGCCATCTACTACGATGGCATCTTCGGTGGAGGTTACCTCAACTGGAGTGCCGTCATCGTGGCGGAAAGTGCCATGCGTGCTGTCGTACTTAAGCAAGTAAGCAAGCATGGAAGGAGTGGTCAGATCGTTGATGGCTGCGACTTCGATATCACCGGCCTGGCCGCCACGAGCTTGAAGCTCAAAAATACGACGGAATGCGAGACGACCGATACGACCGAAACCGTTAATACCAATCTTGACTGTCATGTGGGTTCTCCCTTGAGTAAAGATCTTCATGCGCAAAATTTGCAAATTGACAAATACGCAATCTTGCGATTTTTATGCAAATTATTACGATAAGACCTTCGTTATTGAATTAACGGTGTTCATTTTAATGTGCGGCATGTACGACTATTTAAATTTTCTGTTATATAAATGTTCTGTTTGAAATCGGCGTAAAACTGGTTGTAATTCTTCGTTTTTGTGAGTGTTTTTGTGCAATTTTTGATTTGTTAATGTTTGATTTTGTTAGATATTTGTAGAGGGTTGATTGTGCTCTTAGCAAAGCTTTATCTGAAAGCAATCAACACATAGAAAATAAATTACTATCTGCAGATTAGCGAGCACAGTAGTGGCGCTCTTGAGATGAGATGCTATCTAAGAAGAAGTGCGCACATTCGCGGTAAGATTTGCTACTTACGAAATCTTCCGGAGCGTAAGGTGCAACGCTAGAAAACATATCTTCATACTCGTCAACACTTAAGCGTTTGCGTGAATCAAGCATATTCGCATGTTCTTTAGCTAAAAGTGAATCCCTAAATCCTGGCACAAGTTTGCCGCTAAAGAACTCACCAACAGCGCCGGAACCGTAAGAAAATAGGCCAATTTTATCGCCTTCTTTAAGCGAGCTAGTTTCATTATTGCAACCGTATTTTCCATTTAACTCAAGCAAAGATAGCAAACCTAAATACAAGGAACCAGTATAAATATTTCCAACACGACGACTGTATTTCGTACTAGTTTCGTAATTTGAAAGCAAGCGCTCGCGTGATGCTTCATAAACGCTACCGGAATTGCAAGAATCCATAGCTGCGTTAAGAGCTTTCAAACCCATTTTTGTATATGGCAAGTGGAAGCACATAGCTGCAAAATCGTTGAAATCGCAATTATTTTGTGCAGAGTACTTTTGCCACACATCGCAGAAGAACTGTATGTACTGTTCGGTTGAGAATTTTCCGCGAGCAAGAGCAGTATCCTGATAAACAGGTCTCCAAAAGTCTTGAATATCAGCAGATTTTACAACGCTATCGTCGTTAATTTCTAGCACATGTGGATTTGCGCTTATAAGCATTGCCACAGCTCCAGCGCCCTGAGTTACTTCGCCAGGAGTAGAAAGTCCGTAGCGTGCAATATCGGATGCTATAACAAGTACTTGCGGTTGCAAATCGGCATGTGCGCGCACGTAGTCACAGGCCATCATAAGAGCTGCAGTACCGCCGTAACATGCTTCTTTTACTTCAATGCAACGAACCCAAGGCGTAAGTTTTAGCAGTTTATGAACGTACAAAGCACTAGATTTGCTTGCATCTATACCGCTTTCTGTGCCGACGATTAGCATTTTTAGGCGATTGCTGTCGATATGAGGCATAAGGGGGAGTGCGGCTTGAGCTGCGAGAGTTACTATGTCTTGATGATTTGGTGGAACTGCCTGCTCGCTTTGACCGATGCCGATTGTGAATTTATTAGGGTCAATTCCTCGGTGTTCTGCTAGTTCTGCAAGATTAAGGTAGTAATGAGGTGTTGCAAAAGAGATGTGATCTATGCCGACTGTAAGTGGTGAATCGACTTCTGTAAGTGGTGATGTTTCAGTATTATTTGTAGTATTCATTTTCCTCAAATTTCCATCAAGTTTTTATCAAGTTTCTTAATTTTGTTTTGATTCTCGTAATTTTTTAAGCAGTTGCACGGCATTTTGTATAGTTCGTTCTGCAGGATCAAGTTGCAGAATATTATGTGAAATTTCAGCTATTTCTGCGTCTTTTGCTCCTGCAGCTATAGCAAGATTTGACGACTGCAGCTTCATGTGACCTGCTTGAATACCGGGGCCTGCTAGTGCTAGAAGAGCCGCGAGATTTTGTACTAAGCCGAGTGCTGCAAGAGTGTTTCTAAAATCGTTTGCGTTCTTATATTTGCCTATTTTGATCGCGAGTTTTGCCATTGGAAGAGAGGAGATTGATCCGCCAACAATGCCTATTTGTAGCGGAATTTCAATACGACCACTGAGTATGGTTTGTTCGTTTAGTGTTTCGATTTTCCAAGTTGATAGTGGTAGGTAGCGACCGGTGCGCGCCGCCCACGCATGCGCTGCGGCTTCTAGCGCTCGCGTATCATTTCCTGACGCGAGCGCGGCTCCTAAAATGCCGTTTAGGATTCCTTTGTTGTGCGTGGCGGCGCGTGCCGGATCGCTGGCGGCTAGCGCGCTTAATGCCGCGATTTGGCGTGCGAGGCGCTTCCCTTCATCCTCGCGTTCAGATTCTTCAAGCCGCCTGGATGCTAGCGCTTCAACAGGTATGCGCACTTGTGCAGTGGTAGCAACGCGGCTTGTGTTGGTAAGAATCGCCGCAAGCGCCTCTACGCCGAGCCAGCTTTCCAGCTGGGCTTTTACGGCTTCGCCCATAGTGTTCACGGTGTTTGCTCCCATTGCATCGCATGTGTCTACGTCAATTTCCAGTTTGGCGAAGCCGTTAAAAGCTGAATCGCGGCATTTTCGCGCGCCGCCACCCCTTTTAACCATTGATGGGTGTGATTCGTTTGCAATGCGTAGCAGATCTTCTACCTTTTCATTATCTTCAACAATTTCATTCAAACGCGTTGCTACGCTTGAATCTGCGTCTTCAAAAATTATTTGTGCAGTTGTTACGTATTGTGGTGAGTGAGCAATAATCCCATATTCTGCTTCGTTAATCCCGTATTCTGCTTCAAAATTTCCGCATTCTGCTTCGTTTGCAATAACGCAGTTTTTAACGCTTGTTGCAGCATTCTGCTTCACAACGTCTGTTGCAGCCTTCTGCTCCACAATGCTTGTTGCAGCAATCCGCGCTCCGTTGCATGCAGCCGCAATTACGGACGGCTCTTCTGTAGCCACAAGAATATCGCGTTTTTCGCCGTTTACAATCAGCCCACGCACAACGCCAACTGGAAGAGTGTACTTTCCAATCTGATTTTCAATCATATGATTCGCAACGTCTGCTGGAATTGTAGCGTCAGAACTTTGCGCAAGCTGTTTAAGCAACAAATCTGCTTCAGTTTCGTTTATTTTGCCTTCATTTTGTAAAGTTTTTATGCGCTGTTCTACGCTTAATTCACGAAAAGCAGTCATTTGAAATCACCCCAATGATTTGTGTTGACTACGCATGTTGCTGAAGGTTGTTCATCCTAATTTGCATTGCGACTCCAATTCCGCCGCCTACGCATAATGCAGCAACGCCATTTTGCTGTTTTCGATCGCGTAAAGCATATATTAGCGTAGTTAAGATTCTTGCTCCGCTAGCTCCAAGTGGATGTCCTAGTGCGATTGCGCCGCCTCTAACGTTTAGCTTTGATTCGTCAATATGAAGTTGTTCAGAAACTGCAATACTTTGTGCGGCGAATGCTTCATTGATCTCAAATAAATCAATGTTTTTAACGTTACTTTCAGTAGAATTCAGCATTCGTTCCATAACGTGTTTCGGAGCATAACCCATTAAATCTGGGTCGATTCCGCCTTCTGCAAATCCCACTATTTCTGCAAGATACTCGATTTTGTGTTCAGTAGCGTAGTCTTTGCTCATTAGCACGAGTGCTGCGGCACCGTCGTTTATTCCGCTTGCGTTTCCAGCTGTTACTGTTGATACGTGAGAATTATCTGATTCGTCTGAAGTTTTAAAAAGTGTACGAAGTTTTGCTAAACGTTCTAAAGACGTGTCAGCTCTTGGATGTTCATCTTTAGATACGATTGTTCCGTCATCCAATTTTACTGGAACGATTTCTGCATTAAATTCGCCTTTTTCCCACGCTGCTACAGCTTTTTGGTGAGATTTTAGTGCGAAAATATCTTGCGCTTTGCGAGTAATACCAAATTTTGCTGCAACGTTTTCTGCAGTAACTCCCATTGCGTCACCTGTAAAAGCGTCGTTTAAGCCGTCGCGTTGTAAGCCGTCAATAAGCGCAAAATTTCCGTATTTGTGTCCATTAAATCGCGCGTTGTTTGCGTAAAATGGAACGTTGCTCATGCTTTCTGTGCCGCCAGCTACTACTACTTGCGCATCGCCCATTACTATTGCAGCTTGTGCTAAGCGTACTGCTTTTAATCCAGATCCACATACTTCGTTAATTGTCATAGCACAGCTGGAAGTGTCTAAACCTGCACGTAATGCGATTTGCCTAGCTACATTTTGCCCACTACCAGCCTGCAATACGTTTCCAAAAATAGCTTGATCTACGTCGCTGCCAGTTAGTCCAGCGCGTTCTATTGCAGCTTTAGCTGCGATAGTTCCTAAATCAACTGAGGAAAGCGAAGATAAGCTGCCGCCGAATTTACCAATAGGTGTACGTGCAGCGCTCGCAATCACCACTTCAGTCATATGTTTAGCCACCTAATCAATTGTTTATTGCAATGTGTATTGCAGTATGCCAACCGAACTACTCTATCGTATTCTTCAGTAAAAACGAGAATCTACAAAAATTCTTCTCGTTTTTTTCACATTTTCAATATTTTTTATAACAAGTTTTTTATATTAAATTTTTATAATAAATTCTCATTTTGCGCTTGTGCACTTGCGAACATAATTTCCCACGCTGTATTTAAAATTGTGCTCCAAGCTTTTACTGTTTTTACTGCTTTTATTGCTTTTGTGTGTACTGATTTCATTGTTCACGGAAGGAAATAGATCCGTCTGCTGGGTTCATTGAATCAACAATAGCAAGAGAATCCAAATCATATCCAGCTTTGCGCAAAACATCACCGCCGCCCTGGAAGCCCTTTTCTATTGCGATTCCAATTCCTGCTACAGTAGCGCCAGCATGTTTACAAATATCTATTAAACCTTGCAAAGCGTTTCCGTTAGCCAAAAAATCATCCAAAATTAGTACACGATCTTCAGAACTCAAATATTTGCGAGACACTATTACAGGAAACTCGCGCTGCTTTGTGAACGAGAAAACAGTAGAAACATATTGGTCGCCGTCAAGATTTATAGACTGAGCTTTTTTAGCAAAAACTACAGGAACATTACCAAAATGCCTTGCTACTACGCATGCAATACCAATTCCAGACGCTTCAATAGTTAGAATTTTTGTAATATTTGCATTTTTAAAATGTTCAGCCCAGGAAGCACCCATGTGATCAAACAAAGTCACGTCGCATTGATGGTTCAAAAAAGCGTCCACTTTTAAGACATTGCCAGGTTTTACGATACCGTCTTTGCGAATGCGTTCTTCTAGTTCTTGCACAATGTGCCCTTTCTTAGCATATACAGTTTCGCTATTTAAACTTTGCTGTAACATGTTTAATTTGCAGTATGCTTAAGCTTACCCAGACTTATGACACAATTTTATAGAAACGACTCAGCCATGTGGTAAACCATATTAAATGCGTGTAAAAGCAGAATGTGGGGGAGAGTTTTGCTTTAAATGGTAATGGAGAGTGCAGTATGAGTAATTATGGCTATGTTAGTGATTTATTGGGTAATCCTGTAGATGATGAATCCAATATTTCTGCTAGTGCTAAGAATAGTGCGGAAAGCTTAGCAAATAATCAAAGCATAGTTTACGAGGAAAGTCCTGCTCAGGCTGCGTCTACTGCTCCTACAGAAACAACTTCGCATTACTATGATCTTCCAAATATTACTGCAGATGAAAGCACTCTACTTAATGGATTAAACCCTCAACAATTACAGGCAGTTAAGTACGATGGTCCAGCTTTACTAATCGGAGCAGGTGCAGGAAGTGGAAAAACACGAGTTCTTACGCGCAGAATCGCCTGGATTCTAAGCAAAGAAGGCGTGTGGCCAAGCCAAATTCTTGCAATTACATTTACAAACAAAGCAGCTTTAGAAATGCGTGAACGATTAGCAAATCTTATCGGAAACTGCGCTAACACAATGTGGGTTTCAACATTTCACTCTGCATGCGTAAAAATATTACGAAAATCAGGCGAAAATATTGGCTTAAAACCAGGCTTTTCTATTTACGATACTGCAGATTGCGAGCGTTTAGTAAAAATTATTGCCACAGAGTTAAACGTTGATATTAAACGTTTTACTCCTCGCAATATTTTAAGCAAAATTTCAGATTGCAAAAATAGTTTAATTAGTTGGCGCGAGCAGCTTGATATGTATGCAAACGATTACAAGCCAGGTGTTGCAGGTCAACAAATTGCGCACGCTGGTAATTCTGATGCTGTTTATGCCACAATTTACGCAGAGTATCAGCATCGCTTAGCTCAAGCAAATGCTGTTGATTTTGATGATTTAATTATGCGAACTGTGCAACTCATGCGCGAAGTGCCAGAAGCTGCTAAATATTATCGTCATAAGTTCCGCTATATTTTAGTAGACGAATATCAGGATACTAATCATGCGCAATATGAGCTTATTCGAGAGCTTGCTGGAGTTGACGTAAAACAGCAAGTGATGTCGCACGATAATATTGATGCACCCGCTTCTATCACAGTCGTAGGAGACTCAGACCAGTCAATTTACGCTTTTCGTGGAGCAGATATCCGCAATATTCAAGATTTTGAGAAAGATTTTCCTAACGCCAAAACTATTATGCTTGAGCAAAATTATCGATCTACTCAAACAATTTTGGATGCTGCAAATGCTGTTATTTCTCACAACAAGTCTCGAAAGCCTAAAAAATTGTGGACAGCGTTAGGCGAGGGGTCTGCAATTACTGGTTACGCAGCTGACAACGCTCAACAAGAAGCAGCTTGGGTTGCTAAGGAAATAGCGCGATTAGCAGGAGAGGAAGGCATTGCGTACTCTGATATGGCAATTATGTATCGTGCTAATGCGCAGTCGCGTTCGTTAGAAGACGCACTTGTTAAGGCAGGATTGCCGTATCAGCTGGTTGGTGGAACTAAGTTTTACGAACGTCGCGAAGTAAAGGATGCGCTCGCATACTTGCAGTCTATGGCAAATCCGGATGATGACGTTAATATGCGCCGAATTTTGAACGTTCCAAAACGCGGACTTGGTCCTCGCGCAGAATCTCTTCTTACTATGTATGCGCAAAGTCATGAAGTGAGCTTCTGGCAGGCTTTAGAACATTTGGAATCAATTGAAGGGATATCAACTAGAACTCTAAGCAAACTCAAAGAGTTTCGTGAGTTAATGCATAATCTGATGTTATGTATGCAAGACAATTATTCTAAGCCTTCTGAAGTAATAGCAAGTATTTTACAAGAAAGTGGTTTATTAGCGGATTTGCAACGTTCTGAAGATCCTCAGGATGCTTCAAGAGTTGATAATTTGTCGCAGTTGCAGTCTGTTGCTGCTGAATATGAACAAAATACTCCGGATGCTAATGTTGCTGGATTCCTTGAAACTACTGCTCTCGTAGCTGATTCTGATCAATTGCCTGGTGAGAATGAGAATACTGGTAAAGTTACTTTGATGACTTTGCATACTGCTAAAGGTTTGGAATATCCGGTTGTGTTTTTAACTGGAATGGAGCAGGGTACTTTTCCGCATTCTCGTGCATTGGATGACGAAGATGAGCTTTGTGAAGAGCGTAGGCTTGCGTACGTTGGTATTACGCGCGCGAAGCAGAAATTATATGTAACTCGCGCTTCTGTAAGATCTCAATGGGGTCAAGCTCAAGATATGTTGCCAAGCCAATTTTTGGATGAAATCCCAGATAATTTGATTGATTGGAAGCGTCGTGAATCGGATGTTGAGCGTCTAGGTGGTCGTTTGCGTAAACATAGCGATTTTGATGACGATTTCAGCGATGATTTTGATAGTGATTTTGATAGCTGGGATGATGATTTTAGTGATGCTTTTGGCAAAAAAACAACTTTCGGCGGAAGTTCGTACAGTTCTAGTAAATCGTACGGTTCTAGTAAATCGTACGGTTACAGAAAGTCTAATAACTACAATAAATCTTACGGTTCTTCTTACGGCTCTTCCTACGGTTCTTCGTATGGTTCTTCTTACGGTTCTAAATCTAAGTGGTCTAAATCTAGTGAAGTAAAAACGCGCAAAATTACCGCAATGTCTGCAGAAAAATCTGGCAAAAAGTCAAGTTCTGCATTTTCTTCTCTATCTTCTTCTAAAGGTACTGGTTCCGTGGATAAAGACAACAATCTCAACATTCAAGATTTTCAAATTGGAGACAAAATCACACATGATACTTACGGATTAGGAACAGTTCTTGCAACTCAAGATAAAGGACGTAACTCTATTATTACTGTTGATTTTGGTTCCGACGGCGTGAAACGCTTAATGCTTCGTATTGCGCCTATAGAGAAATTGTAAAATATTTCATTTTATGCTACTTATACATAAAATAATTTGCAATTATTAAAAATTGCATAAATTATTATTCGTAATATTGTTATAATTATCGCCGCAATTATATACACGAAAACAAAATATTCAAGACTTGTTTTATATCGCACTATAAGAAAAAATGTAAAAGTAAACGAAAACATAACTTCAGAAAGTTTTATGGGGGAAGCTATGACGAGTACTGAATTATTATTGGTTTTCGTATGCGCAAAATAAAGATTTAACGAAGACTTGGCGCTTGCAAAACGAGTGCTGTAAGACGTGTGGCATTAAAGAAAATGTGACACAAAAATTAATAACATACATTTAATGAGGTATTTATTATGAAAAACAAGTTATTTGCATCAGTTCCAGAGATTATTTTGGGAATTCTTATTGCTATATCGCCATTGACATTCGCAAAACCATGCCAATCTGGCGGTATGCACAAAATGTCCATGATGATGCAACCTATGGCATGCCACTACACGGGAAGAGCAGCACTAGGTATTGGAATTGTTATTGCAGTTCTTGGATTGATTTCTCTATTGGTAAAAGAAAGCGTACGTATAGGCTTAAATATTGCCGTTATAATTAACGCATTACTTGTTATGGCAGTTCCTACATGCTTAATTGGTGTATGCAAAAACCCAATGATGCCTTGCAATTCTGTAACCCGACCAACATTAATTCTCTTAGCAGTTCTAGCTGCAGTATTTGCAGCAGTTGCAGTATACCTTGATTTGAAGTCTACTGACCGCTAAAAATTTCATCCTGTAATGGTTGTAATAATTACAACCATTACAGCGATTGCAACATATATCGCTAACTATAAACGAATATTATGCGAACTGTTACATTACGAAAACTGCCGCTTAAAAATCTTGCAAGCAAGCCACTTAAAACTGCTGCTCTAATAATAGTTACAGCATGCCTTGCGGCAATATTTTTTGGCGGCTCATTACTTTCTATGAACCTTTCACAAGGTTTAAATAGCATGAAAGAACGTCTCGGTGCGGATATTATGGTAATTCCGCATGGGACAAATCTGAAAGCAGAAGCGCTACTAACCAATGGCGGATCTAGCACATTTTATTTTACGAACAACATTGAAAACATGGTTCGTAAAGCTGAAGGTGTACAAAAAGCTAGCGGACAAACATATATTTCCTCACTATCTGCAGGATGCTGTGCAGAAAAGTTGCAAATCATAGGATTTGATCCAAATTCTGATTTTGTAATCGGCCCATGGATTTACTCTCAACACAAAAAGACTTTGCAGCAAGGTGAGATGATTGCTGGAGCTAATGTAGTAGTATCATACGATCACAAAATACGCTTATTTGGGCATAGTTGGCCTGTTTCTGCTCAGCTTGCAAAAACTGGAACTAGTTTAGATAACTCAGTGTTTGTAAGTAGACAGAGCATACCGCAAGTAGTTGAGTATTCAGCCAAAGTTGGTCACACTGCTATACCAAAGCAATACGTGCGAAAAGTTATTTCAGCAGTATTAGTCAAAGTGAAAAAAGGTTATACTCCTAAGCAAGTAGCAGAAAATATTAAAAAAGCAACAGGATTGCCAAGTATAGGTACAGTTTTTCCTGGAGGCATAACAGCAACAACTCAAGCAAATATTGGAGTGTTCATACGAACCGTATCAATTTTAGTTATCGTATTTTGGGTTGTTGGAATATTAGTGCTAATAGCAGTATTTTCTTCCGCTGTGAACGAGCGTAAAAAAGAGTTTGCTTCTCTTCGCATACTAGGACTAACTCGTAGAATGTTACTAACTATGGTAATTAGAGAGTCTACAGTAGTAGGATTTGCAGGCGGAATTATAGGAGTATCTTGTGCTTCTTTAATACTTTTCCCATATAGTACTTTGATTTCACAACAGTTGCAGCTTCCATACCTTGAAATAACTGCACTGCCTATTATCACTTTGCTTATTTTAAGTATTGCGTTATCTCTCGTAACTGTTTTTGCGGCTTCTTTGTTCACAACATTGCGAATTGCTATGAACGAAACATATATTACGCTTAGAGAAGGCGAGTGATTTATGTGTGAAGAAGTTTTGAAAGTAAAGAATGTTACTAGAGAGTTTATGCGCAGAAAACGCAAATTTGCTGCAGTAAATGACGTAACTTTTTCACTTAAATCAGGAGATTTTGCGGCTATTGTTGGAAGATCTGGTAATGGAAAATCTACGCTGCTTAATCTTATTGCTGGTTTATTAAAACCTACAAGAGGAAGTATAAATGTTTGCGGATTTGAAATTTCGTCTCCTAATTTAAAAGATGATGAAGTTTCTAAATTGCGTGCTGAAAATATTGGTTTTGTAACACAAAGTGCCACGCTTCTTCCAAGTCTTACAGTCTGCGATAACATACTACTTTCGTTACAGATTGCTAAAAGCGCGGTAAAATCTGAAGAAGAAATAATAGATAAAGTAAGTGCACTACTAAAAAGACTTAATGTAGCAGACTTACTTTGGTGCTATCCTAAAGAGCTTTCCGGAGGAGAAATGCGTCGAGTTATGATTGCTCGCGCAATTATTAATAATCCAAAATTACTCATATTAGATGAGCCTACAGGTGATTTAGATAGTGATAATACAAAAGTTGTTATCAAGATTCTTCAAGAAGCTGCTTTAAAAGGTTCCGCTGTGCTTATGGTTACGCATGATATTGATGCTGCGAATTGTGCTGACTGTGTATACACTATGCGAGAAGGAAGTTTAAGTTTATAGTCTTCTTATTTTCTGATTTTGCTTATTTGCGAAATCAAATAGTTAGAGTATAAATATCTATTTTATTCTGGCCGAAGTGTAGAATCAGAAACGATGCCTACTTTCGTATGCATCATCTGGAGCCTTAGCCCATCAGTGGGCCGGCGCGTAGATTAAGTGTTTTGTAATACTTAGTTTTTCGCGTTCGTGTGTTGGTACACGAGGAAGCACTGGAGAGGCCGGCTCAGCGTGAGGAATCTATAATCTATTACGATTTTGCATTTGCTTGCGTTCCGTTCAGATAACGACAGAATATAAAGGATTAGCAATGACTAATATTCAGCGTTCTCGCCGTCAGGTGCGTCTTTCTCGCGCCCTCGGCATCGCTCTGACCCCAAAGGCTCAGCGCATTTTCGAGAAGCGCCCATATGCTCCAGGTGAGCATGGACGTACTCGTCGTCGCACAGAGTCCGATTATGCAGTACGTCTTCGTGAGAAGCAGCGTCTGCGCGCACAGTACGGCCTTTCTGAGAAGCAGCTTCGTGCAGCTTATGAGAAGGGTACGCACACTGCAGGTCAGACCGGTGATGCAATGCTCACCGATTTGGAAACTCGTCTTGATGCTTTGGTTTTGCGTGCAGGATTTGCTCGCACTACCGCTCAGGCTCGTCAGTTTGTTGTACATCGCCACATTTTGGTTGATGGCAATCTTGTAGATCGTCCATCTTACCGCGTAAAGCCAGGACAGACCATTCAGGTTCGTGCTAAGAGCCAGACCATGGTACCATTCCAGATGGCTGCTGAAGGCGTTCATCGTGACGTTTTGCCAGCAGTTCCTGGTTATCTCGATGTGAATCTTGCCTCCTTGAAGGCTACCTTGACTCGTAAGCCGGAAGTCGATCAGATTCCAGTTGAAGTCAACATCCAGTACGTCGTCGAATACTACGCTCGTTAATTTCGTCGATTTAACATTCTTAAGGACATACCGCTTGACCCCTGCTGTGCATTGCATAGTGGGGGTCAATGCGTTCTAAGAGTTTTATATAACAGTTGATTTATTTACTAAATTGTATTCTTTTATATTTGTGTTGTGCGCATATTAGAGTTGGGTTCATGATTACAATTACGACCTCGAATTTAAACGGTATTCGTGCAGCTGAGCGCAAAGGTATGCTTGACTGGTCTGACGCGCATACTCCAGACGTTTGGTGTATGCAAGAAGTGCGCGCTCCGCAGGATGCAATCGACCCAATTATGACAAAAATAGAAATGGGATATCGCGCGTCTGAAAATATAGAAAATCCTACAGAAAGCGATAATTTTACTTATACAAATGAAGTTTGCCGTGTGAAAGGTCGAGCTGGAGTAGCTCTAGTTACGTCTCTTCCTGTAGTTGAAAAACGCTACGGTTTGCCTGGCTTAAGTGAGGATGTTGATTCTGGGCGATGGGTTGAAACTGACGTGCGTACCCCTGAAGGGTATGAAATTACTATTGCCTCTGTGTATGTTCATGCTGGAAATGTAGACGATCCGCAAAAAATGCAGCAAAAATTCCGCTTTTTAGACACAATGCTTATACGTTTGGGGGAGCTTCGAGACTCTGCGGCAAGTGGCGGAAATCAAGCGATTTTGTGCGGCGACTTTAATATTGCTCACACGCCGTTAGATATTAAAAACGCTAAGGCTAATGAAAAAAGTGCAGGATTCTTGCCAGAAGAGCGTGCGTATATGGACAAATGGATTAACGAGTACGAGTTTGTTGACGTTATGCGCATGCTTGCAGGAGATATTCAAGGGCCGTACACTTGGTGGAGTCAGCGCGGCAAGGCTTTCGATAATAACGTTGGCTGGAGATTAGACTACCAGTTTGCAACTCCTGAAATTGCGGAAAGTGCGTGCGGATTCGTAATTGATCGTGCTGAAAGTTACGATGCACGATGGTCTGATCACGCTCCGTTAAGTATAAAATATTCTGTCTAATACAATGAAGATACTAAAAAATAAATTAAATACAGTTTTATATAAATTATTTCACTATTAGTATCGCAAAGTAAATGTATATATTAAGTATAGAAATTACGTAAGCTAATACGAGTATCAACAGTAATTAATCATCTCGTACATTCGCATATAGTGTGATACGAGTGGTAGTCTTGAAACGTTGAGTATCGTGACAGTATGAGCTATAAGAAAACGAATGTTTCTTATCTATAACGAGATTATAAAAAGATAAGAGCTTATAGTGTAAAAGAAATGAGGAACAATGGGATGGTTCAGCGCAAAGCATGGTTCGCATGCTGCTACAGATAAAGTAGCAAAAGATGAGAATAAAGATGAACTCAAGTCAGTAGAAAAAACTGAATATGGAAAAGGCGTAGACGAAGACGCAACTCTTGCGATTTCTGAAGAAAATAATAAAGCTAATAGTAATGCGAATATTAAAATAGGTCCATGGGATTGCGAAGATGAGAACGCTCCAAAAGATGATGATTATCTTGATTTTGGTTCAATTGAAATCCCGTATTTCAACGGCATTGAGTTGCGTATAAAAAAGAGTAATGAAAACAACCAAGTTTTAGGCGCTACTGTTACTTATGGATCTTCAAGCGTAGAATTTGAAGCTTTTGCTGCTCCAAAATCTTCTGGAATTTGGGATGATGTACGCGCGGATTTGCTTTCTGGAAATGAGCAAGCTAAAGAAAAGCAGGGTGTTTTTGGAACTGAGCTGATTCTACCTATTAAGGTGGGGGATAAAATCGTTAATACTCGTATAGTAGGTGTAGACGGTCCTCGTTGGATGCTTCGTGGCGTTTTCTCTGGTCCTGCAGCAACTGAATCAATGGAAGATAATAAGGAAGTTCTTCAACTTAATTCCTGGTTTGCTTCCATTATTGTGCGTCGAGGTGATGAGCCATTGGCTCCACGCGATTTAATACCTATGCATGATCCTGTTACTAAAGAAGAAAAAGTTGCGCAGCAGAACGCAGAAGAAGCTCAAAAATCAGAAGATGCAGGAGATAATGATGCTGAAGTAAACACTTCCGATGCGTTAAAGAAAGATGATAGACCTTTGGGATATGACCAACAAGTGGATGTAAAAACTACTTTGAGTCGTGGCCCAATGTTCTCTGAAGTGCGATAGCAGTAGATTTAGCAGTATATGGCAGTAAATTTAACATATTTGTGAAGTCGTCAATGCTGGTAGTGCATCAGTAAAGAGCTAGTAAATTTCTAACAAGTAGCAGTAGAAATAGTAGAAAGTTAAGTGCATGGATTCATCAGAGTCTTTACAGAAATCTCAAGAAGAATCTTCGCAAGAGTCGCAGGAATCGCGAGAGTTGCAAGAGTCTCAAAATACAAATTCTGAGCAAACCAAAAAACGCTCAGGATTGGCTTCTCTAGCTTCTATCGGATCAAAAGGTAATGAGTTTTCTGTAATCGAATCCATGGGCGGTGTTCGAGGTGTAATCGAATCAATGCTGCCAGGTTTGCTGTTTGTTGTCTGCTTTGTTGTAACGCACAATGTGCAAACAACAGTTATTGCATCGGCTACTCTTGCTGTTCTACAAGTTGTAGCACGTATGATTCAACGTCAGTCGATTATGGGTGCGTTAAGCGGACTTGTTTCAGTTGGTATTTGTCTTATTTGGGCTTGGACTAGTCATCAAGCACGCGACTACTACATGATGGGCTTTATTACAAACGCTGTTTATGGTGTACTTCTTGCGATTTCGCTGATTGTGCGCGTGCCGGCGTTGGGTCTTGTAATCGAATCGATTCGTAAAATTCCTACGGAAAATTTTGGCAAGTGGCTTCACGAATGGCTTGATTATAAGCCGCTTAAACGAGCGTACATGTATGTTACAGCATTGTGGATTGGTGTTTTTGCGCTGAGACTAGTTTTGCAAGTGCCATTATACTTAACGAATCACGTTGTGTGGCTTGGTACTGTACGTTTGATTATGGGATTGCCGTTCTGGGCGCTCGCGATCTGGGTTTCTTACTTGATTATTGCAACGCCGTTTATGCGACTTCATCATAAAAATCGTGAAGTAGAGCAGCTTAACAAAACGCAAAATTAAGGGGTAGTTTATGCAAGTGACGATGCGAATCGAGAGATATGCGGATCAAGGTAGATGCGTAGGTCATCTTGACGGACGTGTTGTATTCGTGCGATTTGCGTTACCTGGTGAGCTGGTTGTTGTGCGCATGGATGAGCCGATGCGTGCAAAAGCGCACTTTTTCACTGGCGAAGTTGTGGAAGTTTTGGAGCCTAGCGCGGATCGTGTGGAGCCGCAATGGAAGCTTGCTGGCCCTTTGGCTCAGGGCGGCGGAGTTGGTGGCGCAGATTTAATTCACGTTTCTTTGCCTGGGCAGATTCGTTGGAAGGCTTCCGTGATTGCCAATCAATTCCAGCGTTTAGCGCATATGGATCTTGTGGATAGCGATGTTAGCGTTGAGCGCATTCCGGGGGATGAGGAGCTTAACGGATTTAATTGGCGTACGCGCATGGAGTTGGTTGCGGATGATGAAGGGCGATTGTCTATGCGTAAGCGCGAGTCGCATGATCGCATTGCGATTGATACTATGCCACTTGCATCGCGCTCTGTTTTAGCAGTTGCGGATTCTTTGGATTTGTGGAATCGTTCTTTCTCGCCAAATGCGCAAATTCGCCTTGCTGTTCCAGAGCCTCGAGTTGAGGGTTTGGATTTTAATGATAAGTCTGCGCTTCTTAGTGCGATTGGCGAAAATTATGCGCTTATAGTAAATGATGAGCTGATTGCAGGCTCGGCTTTGTTGCGTGAGCGCGTGCGCGTTGCGGTTGATGGTGATTCATCGCGTATGCGTACTTTTGACTACGATGTTGATGCGCGCGGTTTTTGGCAGATTCATCGTGCAGCTCCAGAGCATTTAGTGAACTATGTTTTGGGATTAGTTCGTTCTGCGCTTGGTGGTCGCACTAAGAATACTGTTTTGTGGGATTTGTATTCGGGTTCGGGTTTGTTTACTATTCCGCTTGCGACTTTGGCTAATGTTGGCGGAGATTCTTCTGGCGCTTTTGGTTCTGCAGAGCCAGCTCGAGTTCTTAGCATTGAGGGTGCGCCGATTGCTGTAAAGAATGCAAGGCGAAACATTGGGCGCGCAGGTCTTAACAGGGATGTTGTTGAAGCGCTTGAAGGTGATGTTGCGCAAACGCTTGAATCGCAGATATTTAAGGCGAGTAAGTCGTCTAAAATTGTGCGCCGATTTGCGCATCCAGATGTTGTTGTGTTAGATCCTCCGCGCGCTGGTGCTAAAGCTCAAGTTTGTAAGCAGATTGCGAAGTCTGGAGCAAGAAGCGTTGTGTATGTTGCTTGCGATCCAACCAGTCTCGCTCGCGATGTCGGCACGTTTAAAGAACTTGGCTACAGCGTTCAGTCTTTGCGCGCATTCGACATATATCCCAACACTCATCACGTCGAGAGTGTTGTATTGATGTCAAAGGCTGATTAGGTGGGTGCAAGTTTGCCCTTGTGTAGCAGGGGTTTGCGAGAGTTATCGTTAAAAGGTTTAATGCGAAGCGGCTTTAAGCTGTGTTCTCGTGATTTTTGAGTGTGATTTTTCTGTATGGGGGAAGATGTCTACGCTCTAGGGTTGAGTGCACAGGATGTTAACGTTAAAAAGTGCACCCACTTTGCACCCAGATGTTTGTGTCGTGTTTGCTTGTAGTGTGTTAGCGATTTATTGGTATATGGTTGTTTGAATATTTTTTGAAAAATTGTAGTTTTAAGTGATTTGGGAATATCGATAATATTGTTTTAAGAAAAATTGTTATATGAGTTGCTAGCGTAAAGTTCTTCTTTATAATTAGATTATAATAATCGTTTTTGGGGGTTGGGGGTGTTTTATGTATAGCGTGAATACTAACTATACTAGGCAGATTATTGATGATTATTGCGTGTTAGATACTGAGACGACAGGCTTATCTGCTTATTATGATGAGATTATTGAGATTGGTATCTTAAAAGTTAGAAATAATGAGATAGTAGACCGTTATGATCAGCTGATTAAACCGAGTATAGAAGTAGACGATTTTATTACATCATTAACAGGAATAACTAATGAAATGCTGAAAGGCATGCCATCTATTGCTGATGTGAAAACGTCTGTGCTTTCATTTATTGGTGAGGATATTATTCTTGGGCATAATACTTCTTTTGATATGCGCTTTTTGAATGAAGGCTTTAAGGAACAACTGACTAACCGGTATATGGATACGATGCAATTTGCTCGTAAACTGTATCCTGAGCTGCAACATCACAGACTCTCCGATTTAACTGACTACTTAGGCTTACACAATAATGAACACCGTGCTTTATCAGACTGCACATCAACGAAAGAATTATATGATGCAGTAAAAGCAAGTATGGCTGAGAAGAATCTAGTCATTGAAGACTTATGGCCTGCCAGTGGAAGTCACAGTGGTAAAGGGATAGATATCAAAGCAATTAAGCCTGATGAAGTGGTTGTTGATAAAGATGGGTTTTTCTATAATCGGCATGTTGTTTTCACTGGTAAGCATGAGTTTACTATCGAACTCAACAAGGATTACGTGACAGCGAATATGACCGCGGGATCTAAGCATCGTTTCCAGGTTCGTTTCGAAGGCACGGTATCCAAGAACGCTCCAACAGACCATAGCGTGGATAATCAGTGGGGTTTGAAACTCAACAATAGTTTGACCTCGTCTAACGTGGTATCGAATAAGCCGGTAGAGCCAAAGCCTGAAAAGAAGGATGAAACCAAGACTGGTATCAATATTGATGGCAAGACCGCATACGTAGGAGACGATATTTACTACCGTCTCACTTTAAGCGCAGCCACGTTGAAGGACACTGCGTATAAGGTTCACCGTCTCGGCATGATCGATGACTATGATGATGAGTACTTGCAGCTCAATGACAAGAATATCGAAATCCTAGACGCAGCCGGTAAGGACGTCACCAACAAGTTCAATATCCAGGTTAAGGATGGTGTCGTCTACGTGTTCGCTAAGACCGTAGACACGGAGTATCTCGGAGATATTCTTCCAGGGGATCCACAACCAACAGATTTAAAGGCCTACGCTGGCAAGGTATTGGATGTGACAAAGGATCCTGCAATCGACCAGTCTCTCCTTGGTCAGGATTACACCATCGTGCTTCCTATGACAGTCAAGCAGGTCAAGGACGGGTATGTAGTGAAGAACACTGCCACCCAGATTACAAACGATCGCAAGGATGTAACGAACACGGTAACTAACCCGTTAAAGGTTATTAACCCGAAGAAGGATGTGACTGTTAAGGTTAATGGCGAAAGTGCGAATGGTAAGAGTATTTATAAGGATCATCAGTTCTTGTATCGTCTCGATAGCTCCAAGATCGCTGGTAACCGTGCCTACAAGCAGATCAAGAATTGGCGCATCGTGGATGATTATGATGAAAAGTTTGACAAGCTAACCGGCCAGTGGGCAGTCTATGTCAACAACGACATTAAGCTCGCTGACGGCACTGTGATCTCCAAGGGTAGCCGTATCGACGGTAGCGGTGTTGATGCCGGATATTTCACTTTCACCGAGGCTAATGGTGCGTTTACTGTAGAGGCAACACAACAGTTCCTTGATATTGCATCTGCTATGGATAGTGACTTGTCCTGGACAGCGTACGTGCAAATGACCCGTTTGGGCGTAAGCGATCGCGTAGAAAACACGTTCGTGGAAACCATGAATGATGTTGAACGCGAATCCAATATGGTGTGGACCAAGACCCCAGACCAGACCCCTGCTATTAAACTCATCAAGTACGACGCAGCATCTGGTCTTGAAGCGGGAGACCGTAACACACCAAGCGAAGCCTTGAAGTCTACCAAGAACGGCACCAAGATTGTGTTCCGTATCATCAACACCGGTAAAGTCAACCTGACCAAGATCACGTTAGATGATAAGACTATCGCAGGCTCCGGTACGGTAACTAATCTGGAGTATCCAGCAAACTGGTCTAACCTGGTATTAAAGCCTGGTGAATACGTAGAAGTCAAGGGCACGTTGACTGGTATGAACACGATGAATCATACCGACCGTGGTCACACGACTGGTACACCTATCGTGCCATGCGCATCCCATAACGATCACCCATTCGACCCAAACGGTGGAGATAATGGTAATGGTGGTAATACGGGTGTGTGCTATGACACTCCAGTCGAAGATTCTGATGATTGGAACGGTGTTACTGCTGCACCATTGGCTCAGACTGGTAGCGCGGTCGTGTCTATCGCTATCGCTGCTCTTGCAGCCCTGGGCGCAGGAGCAAGCATCATGATCACTAAGCGTAACAAGGAAAATGCTCGTAAGCATTAACCCGTAAACACGCTTAGTATTAACTGGCGAGGGGTCGCACATGCACACGGGACTATCTCCGTGCAATGGTGTGGCCCCTCACTCTATATTTTCTTCTTCCTCTATTGATTTCTTATTAATCTTTCACACGTAACGGTTCATACTCATGAGTAGAAAAGACACAGCCTTTACCCCTAGTCAACGTGCTTATCTCAACAGTCTTCCAGCTATCAAACACGCGACAGCCACACGAATCTACTACACAAGCCAATTCCACAAAGACGCTGTCCAGCAATACGATAACGGTGTCAGACCGTCTGTTATTTTTGCACAGGCTGGAATGCCGTCCACCCTCATCGGGCGCAAAAGGATTGAACGCTGCATCAACAGGCGGGAAAACACCGACTACACACAGTCCGGCATGCCAGAACAAGTACACAAGCAAGTCAGCATATTCCTCGACCAGATGGCGAGCAGAGTTGAGGGTTTTGATTGAAGCCAAGCGTTACACCTTATCCACCAATTCCACAGAAAGAATCCTGACATACGAATAGCCGGACTCTGCCAAACAGTAGGGATATCAGAAAACACGTACTACGAGCTGAGACTGGTAAATAGTTAAGGTCTAATAATGTACTACTAATTTTTATATAAAATTATTCCACAATAAGAGACACACTTGGAAAGAATGCGAATCCTGTATTAGGATTATTTGTATCTTCATAGATGAAGATGCAAATAAGATACAGCATTGTTCTTATGAAAGGAGGCAAAGATGAACAAGAATAGCAAGCGCGGCGGAATCAACCCACGACCTCGACCATATCCTCATATGATTTAGGCATAATTTATCCGCACATATTCACACCAAAGGTTAATAATGAACATGACTTCGTACGAAGAAATGTTTGATGAGTATGTGAAATCAAGTACAGCATATTGCGCTTCTCTATTTGAAGCAACAGAATATTTTTTCAAAGCAAATGCTGCACTTGAAGCCACTATCGTCAGTACAAACACAGCGAAAACATCCACCATCCATTCAATACAAGAATATTTCGAGACATGTAAAATATCGCTTATTAAAACAATTGATTTGCTACGGACATTCCAAGAAATACATACGACTATCCCTGGAGAGCAAGTAGAAGTCGATTTCGCACAACAATACTTCTATATAAAGAAAACATTATCTTGCGTCGAGCAGATTATTCAACTCTTTAGCACAGTGCGTGATGACAAGAACCTACAGCAACAGATTTGGGATAACGACGACTTTACAACATACTTCACTACTAGTGCCGATAGCATCTCTCAAGCAATAATTTGGCAATGTAATTTCGCGAAACGAGCAAACCTTGACGAATCTATTTAAACCTTACCGCGGATATCTGCGTTTAGCAGCTAGTGATTTTCTTTCTAACTATGCAACTACACTAGCCTCAACTACTATTCAATTATGGCTATTGAACTCACTTTTTATCGGTTTTCAGCAGTCAAGCCATTATTTATCGCTTTACCTCACCCTCACTGCAATAAGTGAATTAGTAGCAGGCCTTTTCTCAGGAGCACTAGCTGAGCATGTAGGAATTTTCAGGACAACAGTTGCTGCATGCTTAGCAAGAATGATTGCGGGATTATGTATTATCGCAATTGTATCGGTATCCTTCTCAACCCCATCTGCTAACAAGTTGCTCCTATTTTGGTGTGTTTGTATACTTGTAATGGTTACGACAGCATGTGATACTTTCTATTTTCCTGCTATTACTTCCTTTGTTAATCGTGTAACAAAAAATGATGATCTTATTAATGTTCTTTCACTTCTTCGCTTTACAAGCCTCATGGGTACATTAGTAGGACCAGCAGTTGCAGGTTTTGCGAGTAGTAAATATTTATACATTCCAATTCTATTTACAGAAACTATCGCATTAGCAGGAATAATAATTTTTATTTATTTTATTTACAAGCATGCAGTTAGAACCGGAATTTATACTTCAGACGTCGCAGATGAAAATCCAGAATATTCTCAAGGCTTTTTGGCAACTTGGGCTAGGGGAATGGCAACATTTGTAAAAAACCAAACGTACAGGACTTTAGCTCCATTTGCAATACTCGAAGCTATCGCATCTACTGTCATAAGCTTTGCTGGAGTCCTCTTATTCTCAATGGTTCTACATAGTGCAGAAGGATATGGCTGGTATTTAAGCGCAATGTCACTTGGGTATGCCCTCAGCTATCTCATCGCGCCAAAAGTGTCCAGCAAAATGTCCTTCTCTATGCTACTCACTCTTTCACATATACTAGTGACTCTTTCTATAATAGGACTGGCATTAGCGCCTAACGCTATAGCAGCAGTCGTGTTTGGTTTCCTTTTTGCTTTCTTCCAAGGAGTAGTAAATCCACCATTCCAAACAGTATTTATTCATGCAGTAGATGATAATCTCGTTGGACAGGTAATGTCTGTATTCATCTCAGTTGTTGCCGCTATAGGAGCAGTAAGCTATCCGCTATGGGATTACGCTTATTCCCACATGACCATTCCATCTCTACATGCAGAGTCAGGAATAATTGTCATAGCTGCTCTTATCCACTTTATACTGGTGCTTATCTGCATATTCGATAAGCGATTGCGTTCAATTAAAGCAGAATAAGATGCAATAAATATTGTAAATACGAGCACAACTACAAGCTGCGCTGTGAAAGTTCACTACAGAAGTTTCACAGCGCAGCTTATTTTTAAATTAGAACGCTTTCAATTCAGACATCTAAGTTAACCGAGTGAACCATACTTTATCTGTCATAGAGTGTTCATTTGTGCCGTGAGCAAATAGCACCAACATCTATATCTAGGATATTTATAACTGATGTCCCGTCTGTAAATTCTTTTGACTAACATCATGAGAATTAAAAGAAATATCAGCACCATACCCGGATCCACTAAAAAGTCTGGGCGGCTATTGTCTCCACGAGTTTCACTCGTGGAGACTGTACTGTTGTGGCGCAGCAAGAATGCTGCCACCGGTCGCCGCCCACACTTTCTCGTGTTGGTAGCCCAGAGGCTAGCACACCCAGTCCAAAGACCACACGCCAGCCTTGTCACGCCACCCAACAAGCTCACCCCTGCCAGCCCATTCCACAACATGTTCCACGGGCTGACCGGAGTCGAGCCTGGAGCGTCGCACAAGGACTGGGAGTGTTCTTGTGGGTTTACGGGTGTGCCTGCCCTGGAACTACCAACACACAAGGAAAGGATAAAAAAAATGGTTACCATCAACAGCGACCACACGGTCACACTCCTAATAGGAGAGGTAGAAGCTCTCGTAGCATTCCACAACTACCTAGCAGGCTTTACCACGAAAGGATTGGACGAGAACACACTACGCTACGGTATCCAAGCATTAAGCAGTCTCCTCATCGTGCGTGACATGTTCCTTATTGATAGTTTCCATGGCTGCACCATGCAAGACTTCCTCGATAACGTTGAGCACCCATTCGCTGAGAAAACTGTCCACTATGTGCGTTCAAGCCTCGACCTGGTTTTTAGAGATGACAATTTCACCCTCGACACACGGCGCATCCATCGTGCAATAGCACTGCTGACCACCATGCTGGAACTTAAAGGATTAAGTCAGAGGGAAACTGTCACAGTCTATGGCACACTGTCATACTTGTATTGGCTGAAAAATGACACGACAAACGCTCGTATCACAGCCCAGAAAGCACTCACGATAGACGAGAAGTACGGGCTTGCACGCATCACTACTACAGCGCTCCTTCACCACATCACACCCCACTGGTGCCAGAAGTAAGCAGAGGGTTTGCTGGCAGAAAAAGAAGCGCAACTTTTTCTGCCAGCCCCTGGTGGCTTATCGCAGCCACCCTCCCGCGCGGGGCGCGTCTTACCCCTAGGGCATGCCCTGAACAAAATTCCATAAATTTTAGGGCATTACCCCCAGGAGCAAGCCGCGCTATTACCACGCGAGAAGGGTGGCTACTATGCTTCCATAAGTTCACACAAAGATGTGTGAACCAGCCGCCACCAGCAGAACAAAGAATCTGCCACCACTATCATGGCGGCAGACCCATTATCATCGCATGGAACACCTGCGGTGTACTCTCATTTTTTGCTTTTTATGACGTGTTCTTGACACTTCCCACTCTAAAAAACGGGTCACTTCCGCCAACTTCCCCGCGTCCTCCACTCGCGTTACGGACACGCGCGAAGCTAGGGCCCGCAAGGGGTTGGCTCCAGCGCATTCCGTTTTTGTCCCTTCCAGTGTTCAACAACACGAACGAAAAATAATCACACCAGGGTTTTTATATAAAACCAAACCATAAGAAAAATCATATACAAGTAGAAAGGAAAACAAGAATGAAAATTAACAGCAAGCCAGTCACCGGCACAAGCTTCGCATACGACGGATGCCACAAAATCTACATCTGCGAAAACACACAAGATGAGCAAGACGCGCAAAAAACCGGATACACCATCCACCCCATAAGCGAGCTTGAAAACACATACGAAAACTCGTGCGACCTACGCTTCATCCACAACTGGACACTCGATAAAGACTATGTCTCCCAACTAGAGCCCGCCTTATTCCAAGAATAACCAAAACTACAACAAAGAAAGGTCTTTTATGCTCATTCGTATACTCGCAGCATTCATCCTAATAAATGCACTTATTGCATACAGCGGTCTTGTAACCTACATGGCACATCTCATGCAAGAGAGCGCGAACAAGACACATACGCCAAAAACACGATGGCAAAAACTCACACTCGCACTAATTTTTACCAGTGTGACCGTCTGCGTACTCGTAGAAACACTATCAGACAACCAGACTATACGAACGATTACTCTCGCAGCCTTTGCATTTCTTATCGGCAACTTTTCAGGTGGCATGTATCAAAAAATCAAAACGAGCAACGAAAAGAAAGAACAAGAATGAGTGAACAAGAACGTAAAGTCCGTCTCGTCATCCGTATCACCCACACCATCGATATGAATGACAGTAACGGGTGGACACCACAATTAAGCTTCATCAAAACAAGAGAATCTTAAAAGGAGAATTATCATGGAGTTTACACTAGACAACGGGCAGCGTGACCTTCTATGGCTCGTCTTAGCACCCGCTGCCCCTGCCTTATGCTCACAAATAGGCCACGGCATGCCACAGTGGGCAATCATACTCGCAAGTATCATCTCATGCTGGATCCTCCTTGCTACAGCATACACAGAAACAAATAGATTATGGAAAGACAGCAGTCGAGTACGCAATTGCCAACACCAGACAATTATTCGCGCATGGACAGTACTCTTAAGCGTTCTCGCAGTAACCATAACCCTCGTACTGGCAGCAGCGCTTTATAACAGTTTTCTCCCTACAAACACGCAAACCTTTATTATCTTTAGCTCAATCAGTGTCATCGGTATGATGGCATTCTTTGCCCACTACTACTTCTACCAAGCCTGGATACCAGAAAAACGGGTATCCCTCAAAGAAATAGCAGCCACACACGGAATAGAACCATACACCAGTAACCACAATAAGACGAAAGAAGACTTGCAATGAGTGAACAAGAACGTAAAGTCCGCCTCGTCATCCGTATCACCCACACCGTAGACATGAATGACAGTAACGGGTGGACACCACAATTAAGCTTCATCAAAACCAGTATCCTCACCCCAGAAAAAGCGAAAAACATCGCGGCAATCCTGAACCGTCTTGAAGCATTCCGCGCATCCAAACTCGGAAACACGCAAGGCGTCCTGTGGATCATCAACGCGACCGACACATACGATCTGGACCGTATCACAAGCCAATTCGGACTCGATGAGCTCAAAAACCTACCCGAAGTCTTAAACTCAGTCACAGAAATAAGCCTCAACAACCTCAACTAAAAAGGAGAACAATGATGAAAACGACCATCGCTCAAACTATCGAAGGAAACCTCACCGACAATCACACCTACTTCCCGCCAGCAGACCGTAAACGCGCTATGCTCCAATTGACCATCGCATCACAAAACAGACGCCAGGAAAATGGGCAGTGGGTCGACGGACCAGCAGACTTCATCCAGGTAAAAATATTCGGTAGGTCTGCGGAAATCCTCGAAACCCTATGGAACAATGGGCAACTGGGTAAAGGCATGCCCGTCATTGCGATAGGCCGGTTCGATCCACGCCCATCCGCATGGATAGGCAAAGACGGCAAAGCCCACGCCCAAGTCAGTTTTAATGCTGAAAACCTTACAACCAATATCGCACTGCTCGCTATGCGGCAAAACCGCGACACCACACCTGTAGCTGCTCCAGAACAACCAGCCTCATCAGAGGACGATTGGATGACTGGTTACGACCCAGGTGATATGCCATTCTAAAGGCTGTAGTTTAAGTTAAAGAGTGCGGGTCTCTCTACCTAGAAGAAAGGTAGAGAGACCCGCACTCTTATTGCTTCAGATTGACAAACTGTAAGAAATATCTTACAATTGATGTGTGAGAATAATAGAAACAGAAGAATTTACAAAATGGCTAGAAAAGCTTAAAAATAGACGAGCTCAACTAGCTATCGGCTCTCGACTCTTCCAGTGGAAAAATGAGAGCATGGTTTTCGGAGACGTTAAAACCATACATGGCGAACTCAAAGAAGCACGATTCCATATCGATGCAGGGTATCGCGTGTATTTCGCCCAAAAACAAGACAAGATAGTTCTCCTTGTCTTTGGTGGAGACAAATCCACACAAGACAAGGATATCAAGAAAGCAGACGCTCTCCTTAAAGACATGAAAGAAGCAGGACAATGGTAAAGACACGAGAATTCGATATTCAAAACTATCTAACCGACCCAGAATCTATCATTTATTTCCTTAATGCGGCATTAGAAGCTAACGATGCGCACTTCTTTACTCAAGCACTAGGCGAAGTAGCAAAATCTGAGGGAATGACAAAGCTTGCGCAGCGTTCCGGAATTCCACGCGAAAGCTTGTATCAAATCCTTTCCGGCAAAGGCAACCCACGTTTAGATACTCTTATGCGTGTTCTTGACAATCTCGGGTTTAGTCTCTCACTACGTCCACTAGAGGAAAACGAAGAGGAAACATCCAAAGATCACAAGAACAAAGAAGGCATAGTATATAAAGAACCTGCATACGCGTAAACACCCTCTAAGGGACCAAAAATCGGGTGGTTGGCTTGTCCTTTGATAGAAAACCAACCACCACCAAAATGGAAATGGTCGACATTACCGCACGTGAGATCGACCATTACTCATATATTCCTGACCTATATATCATGTGGGGCTAATGCCAACCCTTAAAGGGTTGTCTGTATGACACGGGTGCAGCAAAGATGCTGCACCCCGGCCGCCCCACATGAGCTTTGTGCGTGCCAGCGCCAAGACAAGCACACACCCACCACAATCCACACACACCACCCCGATAAGGATTCTTGCAGTTCGCGCCAGACACCATCGTTTTTCAGGCTCCCCATGCCTGCAAAAATTGCAGACAGGGAAGCCTTTCCACGGGTGTGGGCGCGCCCCACAAGAACCCATATCATTTTTAGAGGGGTGGCGGAGTGTCTTATGGCAACGGGTTGTGTGCTGCTTAACGCTTGTCACGCACACAGTGACACACATAAGAAAGGACAATTATTATGGGACACTCCAGCATTCTCTACTCGTTCACCAGTGAAAAAGACGCTATCGAAGCACTCAAAAAATATGCCAGCTACGACAACCTCATCGCCACTTTTCTCCAGTCGGTCGATCCCCTTACCCTCGAAAAAGACATAGCCGATGAAGCTGACTATGTGGATTTGCTTATAAGGCATCGTTTATAGTCGCTGGTGTTTTTCTTAAATGTATCCCCCGTCGGAATAAACGAGTCCCCAATAGTTAAGGTAATCAGTGAAGCCATCAAATTAGTGTCACTGTATAAGTCTTTATAGCCATTATGTTTTGCACGAGCAGTTATTTTTTGTTTTGTTGATTCAGTAAGCAGGTTAAATAAGATTCCACCACTGAGATACGGAACATTAACCGAGATGTTTTTTATTGAAGTCATCTTAAATAACCCCCTTGTTGAAAAATAGTAACTCTCTTCCTCCTTAGTAACTCTAATCAGCCTACACATACAACGCGGTCAACTATAGGTTAGAGGTAGAAAGAAAAACTCATGTCAATGTGTAATTCTTTCGCGCATATCTTATCAAAAAAGCTGTGCTTATAACAAGTTGAATCAGTGTGGTAGGCGTGTGCAGAAAGATTCTTAACGCAAAAACACGTTTTCTCTTTCAAAGTATAGACATATTTCATCTATACGGCGTTTACGAAGTTTGCTAATTGTACAAAAGCTCATTCAGAAACTTCGTAAAAACAACTTAATAATGTCAGCGGTCTTACTGAATGAGGCAGCTGCAAGTAACAAAATGAAGGAATTCTTCATTTTTAGCTTGTAGTGGCTTTACTATGCCTCGTTTTAGCTGAATTCAAAGGATTCCTTCATCGAAATCGATGGAAGGAGTTCTTTATGAAGACTCGCAAAACAAATATTAAGGAAAGAAATATCTACACTTACGAGAGGTTGCTTTCCAACAACAATGGTGGCTATGAAAAAGAAGTCATCGTTATTAAACCTGGCGAAAACGGTGTAACCGTTGCGGATATTAAGATGCTTCACTCAATGGATGACAGCGAGGTTTACTACAACAATAAGAACCTGCGTCCAGGTAGAACTGCTGAAGAAAAAGCTGAAATTAAGGCGTGGAAAGAGAAGTACGTCAAACGTTTCGAAGAAAGACACGGCTACAAACCCAACAAAGACGACGTTGACTACGCTGCTAACAAGCATTTCCTACCCAACTATAATTCCTCGATTGACTTTGATGCAGATGGCGAGCTTGAAGTAGATAAAAGTCATCTTGCTGAAGCTCTCAGTACTACTGATGATTATGGTTTTATTACCAACGATTATGGTTTTGAAATGTCAGAAGAAATGGAGCATGCGTTTTCAACGCTTACTGACAAGCAACGTCAGGTTATTCGTTTGATGTTTATTGAAGGATACACTCAGTCAGAGATTGCGAGCATGCTTGGTATTTCGTCTGCTGGCGTGAAAAAGCATCTCGATAGTGCCATCGTAAATCTTAAAAAAGTTTTACCAGAAAAATTCTAGAAATTTTTTAGGAGGAGGTTAAAAACTCCTCCTTTTTCTTTGCCTGTGATGTGTAAGGAAGAAACCCCTTATAGAAAGGAGGCAAACCATGAAACACAAGATCGTTATTAACGTCACCGGTGAAAACGGTGAGAAGAAACAGGTTCTACGTGGAGCTGTGATGCGATTACCTCAACGGTTTATCCGCTGGCTGTTTGGTGATTACTCGCAAGTCTATCTATTAGATCCTGGAAAGAGTGTTCAGTCAGTTGATGTCAAAGAAGTTTAAGGAGGAAAACCGTGAACAAGGAAATATTGAGAGAAGTCATCAAAGACTTGGAAAACTTAACAGTTCATCTTAAAACGCTGTTTGATGATGCCGGTGCTTCTGGTGTTGGTTGTAAAGAAACAGCTTCTAATAATAAGGAGTCTGTTAAAAAGGTGAGTTTAGAGGATGTGCGAGCGGTTTTAGCAAAGCTTAGCCAGATGGGAAAGACAGCTGATGTGAAGAAACTCATCGTTAAGCACGGTGCGCAAAAGCTATCGGATGTTCCTGAAAGCGAGTATGAGAGCCTATTGCATGAAGCGGAGGGAATTAAAGGTGACTAAGCATGCTTTACTTTCACCGTCTTCTGCTCACAGGTGGATTAAGTGTACTCCTAGTGCTGTTTTAGAAGAAAAGTTTGAAAACACTACTTCTGCTGCAGCAAAGGAAGGAACGGCAGCACACGCGTGGTGTGAGTACAAGCTGAATAAGTTTCTTAACCGTCCGTGTGAAAAACCGTTAACCGAGTATGACTCAAGTGAGATGCAGGAATGCTCGGATGCTTACGTGGATTTCGTGTTGGAAAAATACGAGCAGGCAAAACTTAACTGTCAAGATCCTATTATTCTCATCGAGCAGAAAGTTGATTTTTCAGCTTACGTGCCGGACGGGTTTGGTACAGCGGACTGCATTATTGTAGGCGAAAAAACTCTGCAGGTTATCGACTTTAAGTATGGTCAAGGCGTGCTGGTTGATGCTTACGAGAATCCGCAGATGAAATGCTACGCGCTTGGAGCTTTAACGCTTTTCGACAGCTTGTATGAGATTCAAACTGTTGAGATGAGTATTTTTCAGCCAAGACGTGACAACGTATCAACTTTCACACTACCTGTCGCGGAGCTTATTTCTTGGGCTGAAAGCGTGCTTAAACCTAAAGCCGAGCTTGCAGGCGCAGGCGAAGGCGAATTTGAAGCCGGTGACTGGTGCAGGTTTTGCAGGGCAAAAGCCACGTGCCGTAAACGTGCGGAAGAAAACCTTAAACTTGCAGAATTTGAGTTCAAAGAGCCATCTGTTTTAACAGATAGTGAGATTGAAGAAGTACTCACGCTTATACCTAAGCTCACGAAGTGGGCTGATGATGTTTTAGCGTACGCCACAGATTCCGCTATTAACCATGGTAAAGAGTGGTCTGGTTTCAAGCTCGTAGAAGGCAGATCAGTTCGCAAGTTTAAGGATGAGACAGCTGTTATTGAGAAAGCAAAAGCCGCAGGCTTTACTGACATTTTCAAAACTAGTCTTATTGGTTTAACAGAAATGCAAAAGCTGATGGGCAAGAAAAAATTTGAGGATATTCTGGGCGACCTCATTATCAAACCGTCCGGGAAACTTACGCTCGTACCAGACTCTGATAAGCGAGCAAAAGTTAATGTTTCAAACGCAAATAACGAATTCAAAAAGGAGAATTAGTACTATGTCTAAATTAAATAACACGAAGGTTATCACCGGTAAGAACACGCGTCTTTCCTATTTTAACGGTTGGGAGCCAAAGTCTATTAACGGCGGTCCTGAAAAATATAGTGTTTCACTGCTTATCCCTAAAAGTGATGTTGAAACAGTAAACGCTATTGAGAAAGCTATTGATGCTGCTATTGAGGAAGGTGTCGGTAAGTTTGGTGGTAAAAAACCAAACAAGGCTGCTCTTAAAACACCACTCAGGGACGGGGATATTGAGCGTGATGATGAAGCGTATAAAGGACATTACTTCATTAACGCGAACTCAACCACGGCTCCGCAGATTGTAGACAAACAGGTAAAACCAATCATGGACCGTAGTGAAGTGTATTCAGGCTGCTATGCGAGAGTTTCCATCAACTTTTACGCGTTTAACTCTAACGGTAATAAGGGAGTTGCTTGCGGTCTTTGCAATATTCAAAAGATTCGAGACGGTGAGCCACTCGGCGGACGTAGCCTCGCAACCGATGATTTTACGACTTTAGAAGATGATGACTTTCTAGCATAAGGAGCGTGAGTTAATTATGGAAATTGTTATAGCGGTTTTTATTTCAGTGTTTATAGGAGTATTACTTCTTGATTTTACGGTAAAGAAACTCGTGAGTCTTTACGTTGATATTAAACACATTCTAAATAGGAATTAGAAGATTCCTGAAAACAGGATTTAGAAGATTCTATAAGCGGGGTGGCAGGTTTTCTGTCACCTCTTTTATTAACTTGGAGGTGATGTAATTTGGAAAATTTGAGTGTGGATTTAGAGACGTTTTCGAGTGTAAATCTTGGTAAATGTGGTGTTTACAAGTACGCAGAATCGGATGATTTTGAAATACTGCTTTTTGGTTACAGTGTGGACGGTAGTGAAGTTCAGGTCGTTGATTTAGCACAAGGTGAAACCATACCCGAGGTTGTGCTTTCTGCCTTAACAGATGAAACAGTAACCAAGTGGGCGTTTAACGCTCAGTTTGAAAGAGTCTGCTTATCACGCTACCTGCGAGATAAAGGCATCAATGTTAACCCTGGTCAGACGGGGAAAAGTGAAGGCTTGTTTTTAAACCCCTGCTCGTGGCATTGCACAATGATCTGGTCAGCCACCCTGGGGCTTCCCATGTCTTTGGAAAGCGTGGGAGCAGTATTGGGTCTTGATAAGCAGAAACTCACTGAGGGTAAGAATCTTATTAAATATTTCTGCCTGCCGTGTAATCCTACGAAAGTAAACGGTGGAAGAACAAGAAACAAGTATTTCCACGATAAGGAAAAATGGGAGCTTTTCAAATCGTATAACAAGCGTGATGTGGAAGTTGAAATGAGTATTCAAGAAAAACTCTCACGCTTTCCCGTACCAGACTTTTTATGGCAGGAGTTTTATCTCGACCAACAGATAAACGACCGTGGGATAGGAATAGATCCTCTTTTCGTTGAATCAGCCATAAAACTCGACTTAGAGGTGAAAACGCATCTCATGAGTGAGCTTAAGCATATTACAGGTTTAGAAAACCCGAACTCCGTGCTACAAATGCGCTCTTGGCTTAAAAAGCATGGTCTTGAAATGGAGTCGCTTGGTAAAAAAGAAGTCGCTAAAGAACTTAAAACAGTGAGTAAAGAACTGGCGGAAGTTTTACGGCTTCGCCAGCAGCTTGCTAAATCCTCGGTGAAAAAGTATACGGCGATGAAAAACGCTGCCTGTATGGATTATCGGGAGCGTGGCATGTTTCGCTTCTATGGTGCAAACCGTACCGGAAGGTTTGCGGGAAGGCTTGTGCAATTACAAAACCTGCCACAAAACCATTTGCCTGATTTGGCGGAGGCTAGAAGTCTTGTTAAACAGGGAAATGTTGAAGCGTTGGAAATGCTTTATGAGGATATTCCGGATACCTTATCCCAGCTTATCCGCACTGCTTTTATTCCACGCACGGGATTTAAGTTTATTGTCGCAGACTTTTCAGCAATCGAAGCGAGAGTCTTGGCTTGGCTTGCAGGTGAAAAATGGCGTATGCGAGTATTCGCGGAAGGTAAAGACATTTACTGCTCGTCAGCTTCTCAAATGTTTGGCGTGCCTGTTGAAAAACATGGAGTAAACGGGCATTTACGGCAGAAAGGGAAGATCGCGGAACTCGCTTGTATTGCTGAAGGTGAACTTGTACTCACAGATGAAGGGCTCGTCCCAATTGAAGAAGTCACTACAAAACAAAAAGTGTGGGACGGAGAAAACTGGGTTAACCATAACGGAGTTGTTTTTAAGGGTGTAAAGGAGGTAATCGAGTATGAAGGACTTAGAGCAACACCAGACCATCTCGTCTGGGTTAAAGGGAAACCGAAGCCAATACGGTTTATTGAATCCGCCATCTGCAAAACACATCTCATACAAACCGGAGATGGTCGGAGAACAATACGGCTGGGTGAAAATCATAAGTGCAGAGAAACGCTGGAATCAAAAGCAAAACCACTGTTATGTACTGACACAATGCGTAGGGTGTGGAAGCGTCCAATGGCAGGACTTAAACAGTCTAAAGTCGGGCAAATCAAAAGGATGTCAAGCTTGCTCACAGCCGAAACAAATACCAATATGGTTAGAAAAGCGGCTAAGTGCTGCAAAACAGCGATGTATCAATCCAAGAGATCCGAATTACAAAAACTATGGAGCAAGAGGGATAAAGTGGTGCTTCCATTCTGTTTTAGAAGCAGGCTTGTGGATTTTACAAGAGGTAGACAATGTGCGAAAAGACTGGGAATTAGATCGGATAAATACAAACGGCAACTACGAAAAAGGAAATATCCGCTTTGTTCCAAGAATAGTCAATCAAAACAACAAGCAGAACGCTATCCTAACACGGTGGGAGCAACAATATTGGCCATACGCAAGATCGGTAGTTGCAAGAATGCTATCGAAAGGAATAGGCAGAGAAGAAATCATATCAAGAGCAAATACAGCTGTAGCACAACACAGAAAAAACTGGCGTTTAATCGAAGCAAGGCTCGAGTTTATGACATACGAAATGCCGGACCAAATCATTGTTTTACCGTATCGGGAAAGCTCGTGCATAACTGTGGCTACGGTGGTGCAGTAGGAGCATTAAAGGCAATGGGTGCTCTTGATATGGGTTTACATGAAGATGATTTGCAACAGTTGGTTAATGATTGGAGATCTGCTAATCCACATATTGTTTCATTGTGGTGGGATGTGGACAGAGCGGTAAAACAGTGTGTACACGAACACGTATCTGTTCGAACACACAATATTGTGTTCACTTACAAGAGTGGGTTTCTTATCATCGAACTGCCTTCGAAAAGATGCCTTTACTATGTGAAGCCACGCGTGGAAGAAAACAAGTACGGTGGTGAATCGGTCACCTATGAGGGTGTGGGGTCTACTAAAAAATGGGAGCGGCTGGAAAGTTATGGGCCTAAATTCGTGGAAAACATTACGCAAGCTATAGCTCGTGACATTCTACTTTACGCAATGCAAACGCTGAAAGAATATCGCATCGTCGCTCACGTGCATGATGAAGCCATTATCGAAACTGATAAAAGCGTGAGTGTTCAAAGCGTGTGTGAGCTAATGGGAAGAACACCACCTTGGGCAGAAGGGCTTGTTTTACGCGCTGACGGCTACGAGTGCGAGTTTTACAAAAAAGATTAAAAAAAATTTAGGAGCAGGGTTAAAAACCTGCTCTTTTTCTTTGCCTGTGATTTAGAAGGTAATACCGCCTTCAGAAAAAAATCATAGGAGGTAATTTTATGAATGAATTACAAGTATTTAAGAATGTAGAGCTTGGCTCTGTTCGCACAACAGTAGTAGATGGTATTCCTTATTTTGTGGGCAAGGATGTGGCTGAGATTCTTGGTTATCGTGATACGTCTGATGCTCTGAAAAGGCATGTAGATGAAGATGATAAGCTGACTCGGTGTTTCACCGACTCAGGTCAGAACCGAGAAATGTATGTTATTAATGAGTCTGGTTTATACAGTCTTATTCTTAGAAGTCAGCTTCCTAAAGCGTGTCAGTTTAAACGATGGGTTACATCACAGGTTCTTCCGAGTATCCGTAAGCACGGTATGTATGCGACAGATGAGCTTATCAACAATCCTGATATGGCTATCGCTGTTTTTAACGCATTGAAAGAAGAGCGTGCTAAAAGAGAAGCGTTAGAGCTTACGACTGCTATGCAAAAACAGCAGATAGCTGAGCTTAAACCGAAAGCCAGCTATTACGATGTTGTGCTTAAATGCAAAGACATAATCTCTATGCGTGTGATTGCAAAAGATTATGGCAAGTCAGCACAGTGGATGAATAACTTTTTGCATGAACTCGGTGTCCAATTTAAGCAGTCTGATATCTGGCTTTTATATCAAAAGTATGCCAATCAGGAATATACGAAATCTCGCACAAATACCTACGAGGATTCTAATGGTGTTACACACTCAAAAATGCATACTTATTGGACTCAGAAAGGCAGGCTTTTCATCTATCACCTCATGACACAACACGGGATCTACCCGTTGATTGAACAGGAGGCTAAAAGTGAGTAAGTCTTATAAAAAGCATTTAGAAACAACACCGAACTTTAAGCCTATCGTCTACATTTGTGCTCCCTACCGTGGAGATAAGGAGAAAAACGTGAACCACGCTATTCGGTGTGCGGCTTACGCGTATTCGCGCGGAGCAATCCCAGTAACACCACACCTGCTTTTCCCGTTCATGGATGATGAGAATCAAAAGCATAGAGGGGATGCGATGTTTATGGACATTATTCTCTTAGGAAAGTGCAATGAACTATGGGTGTTCGGAGAGAAAATCACAGGCGGCATGCAAGTAGAAATCAATCTGGCTGAAAAACGAAACCAGCCGATTAAGTATTTTACGGATAAGGATTTAGGGGGTGAATGTTGATGCTTGAGTGCAAAATTTATACAGCTTCCTGTGTGGGAAACAGTAGTAACTGCTTGTATACTAGCGAAATAAAAGTCTGTGATCGAGATAGTTTTAATAAGGCTATCTCTTTTGACCATGTCACAGCACAATTTACTAACAGTTATAGGTCTAAAGATAATTTCATTTCGTCTACCTGTATTCCGATGGACTGTGATAACGATCATTCTGATGTTGGTAAAGACTGGGTGACGCCTTTTGATGTTGCTTTAGCGTTTCCGAACGTGTGCTTTTATGCGTCTTATAGTAGAAACCACATGAAAGACAAGCATGGGAAGTGTGCAAGACCACGTTTTCACGTGTATTTTCCAATTGAAGAAGTAAGCGATGCTAAAGCTTATGTAGAGCTTAAAACAAGGATTCAATCAGTATTCCCGTATTTTGACAGCAACGCTCTTGATGCGGCACGTTTCCTCTACGGTGTTAAAACTCCGCTGGTAGAACTTTACGAGGGTGAAAAAACAGTCGTTGATTTTCTCTCTGAAGAAGCTTTTGGTGAATTTGATGCAGAAACAGAAGAAATACCATCGGGGCAGAGAAACTCTAGGCTTAGTCATATTGCAGGAAAACTCATCAAACGTTATGGGGCGACAGATGAAGCACATGAGAAGTTTTTGAGTGAAGCAGAACGGTGCAATCCTCCTTTACCTGACGCAGAATTATCTAAAATCTGGTATTCGGCTAAAAAGTTCGGGCTTAAAGTAGCAAGTCAAGAAGGTTATATTCCGCCTAGCGAGTATGGCAAAAGCTATGAGGAGTATAAGCCGGATGATTTAACGGATATTGCGATGGCTGAGGTTTTTGCCAAACATAACAAGAATAAGGCTGTTTATACGATGTCTGCAGGCTGGCTTTACTGGACGGGAAAGAAGTGGGAAGCGTCTGAGCTTAAAGTTATGAAACTTTACATGCTTATTGCTAAAAAGGTTTTGAAAAATGCCGGTGTTGAGTTTAAGACAGCTTACGAACAGTTCATTCAAGCCGAATCATCAGGTGATAAAGAGCAGGCGGATAAAGCAAAGAGTGAAGTGAATCAGGCAAAACAGTATCTTTCGTTTGCTAAGAAAATGAATGATCACAGCAAAGTGTCCGGGATATTGAAACTTGCTAAATCCATGCTGGAAGTTGCAAACGAAGAACTGGACCGTGATGCTTTCATTCTAAACACGCCTTGCGGAATCGTGGATTTAAAGACAGGCATGCTAAAAGCACATGATCCGTGTTCGTACTGCACGAAAATGACCGCTGTTTGCCCTTCACAGGAGAACATGGGATTGTGGCAGACAACGCTTGATATGGTTACCGCAGGTGACAAAGAGTTTCAAACATTTCTTCAAAGCCATGCGGGTAGTACGCTTATAGGTCAAGTGTTTGAAGAATCGCTTTTGCTAGTGTACGGGTCAGGCGGTAACGGTAAGTCGACCGTGTTTAACGCGGAAGCACACGTGCTTGGAGATTATGCGGGGAAAATACCTGCAGAGTCTTTAACCACTCGGGCTAAAAACGTGAAAGTGGATTTAGCAGAGCTTTGCGGTAAAAGGTTTATTCTTGCCTCGGAAACCGAGGAAGGACAAAGGCTTTCTATTTCCATGCTAAAACAGATAGCAAGCGTGGATGATATTTCAGCTGAGAGGAAATATTATGCTCCTTTTACGTTTACACCAAGCCACTCAACTATTCTCTACACGAACCATCTTCCGAAGGTCGGTTCAAACGATAAGGGAACGTGGCGGAGAATCTTTGTCGCACCGTTTACGAAAGAAATCAAGAATCCGAAAACAGACTATGTTGATGAACTCTTGCGAAAAGCAGGTGGGGCAATACTTCAATGGATGATTGAAGGAGCCAAGATTTATATCCAAAACAGTTATAAATTCCCTACTTGTAAGGTGGTAGAGCAGGCTAAGGACGCTTATCGTGCTGAAAACGACTGGATAGGCCATTTCATTACTGATTATTGCATTAAGGGTGTGAATGAAACGGAGATGAGTAGGAGTCTTTACTTGTCTTACCGTCAGTGGGCAAACCTTAATGGTGAATATGTTAGAAACGATAGGGATTTTTCTAAGGCTTTACTGTTAGCAGGTTATAGCAAAAAACGGACGGGTAAAGGCTACCAGTGGTGTGGGCTTTCCATCAACCCGAATTTGCAGGCACAGGAGGATTTTCTTTGATGGAAAACACTGTAAAACTGAAAGATACTTCCTGAAAAATGTATAGGCGTGTAGGCAAATGTTTCGTATGGTAAAAACCGGGTTCAAAGAGAAAAGTTCTATAGGATTTTTTCATACACGAAAATAGGCGTTGCCTACACGCTACCATGCACGCTTTCAAGAAAGAAAAGCCTGATAAATAAGGTTTTTGTATTATAGTGTACCCTTTTTCTTTACTTTTTATATAAGAGAAAAAAATAAAAGAAATATAAGTATATATAGAGAAAAGTAAAAGATGGGTCTAAAGCATACATGGCTACACAAAGAACATTCGCCTGATGTAAACGGGCAAAACCAACGAATGAAACAACCCTATCCAATAAATGAAAAATAAGATTTGAGAAAGGTGGAATAAACCATGATTAACAAACAAGAGAGAACAGTAGAAACCTACAAGCAAGCAGGAGCAGCAATGCGACTGACTAAGAGTCTGATTAACCAATTAGTGGTTGATATCAGCCCGGTGCTTTTAGCGAAAGATCAAGACAGACTGTTAAAAGCCATGAACATGATTGATGAAGTATCTTCGCATGCTGAGGACAACATGTTCAAAGATCACCCACAGTTAAACAATCACTATATTGACGTGTTTTACGGCGATGTTTCTGATGAGCCGAGAAACGAAGTGGATAAGAAAATCATTGAGATGGCAAAAGAGGTATCTGATGGGCTTTTTACGAGAAAAGGAAACTGAGCGAAAACTCGTCCGTGATGTTAAAGCCGCTGGTGGCATGGCTATAAAGCTTACGAGTCCTTCCGTTGACGGGCTTCCCGACAGGCTGGTTTTACTTCATGGCGGCAAGATTGGTTTTGTGGAGCTTAAAGCACCAGGTAAAAAGCCTAGAGTTTTACAGGTGAAACGGATGAAAGATTTACAGGCTTTAGGTTTTAAGGTTTTCGTGGTTGATGACAAGAGTCAGATTGGAGGTGTGATTGATGCTATACGAGCCACATGAGTATCAAAAGTATGCGACTGATTTTATTATCACACACCCGGTTTCAGCGGTTTTGCTTGAAATGGGACTTGGTAAGAGTGTTATAAGTCTTACAGCGATTAACGACCTGATGCTTGACTCTTTTGATGTTGCCAGAACTCTTGTTATAGCTCCTCTTAGGGTTGCAAACACTACGTGGCCTTTAGAGTTAGAAAAGTGGGAGCATTTAAAACACCTGACTTATTCTGTGGTAACAGGCAGTGAGAAGGAGCGGATTCAAGCACTAAAAACGCCTGCTCACGTTTATATTATTAACCGTGAAAACGTGGAGTGGCTGATAATGAAAAGCGGCCTACCGTTTAATTTCGACATGGTTGTGATAGATGAGCTTTCAAGTTTTAAATCATATCAGGCGAAACGTTTTAAAGCATTACTGAAGGCTAGGCCGAAAGTTAAAAGGATTGTAGGTCTTACAGGAACTCCTTCTTCTAACGGGCTTATGGATTTGTGGGCTGAGTTTAGGCTGCTTGATATGGGTCAAAGGCTAGGCCGTTATATTACGTATTATCGGCAGAACTTTTTTAATCCTGATAAGCGTAACCAGCACATGATTTTTTCTTATAAGCCTAAAGATGGTGCTGAGAGTTTAATCTATAAGCAGATAGCTGATATTACGATTTCGATGAAGTCGAAAGACTATTTGAAAATGCCGGCGTGTGTGATAAACGAGGTGAAAGTAGAGTTATCCGGTAAGGAGCGAAAACTCTACGATGAGCTTAAAGCAGATATGGTGGTGTCGTTGGAGGGTAAAGAGATTGATGCGATTAACGCAGCGTCTCTTTCAAATAAGCTTCTTCAAATGGCAGGCGGCGCGGTTTATAACGAGAAAAAAGAAAGCGTTCATATTCATGATCGTAAGCTGGACGCGTTAGAGGATTTAATCGAGGCGGCTAACGGTAAACCGGTGCTTGTAGCTTACTGGTTTAAGCATGATCTTGAGCGGATTAAGAAACGTTTTAACGTGCGTGAGATTAAAACGAGTGCTGATATTGCTGACTGGAATGCCGGCATGATTCCTGTAGCGTTGATTCACCCGGCTTCTGCAGGTCATGGTCTTAACCTACAGGCTGGCGGCTCTACACTTATCTGGTTTTCCCTGACTTGGAGCTTGGAACTTTACCAGCAGACGAACGCTAGACTTAACCGTCAGGGTCAAACCAGCACGGTTGTAATCCATCACATCATCACTAAGAACACGATTGATGAGGATGTGATGAGGGCTTTAAGCATGAAGGCTAAAGTGCAGGATGCTTTAATCGAGTCGGTTAAAGCAAGACTATCAATTAACGAAGTGAGGGAAAGGGGTTCTAGAGAGAACTTACCTCAAAATGGAGGTAAGAATGAACAAAAAAGAATACTTACGGCAAGCCTATCTTCTTGATAAACGGATTAAAGCTGACATGGACGAGGTAGTAAGACTGCGTGAGCTTGCTACAAGTGTTTCTTCATTAAGATACGACCGAGAGTATGTGCAAACGACTCGAAGCGTGGAAGCTCCGTTTGTGAAAGCTCTTATAAGGGTTATGGATTTAGAAGCAAAGATTAACATGGAGATCACGATGCTTATCAGTTTGAAAGAGCAGATTTTGGACGTGATTTCTAAACTTGAAAGCGTGGATGAGCAGATGATTTTACGCTACCGTTACATGAGTAACATGACGTGGGAGGATATTGGTAAAGAACTCCATGCAGGTGTCAGAACAGTTATCAGATGGCATGGTAATGCGTTAGAGCATCTTGTTTTTCCTGAAAACCCTATTCGAATCTAAAAATTGAGAAAAGTTGGCATGCTTTGGCATGGTTTGGCATGAGATGGCACAGCCTTCTATATGGTATTATATAGTTAGCAAAAACTGTAAATACTAAGCCTTGGAAGAGTAATCTTTCAGGGCTTTTTTCATGCCCGAAGGGAGGATAAGTCTTGCCAAGAAAACCTAAAAGACCGTGTTCTTATCAAGGCTGTCCGAACCTAACTGACGGCAGGTTTTGTGAGGAACACTTAAAACAAGAGAACAGACGATACGAAAAATACGAGCGTCCTTATGATGCTCACAAGCGTTACGGCAGAGCATGGCAGAAAGTCAGAGACTCTTATGTGAGAGAGCATCCTTTCTGTGAGCTTTGCTTTAAGAACCATATGCTTGTGCCGGTAGAACAGGTTCATCATATTAAACCGATTGCTGAAGGCGGAACGCACGCTAGAGAGAATCTTATTTCTCTTTGTAAAAGCTGTCATTCTAAAATTCACGCTAAGCGTGGAGACCGCTGGCATAACAAATAAAAACCACCCCAGGGGGCGGTCAAAATCTCTAAAAACCTATTCCCTGGGGAACGGGCGCAGGGTCTCGCGTGCAAAAACAGCATATTCAAAAGGGCAATAGGCAAAATCAAACACGAAAATTCTTAATAGTTAAAACTCATGTGGAAAGGAGGCGGAAATTTTGCCTACAAAATCAAATAATATCGGCGGTCGTGGCGGCAGACGCGTAGGTGCCGGGCGGAAAAAGAAAGCGGTTGTTGAAAAAGCTAGTGAAGGAAACCCCGGTGGTAGGCCTTTAAGCGTTCTTGATATTCCGGAGCTTGAAGGTGCTGAAATGCCTCAGCCTCACGAGTTTTTATCCGCCACACAAAAAGACGGTACTCAGCTTCAGGCTAAAGAAATTTTTGAAGAAACATGGAAGTGGCTAAAAGACATTGGTGTTAGCAGTAAAGTGCCATCTCCTCTTATTGAACGGTATGCAATGAGCTGTGCTCGTTGGATTCAATGCGAAGAAGTAACCAGTAAACTCGGGTTTCTTTCCAAGCATCCAACCACGGGTAAACCGATACCATCGCCTTTTATCAATATTGGTATTAACTACATGAATCAGGCGGTCAGGCTTTGGAATGAGATTTTCCAAATTGTGAAAGAAAACTGTTCGACTGAGTTTGATGGTGTTTCACCTCAAAACGATTTAATGGAACGCCTGCTTATTACACGTAAAAACATATAAGGAGAAAAATTATGATAGAAAAAGTAAACCCGTCGCATGTTGACAAGATTGCTGATCGTATTGCCGGAGCAATTGTTGATCTGGCTTACAAGCTGGATGAGAATCCGAAGATTGCTGTTGAAGTGATGCTCGGGCATGGTAAGTGTGCCGTGTTTATTGAAAGCACGGTGATGTTTAAGTTTAAGGATATTAAAAATATTATCCACCGTTTAAGCCCTGGGAAAGTAAAGATTGATATTACGGTTGTGCCGCAGGATAAGCATTTAAGCCAAAACCAGAATGGCATGGTTCGCTGTGGTGATAACGGGATTTTTAAAGGCGTACCACTAACAGCTGAGCAGAAGAAGCTTTCTACTATTGCTCGAAAGGTTTATGAAAAGTATCCGTATGACGGCAAGTATGTTCTTGATGGTGAAAAGCTTATCATCTGCCAGTCTCACGCTAAACGAGAAGACTTATTGAAAGACTATCCGAGTGCGTTTGTTAATCCTTTAGGCGACTGGACGGGTGGTATCAGCGTGGATACGGGAGCGGTTAACCGAAAACTCGGGTCAGACATGGCAGATTCTGTTACGGGCGGCGGATTGCATGGTAAGGATCTTACGAAAGCTGACGTGTCGGTTAACATTTACGCGTTTTTGAAAGCGCAGGAAACCGGCCGTGTGGTTGAGTTTTCTTGCGCTATCGGGGATGAAATGGTTGATGGTAAACCGTATGCGCAGATTGTGAAAATTGCGAAAGATTACATTGACTCGGTGGGTGGTTTTGAAAAGCTGGCTTGCTGGGGTCTTTTCTAACGGGAGGAAAGCTTATGGAAAAAGAAATGCAGTATTATCTGGCTGACGTAAGTGAGCTGATCCCGTATGTGAGAAACGCTCGCACACACTCTGAGGCGCAAGTAGCTCAGATAGCGGCAAGTATTCGCGAGTTTGGTTTCCTCTCCCCAATTCTAGTAGCGGAAGATAATACGATTCTCGCAGGCCATGGCAGGCTTGCCGCGGCACTAAAACTGGGTCTTAAAAAAGTTCCGTGCGTGAAAGAAAACCATTTAACTGAAACACAAAAGCGTGCTTATATTATTGCGGATAATAAGCTTTCACTTAACGCCGGCTGGGATAGTGAGCTATTGGCTGTTGAGTTGTCGGAGCTTGAAGGGGCTGATTTTAATCTTGATCTTCTCGGGTTTGACGAGGCGGAGCTTTCCAGTATTTTTGATGCTGATAAAGACGTGAGTGATGATGATTTTGATGTTGAAAAAGAATTGGAAGAACCGTGTTTTTCTAAACCGGGTGACATTTGGACGCTTGGCAGGCATCGTGTTATTTGCGGTGATGCTACTAAGTTAGAAACATTTAAGACGCTTCTTGAGGATACTAAAGTGAATCTGGTGGTTACTGATCCGCCTTATAACGTGAACTATGAGGGTTCTGCTGGGAAAATTAAAAACGATAATATGGAGGATGATAAGTTTTACCAGTTTCTTTTCAACTCGTTCGTGAACATGGAGCAGGCGATGGCAGATGATGCGTCTATCTACGTGTTTCATGCTGACACGGAGGGTTTGAATTTTAGAAAAGCATTCCAGGACGCGGGGTTTTATCTTTCAGGTTGTTGTATTTGGAAGAAACCGTCTCTGGTGTTGGGTAGAAGCCCTTACCAGTGGCAGCATGAACCGTGTTTGTATGGGTGGAAGAAAAAAGGTAAACACAAGTGGTACGCGGGTAGGAAAGAAACTTCAGTTTGGGAGTTTGAAAAGTCTAAGAAAAACGCTGATCATCCAACCATGAAACCAATAGCTCTTTTAGCGTATCCGATTAAAAACTCGAGTATGACGAACTCGCTTGTGTTAGATCCGTTTGCTGGAAGTGGTAGCACGCTTATAGCCTGCGAGCAGACTGGTAGAATCTGCTACGCTATCGAGCTTGACGAGAAATATTGTGACGTGATTGTGAAACGTTATATTGAGCAGGTTGGAAATGATAAGAGTGTGAAAGTTTTAAGAGGCGGTAAAGAATACTCGTTTACTGAAGTATTTACTAACAAGTAAGACTCGTATTTTATATGAAAAATAGTTTGCGACCGCTTGCTAAAAACCTTCTTTAGAGTGATTTATATATGTACCCGAAAAAATCTAAAGGAGGAAAAATGGAATTAAAATACGGGTTAAAAGGAAAAGATAGGCAGCCGCTTATTAAAGCTATAGAGGATTCTACGGGAGTAAAGGCTGTTTACTTAAAAACTCCGAGTATGTCTTACAGGATAGGTGTTTTCAACATTAGTAAAGATGGTACGGTCACGTGTAGTAGTGAAGAGAACTTAGATGATTTAAAAAACATGTTAGACGCTGACTATGGTATAAGTCTTCCAGTCTGCGCGTGTGATGGTACGCAATGTTTTAGTGTTGAGTTTCCTAAAGATAAGGCTGATGTGGTAAAGCTTAGGAAAATTCTTGATAATAAGGGTGATCTTATTAAAAAAGCGTTAGGAGTGAACAGTCTTAATATTAAGGAAGAAGATGATAATCTTATTTTTCCTTGGTTTGAGCAGGCTAACCAACCAGGCTTGGCATCCTATGCGAAGTTTATAAACAGTCTTTGTAAAATGAGCGTGGAAATTAAACGCGTAAATAATAGTAAGCGTGAGACGGTTAACGATAAGTATGCTTTCAGATGTTTTCTTCTTAGACTCGGGTTTATAGGAGACGAGTTTAAACAAGACAGGAAAATTATGCTTTCCCGTTTAGAAGGATCCTGCGCTTTTAGAAACGGGGGTGAGCGTAATGCTGTATGCGAGTGAAGACCAGGCGTACGAGTTGAGTGAAGATTGTCCTACAGGTTCTTTGGTTGAAGAAATTCTTACGATTTTAGAGCAAGAGAACGAGGTTTTTGTAAAAGTATGTTTGACTGTAGTAGATGATTTTTGGGTGATGATTATTTCCGCATGATTTTAGAAACATTTTAACGGTTTTTAAGAGTAAAAAAATTAGCGAAAACTGGTGGGGAAACGTGTAAATACCCGGTGTTTCTTGGCTTAAAAGCTTGCTATTGCGCGCTTTTAGAGTGATATATAGTATCAGCAAAAACACGTGCGCAAAGGAGAAACCTGTGAAAAAAGAAATTTTACAAAACCTCGCAAACGAAGTTAAAACATGCAGACGCTACACGCTAAACGCAGTCAAAAAAGCTGAAGAAGGGAAAATTAGTTCGGCTATCAGCATGCTCGACATTGCGCAAACAGCAAAAACCTGCGCCAGTAAAGCTCACGAGGAGCTTTGGAAGGTAAGCGGAGGAAAACTAAACGATACGGAGTTTGAACTGTTTGCGGATGCTGAAACCTTGGACAAGGATATTCAAAAAGCTTATCAAGCGATTCAACAAGCAAGAAGCTAAAAGAAAGGGGGATAGTCAGCCATAGGGTTGGAAGGCTGGAGAAAAATCGTGGAATTATCCGCGATTTTTTCTCGTTTACGGCTTGCTATTATGCGCTTTTAGAGTGATATATAGTACTAACAAAAAACACAGAAAAAGGAGAAAAAATCATGTGGGAACAAGATACGCTTAAAGTTGAAGATCAGGTTGTAAGCTACAGTATGAAAGTTTTTGAAGAGCCAAGCGAATATGGGATTAACCAGGGAAGAATTTCCAAGCTTACTTTGAAAAACAATAACAAGGTTATCGCAAACTACGATAGAGGCTGGGATATGATGCCAACAAGCAAGCTTGCAAACGAGGCTTTAGAAATGATCCTTGACGCTAGAAACTAAAGAGTAAAAACTTTAAGTTTAGTTAAAAGTAGCAGGGCTTTTAAGGCCCTGTCTCTCGTAAAAAAGATAAGAAATGATGTGGACGCTGAAAGCGTCTTTTTTTATGCCTAAAGAAAGGAGGAGCTTAAGTTGCAAAAATACGAGGTTACTAAGTTTAAAAAAGAAGATTCAACCTATAATAAGGAGCTTGCGGATTATGCTGTAAGTTTTATCGAATGTTTAACACACACGAAAGGAACGTGGGCTGGTAAGCCTTTTAAGCTCCTTGACTGGCAGGAGCAGATTATCAGGGACTTGTTTGGCGTGGTGAAACCGAATGGTTACCGTCAGTTTAATACCGCGTATATTGAAATACCTAAGAAGATGGGTAAAAGTGAGCTTGCCGCGGCAGTGGCACTGCTTTTATGCTGTGGGGATAATGAGGAGCGTGCGGAAGTTTATGGTTGTGCGGCGGACCGTCAGCAGGCAACAATCGTGTTTGACGTGGCGGCGGACATGGTTAGAATGTGTCCGGCTCTTAATCGTAGGGTTAAAATTTTAGCTTCGCAAAAACGTATTATTTTCCTACCAACTAACAGTTTCTACCAGGTTTTATCGGCTGAAGCTTACTCTAAACACGGGTTTAACATTCACGGTGTCGTGTTTGATGAGCTTCACACGCAGCCAAACCGTAAACTGTTTGACGTGATGACTAAAGGCTCCGGGGATGCTCGCATGCAGCCACTATATTTTCTGATTACCACGGCTGGTACGGATACGCATTCTATCTGCTATGAGACGCATCAGAAAGCAGTGGATATTATCGAGGGTAGGAAAATTGATCCAACTTTTTACCCCGTGATTTATGGTGCAAAAGATTCGGATGATTGGACTGATCCTAAGGTGTGGAAGAAAGCTAATCCTTCTCTTGGGGTGACGGTTCAAATGGAGAAAGTTAAGGCTGCTTTCGAGTCAGCCCGCCAGAATCCTGGTGAAGAGAATGCTTTCCGTCAGCTTCGTCTTAACCAGTGGGTTAAACAGTCTATTCGTTGGATGCCGATGGAAAAATGGGATGCTTGCGGTTTTCAGGTGAATGAAGAAGAACTCGAGGGCAGGGTCTGCTATGGGGGTCTTGACCTTTCAAGCACCACTGATCTTACGGCTTTTTCGCTTGTGTTTCCGCCTTTAGATGAGTCGGATAAGTTTCGTATCCTACCTTATTTTTGGGTGCCTGAAGAAACCTTGAGTTTGCGCGTGAAACGGGACCACGTGCCGTATGACGTGTGGGAAAAACAAGGGTTTATTAAGACCACGGAAGGAAACGTTGTTCACTATGGGTTTATTGAAAAATTCATCGAAACTTTAGGTGAACGTTTCAATATTCGTGAGATTGCTTTCGACCGTTGGGGCGCGGTACAAATGGTGCAAAACCTTGAAAACATGGGGTTTACCGTGGTCCCGTTCGGACAGGGATTCAAGGATATGAGTCCGCCTACCAAGGAGCTTATGAAGCTTGTGCTCGAGCAGAAAATCGCACACGCAGGTCATCCGGTGCTTCGCTGGAACATGGACAACATTTTCATTCGCACTGATCCTGCAGGGAACATTAAGGCAGATAAGGAAAAATCAACCGAGAAAATAGACGGTGCTATCGCAACCATCATGGCACTTGACCGTGCTATCAGATGCGGTAACGCGAACACTCAAAGCGTGTATGACGCTCGAGGAATCCTATTCATGTAAAAGGGAGGGTCATGAGTATTTTTAGTAAAATTTTTAAGAGTAGAGATAAGCCGGAGAATCGTTTTAACTTGAATGCTCAAAGGTTTATTAGTGGCATGTCTTCTTCTGGTAAAAGGGTGAATGAGCGTTCAGCGATGCAGATGACGGCTGTCTACTCGTGTGTGCGTATTTTGTCTGAAGCGGTGGCGAGTCTGCCGCTTCACGTGTATGAGCGGACGAGTACGGGTACGGCTAAAGCGGTTAAACATCCTTTATATAAGGTGCTTCATGATGAGCCGAATCTTGAAATGACAAGCTTCGTGTTTAGAGAAACCTTGATGACGCATCTACTGTTATGGTGTAATGCTTACGCGCAGATTATTCGAAACGGTAAAGGCGAGGTTTTAGGCTTATACCCTTTAATGCCTGATCGTATGAGAGTTGACCGGGATGAGAATGGCCAAATTTTTTACGAGTATACGGTAAATGATAGTGATGTTTTAGCAGGTAAAGAAACGAGTGTGAAACTTAAACCCTTTGACGTGCTTCATATTCCCGGTCTTGGTTTTGACGGTCTTGTTGGCTATTCGCCTATTGCGATGGCAAAAAACGCTATCGGCATGGCGATAGCTACGGAAGAGTATGGTGCATCGTTTTTCGCTAACGGTGCTACACCAAGCGGCATCTTGGAATACCCCGGAACAGTAAAAGATCCGTCTGGTATGAGGGATAGTTGGAATAAGGGGTTCTCGGGTTCTAACTCGCATAAGATAGCGATTTTAGAGGAAGGCATGAAGTATACGCCTATTTCTATTTCGCCTAACGAAGCACAGTTTCTTGAAACTCGTAAGTTTCAGATTAACGAAATCGCTCGTATTTTCAGAGTCCCACCACACATGGTTGGTGATTTAGAAAAATCGAGTTTTTCTAATATTGAACAGCAGTCGCTGGAGTTTGTTAAATACACGCTGGATCCTTGGGTGGCACGGTTTGAACAGTCTATTACGAGACGGCTTTTTACTGATAAGGAGAAAGAAACCTATTATGTGAAGTTTAACGTGGATGGTCTTCTTCGAGGAGACTATCAGAGTCGTATGAATGGTTATGCTACCGCTCGTCAAAACGGTTGGATGAGCGCAAACGATATTAGACAGTTAGAAAACTTGGATAAGATTCCCTCAAGTGAGGGTGGCGACTTGTATTTGATTAACGGCAACATGCTCCCGCTTAACCGTGCAGGAGCGTTCACTGTAATTGGTAGAAATAAGTTAGGTGATTAAGATGAATTTGTGTCTTGATAATATCAATATAACATGTTATATTAATATTATTGTATTATAACTGTTTAGACAGTGAATGAATCATTTGGCAACGAAGACATAACGAATTATCTTAACGTTAAGCAAAAAATAGAATTTGATCTCTATGGATACTTAACTAAGATAATATCCTACACTATGAGAGTATACAACAAATTAAGAGTAGCAGAAAGGGTGGAATAATTTATGTGACATTATAAAAATCATAAAATGTACAAGAATAGTGATCATTCGAGATAAAAGCTGATTAATCTCAATCTTACTTAGTCAAAGATGTTGTTTTTAAGGAGGTGCTTACAAATGGTTAGAAAAAGAAAGATGTTATCAGCAATAACCACTTATGTAATGGTTGTTGGAATGTTGTTTTTCACATCCAATTCTGTTGCTTATGCGTATACTTTATCTAAACCAAAATCGTTTTATGATAGTATTTCATGGACATGGTTTTATAGCGATAAGGCTACGCCAGCATATAATTGTCTAGGATTTGCAACTGGTAGTATGACGTACGAATGGCCTAGTGACTTTGGTGATGCTGCTACTAAAGCGCAATTGGATAATTATCTGGCAAAGAAAGGTTATAGACCTTATAAATATGATCCATTTATTCTAGCGTATGGTCATTCTCCTGATAAAATTGTTCATTTTGCAAAGGTTACTGGTCTTAAGTGGTGCCGTGCTAAATGGGGACAATTGGAGCTGTTTAACCATGGTAGTCATGATCCTTATTACCCTAATTCTGTTTATGGTTCTTTGCAACACAAATACACTGCGAATTAGAATTCTAGGAGGTGTAATACTATGTCTAAAAAAAAGATGTATATTTCGCTAGGAACTTTACTTTTATTGGTTCTATTTGTATTTACTGGAATTTTTATTATTGGAAACAAGCCAACATCAAAGAATAGTGGGAATATAGCTCATAAATTGATGCCAGTAAACGTAGCTTATGCTGAAACGTTAGATGATATAAAGGGATCCATGAATAAGTTGATGGTGGAATTAGAAACTGAGATGAAGACTAATCCACAAGTTGCTATGCAGGCACATCCAGGAAAGTTTATTAGGAATTCTAAAAACTATCAAAGAATATTGAAACTGGGGCTGAAGGCAATTAAACCTCTTTACGATGCTATTTATGATAGTAGAGATGCTGGATGCTATGAGTATATTCTAGCTATGGCTATTGAAGACATAACTGGTGAAAAGTTTGTTTACAATTCTGACTATGGTTGGAAAAATTCGTTAGAGTTTAGGATGGCTTATGACGAAAAAGTAAACAATACAAGGTTTAATGTTGAAAGAATCAGTAATAATGAAACTTTGAATGATCATGACCGAACTCAGAAATTTAAGGAATTAGGGATTTTTGCAGTTTCTGATTTAATTAAAGAGTATAGGAAAAGCGATTCCAAAGTTTCTAAACCATCGATATTAGAAGCTGTTAAAGGAATTACTAGTAAATATAAAGAACTTGCAATAACGGAAAGAACTCCAACTGAGAGTATTCTAGATGAAACACAATTATTTGATTCTCTAGTTTCCTTAAATGGAAAAGCATACAAGTAAGGTGGATTATCTAACTGTAAAGCTAGTTCTTTAGGTATTATATGAGTGTTATACAAACATGAAGCGACCAAGAAAATCTTGGTCGCTTCCTTATATAAGAAAGGAGGAAAAAGGTAATGAGGAAGTTTTGGCAGTGGAAAAACCAAAAGGAAAACAATGAGACTAATGAGAATAATGAGATTTTTGAGAGAACGCTGTTTCTTAACGGTACGATTGCTGAAGAATCATGGTTTGATGATGATATTACACCACAACTTTTTAAAGACGAGTTAAACGCTGGTAGTGGAAATATTACCGTGTGGATTAACTCGCCTGGCGGCGATTGTGTGGCTGCGGCACAAATCTATAACATGCTCATGGATTACAAGGGTTGTGTGACGGTAAAGATTGACGGGATTGCTGCGTCAGCGGCATCGGTTATTGCGATGGCTGGCACAAAGGTTTATATGAGCCCGGTGTCAATGCTTATGATTCATAATCCTATGACTGTTGCTTTTGGCAACAGAAGCGAAATGGAAAAAGCAATATCAATGCTTGATGAGGTAAAAGAGTCCATTATTAACGCTTACGAGATTAAAACAGGGCTTAACCGTGTGAAACTGTCGCATTTAATGGATTCGGAAACATGGATGGATGCTAACAAGGCGGTAGAACTCGGGTTCGCGGACGGTGTTTTAACTAGAGGTGAAACCGCTGATATTGGCATACCACAGGTTTCAACATTGTATTCGAAATTAAGCGTGCAAAACACGTTATTGGAAAAAATATGTAAAGCCTGCCGGATAAGCGGTAAGGAAACAAACAATATTAGTGCAGACGATCTTATGGATCGTCTTTTTTTAATCAAAAATTGGAGGTAAACATGATGAACAGTATTTCAAACATGGTTGAGAAACGTAATAAGGCTTGGCAGGGTGCGAAAGCTTTCCTTGAGTCTAAACGTGACAAGGACGGGCTTATTTCAGAAGAAGACGCGAAAACTTACGATGAGATGGAAGCGAAAGTGAAAGCTTACAGTATGGAAATTGATCGCTTGGAGCAGATGGAAAAAATGGATAAGGAGCTTTCAAAACCAACATCCGAGGCGATTGTTGCAAAACCTATGAAAACAGGTGTGAACCTTGAAAAACAAGGTCGTGCGCGTGACGAGTATAAGCAGGCAATGCTTACAGCTCTTAGAAGTAATTTTAAACGAGTCGATAACGTGTTGCAGGAAGGCGTGGACGCTGACGGCGGGTATCTTGTGCCGGAAGAATACGATAATCGTCTGATTGAAACGTTGAAAGAAGAAAACATCATTCGCTCTCTTGCTACCACGATTACTACTAGTGGAGAGCATAAGATTAATATTGCGATGAGTGATCCTGCAGCAGCTTGGATTGAAGAAGGCGCAAGCCTTAACTTTGGGGATTCCAAGTTCGCGCAAATCCTGCTTGACGCTCATAAGCTTCACGTTGCGGTAAAAGTTACTGAAGAACTCTTGCATGATAATGCGTTTAATCTCGAGAATCATATTCTTACATCCTTCGGCATGGCGCTGGCTAACGCTGAGGAAGACGCTTTTCTTAACGGGGATGGTGTTGGAAAACCAACTGGTATTTTCAACAAGAAAGACGGCGGCACGTTCCTTAAAGAAACTACCAGTATTAAAACTGATGATCTGATTGATCTTATTCACGCTTTGAGGCGACCATACCGTAAAAACGCGAGTTTTATTATGAACGATAAAACAGTCGCGAGCATACGAAAACTTAAAGACAATAACGGCGCGTACGTTTGGCAGCCTTCATACCAGGATGATGAGCCGAACAGGATTCTCGGATACCCGGTATACACGTCTGCTTACGCGCCTGAAAACATGGTAGCTTTTGGCGACTACTCGTACTACAACATTGGCGACCGTGGTTCACGCTCGTTTAAAGAGCTTACCGAGCTTTTCGCTGGAAACGGCATGATAGGTTTCGTCGCTAAAGAGCGTGTAGACGGCAAACTCGTGCTTAAAGAAGCAGTACAGATTCTGCCTGTTAAAACAAGCGCGGCAGCTTAAAAGACGGCTAAAAGTTAAGGAGGGGTGTTGATGATAGTTACAGTCGAGGAAGCAAAAAACTATCTTAGGGTGGATAGTAAAGAAGATGATGAGCTTATCAACACCCTTATTCATTCTGCTGAAAAACTCTGCCAGGGAGTAGCTCGTAAAAACGATACTAGTTTGATTAGTGAAAACTTTGACGAGTATCGGCTCGCAGTCTTATACGCTACAGGCTACTTGTATGAGCATCGGGAAGAAGCAGACCATCACGCGCTAACTCTCACCTTACGTTCGATGCTTTTTACTGTTAGAAAAACGGGTTTTTAAATGAGAATAAGTTTATTAAACGAGCGTATTACGCTGCTTAAAAACAGTGTTGAAATTGATGAGGTTGGTAACCATAAGATTAAGTGGAGTAAATATTACGAGTGTTACGCTACGGTAAGTGCTGAAAGTCCCATAGAAGAGACTTCGGCGGGAAACGTGTGGGATGAGTCAAAAATAGATTTTACTATCCGCTATTCGAAAGAAACAGCCGTAGTCTCATCTCTTGGTTACAGGATTGTTTTCCGTGATACGGTTTACGAGATTTTAGGTGTTGACCACATGAATTATAAGAAGAAAAGCCTGAAACTTCACTGTAAGAGGTGTAAAAAGTGAGCAAAGTAAGTATTGGCAGCCTCTCTAAAGAAGTTATTAGAGAGCTTAAAACTTACGCGAAAGTTACAACCGGGAAAGTAAAAGAAGCAGTAAAAAACGCTGGTAAAACAGCAAAAGAAGAAATTAACATGACAGCTCCTAAACGAACTGGAGCGTATGCGAAAAGTTGGGCTGTTAAAACATTAAACGAAACAGGCAGCAGACTAGTTCTCGTAGTGCATTCTAGAAACAAGTATCAGCTTACACACTTGTTAGAGTACGGGCATGCTAAACGAGGCGGCGGACGCGTGGAAGCAAGAGCACACATTGCTGAGGCTGAAAGTAAAGCAGTACGAAGTTTTGAAAAAGAAATAGAGGAGGCGGTTAAAAATGGGTAATCTTTTAGAAATCATGAGGGAGATAGGTTTTCCTTTCGCCTACCACCATTTTGCTGAAGGAGAATCCCCTAATCCGCCTTTCCTCCTGTTTCTTACGCCTGCGAGCAGTAATTTTGCGGCAGACGGGAAAACGTATTTTAAAGCAAACGAAGTTCATATTGAACTATACGCAGACTATAAGAACCCCGTGCTGGAAGAACAAGTTGAAGCCGTGCTTGATAGGCACGGCATTTTTTATAACAAAACAGAAGCGTTCATAGAGTCGGAAAAGCTTTATGAAACACTCTACATTTTTGAAATGGAGGTAACAATAAATGGGAAACAAGGTTAAATACAATCTTAAAAACGTGTACGCGGCAAAACTTAAAAAAGATTCGAGTGGTTTCTCCTACGATGAGCCTAAGCCGATTCCGGGGGCGGTGAGTATAAGCCTTGAGGCTGAGGGTGAATCCTCACCGTTTTACGCTGACGGGATTGTTTACTTCAGGTCGACTGCTAACAACGGTTACAGTGGCGACTTGGAAATGGCTCTTATACCTGAATGGTTTAGAACGGAAATATTAAAAGAAAAACTTGATAAAAACGGTGTGCTGGTTGAAAACGCGAAGATTAGCGAAACAGAAAAATTCGCGCTCCTGTTTGAGTTTGATGGTGACGTGAACGCGATCAGACACGTTTTATATAACTGTTCAGCAACACGACCGTCTATCGAGTCAGAAACTAAGGAAGACACTATAGAACCGGGTACTGAAACTTTATCGCTTACGGCTGATCCTAGAGAAGATGGTTTGGTGAAATCCCGTAGCGGTGACACTACTTCAAAAGAAACCTATGAGAAATGGTATAAGAGCGTGTACGTTCCGCAAGTTAACACGGAAATCAAATAAGTTTTAAAGGGGTAAACGTGTTAGAAAAAACAGTAAAAGTAAATGGTAAAGACGTGAAGTTTCGTTCTTCCGCTACTATTCCAAGATTGTATCGTATTAAATTCAAGCGTGATATTTTCAAAGACCTGTCAAAATTAGAGCAGTCTTTCAAAATCAACGAGGGTGTTTTTGAAATATCGGATCTTGAAATTTTTGAAAACGTGGCTTATATCATGGCTTATCACGCGGATAATAGTATTCCAGCGAGTATTGATGAGTGGCTTGACGAGTTTGAAATGTTTTCTATCTACGAGATTCTTCCTGAAATTCTAGAACTTTGGGGAGCAAACTTGGAAACTGAAGTAAAATCTAAAAAAAATTTAAAGCAACAACACGGCAAATGACAACCGCGTTGTTTCTTCTTAGATGCACCGAAATTGGGATTAGTATTTGCGAACTGGATCTTTTAACCATCGGCATGATTTTAGACATGTGGACGGAGAAAGCAAACGATAGTGTGAAATACGATAAGCTCGCAAGCCAAACAGAATTTGATAGGTTCTAGACGAGAACCAAACATTCTCACATTGCGGTATTAAACAGAAAATCTGAATTTTTTCACGCGTAAATTAAGAGTCAAAGGAGGTGAAGTTATGGTAAACAGGATTAAAGGTATTACTGTTGAAATTGGTGGGGATACTACAGGCTTAGATAAGTCTTTACAACAGGTGAATTCGACTATTCGCTCAACCGAGCAGTCGCTTCGTGATGTTAATAGGCTTTTGAAACTTGATCCGACAAGCACGCAGCTTCTAAGCCAAAAGCAGGCTTTTTTGCAGAAAGAAATCCAAGAAACGTCTAATAAGCTTAACGTTTTGAAACAGGCGGATAAGCAGGCTAAAGTACAGTTGGAAAACGGGGAGCTTGGTAGAGACAAGTATGATGCGTTGCAGCGTGAGATTGTTGAAACAGAAAATAATCTTGATAGTTTAAAAGAAAAATTAAAACAGGTAGGTAGTGTTAGTTTAACCAAGCTTAGTAGCCAGTTTGATAGTACGAGCAAAAAGATAAAGAAACTAGGAGATGGTATGTCATCTCTTGGTCAAAGTTTAAGCACGAAAGTTACGCTGCCGATTGCTGCTATTGGTACTGCTGGTTTTACTGCTGCAGCAGACTTACAGGATGCTATGGGTGCGACAGAGCAGATTTACGGTAAGTCTGCTAACAGAATGCTTAAATGGTCAGGAAGTTTGAAATCCTATTATGGTATTGCTCAAGGTCAAGCTTTAGAGTATGCGAATACTATGGGCGCGATGTTGAAAAATATTGGTGGGAAAAGTGATGCTGAAGCAGCCGAGATGAGTCAGAAGCTGGTTGCTCTTGCAGGCGACTTGTCTGCTATGTTTGGTGGCACAACCGAGTCTGCTGTTCTTGCTTTAACAGGCGCGCTTAAAGGTAATAATGCGATGCTTGACAATTATGGTATGGGTGTTAACGAGGCGACTATTAAAGCTAAAGCTCTTGCCATGGGTTTGCATGATGGTAGAGGCGCGATGAGCTTGCAAGCGAAACAGGCTGCTACTTTGGCTCTTATTATGGAGCAGACTGCTGACGCTCAAGGGCAGGCTGGGCGTGAAGCTGCGGGCGCTTCGGGTTCTATGAAGATTCTAAAAACAGAGTTGCAGAATATTGCTGCGACTATTGGTAATGTTTTACTTCCCGTCATAACACCATTAATGCAGAAAATTTCAGCATGGCTTTCTAAATTTAAACAGCTTTCTCCAGAAAGCCAAAAACTTATAGTGACACTTGGGCTGATTGCTGCGGCAGTCGGCCCTTTTTTAGTGGTTCTTGGAACGTGTATTTCTAAAATAGGTGTTGCTATACAAGGGTTTTCTAAACTAGCTTTGTTTATAGGTAAAATGTTCGCAAGTTTTACTTCCGGCTCTAGTATTCTTGAAGGGTTAGGCGCTGTTTTAGGTGGAGTATCCGCGCCAATACTCGCGGTTGTTGCGGTTATTGGTGTTCTGGTAGCAGCTTTTGTAACCTTATGGAACACTAACGAAGAGTTTAGAAACAGTGTTATTGCTGTTTGGGAGAAAATTAAGGAAACTTTCACCGGTTTTGTTAATGGTGTTAAAGAAAAACTGTCAAGCCTTGGTATTGATTTCACGAGTATTGTTGAAGGGCTTAAAACAGTGTGGAATGGTTTGTGTGCTATTCTAGCTCCACTGTTTGAAGGCGCTTTAAATTTAAGTTTTACTAGTTTCAAAACCGTTCTTGATTTAATCACAGGCGTTTTAGACGTTTTTATAGGATTGTTCACCGGTAACTGGTCTCAGCTTTGGAATGGTGTAAAAGAAATTTTTACCGCTGTTTGGAACGCGGTTAAAAACACGTTCATGACAGTATTTAACACGTTAAAAAACGTTTTTAACGTGTTTTTGTCTTTCTTTGGCACTAGTTGGAACAAACTGTGGTCGAGTGTGAAAAACTTTTTCATGAATGTTTGGAATAGTATCGTATCGTTTTTCACTAACGTTTTAAACGGTATTAAAAACACGGCAACAAGTGTTTGGAATGGTATTAAAACTGCGATCATGAGCGTGGTAAACGGTATTAAAACAAGCATTTCAACAGTGTTTAATTCAGTAGCAAACATGGTTAAGTCTGTGTTTAACGGTATTAAAAACACGGTTGTGTCAGTTTGGAATGGTATTAAAAACGCTATCATCACTCCGATTGAAGCGGCGAAAAACAAGGTTAAAGCAGTAATCGACGCTATAACAGGGTTTTTCTCTAACATAAAACTTAGTCTTCCTCATATTAAACTGCCGCATTTTAGTATTAAAGGACAATTCTCTCTTACGCCACCGTCTGTACCGTATCTTGCTATCGACTGGTATAAGAAAGCAATGAACAAGCCAATGCTGTTAAACGGGGCGACTATTTTCGGTGAGAAAAACGGGCGTATGCTTGGCGGCGGTGAAAAAGGTCCCGAAGTGATCATGGGGCTTGATACTTTGCAGAATATGAGCGCGGGAGCGAACACGCAAATGCTTAATGTTATGAACCAGATTCTAGCGATTATGGACGCGTATTTCCCACAGTTTTCCAACCAGAGTATTGTGCTCGACACTGGCGAACTAGTAGGTGGTATCGCGCACAGGATGGACAGTGAGCTTTTCAAGCTTCAAACAAGAAAAGCAAGGGGGTGGTAAAAGTGTATGGGATGCTAATAAACGGGTTGCATAGTTTTAACGATCTAGGGCTGGTTGCTACAAGCCGTCCGCTCGTTCAACTTCCAGAACCTAAATTAGAGTATTTGCAAATACCAGGCAGGCAGGAAAGTATTGATATTAGTGAAAGTCTTGCCGGTGAAGTGTTATACGAGATGCGTGAAGGCTGTTTCGAATTCATTGTCGCAAACAAAAACAAGTGGAATGAAACATGCCATAGTGTTAAAACGTTAATCCACGGCAAGAGTGTGAAACTGTCTCTTGATGATGAACCATTGTTCTACTATCAGGGTCGAGTGTGGGTTAGTGATTTTAAATCGGATAAAAACTATTCAACTCTCACACTCAACTATAAGCTGCAACCGTATAAGTATAGTGTAGATGATTCGGATGGGGTTCACACAATATGGGGTATGCAAGTAGATGATAAGCGTGAAATAACACTCGTTCACGATTTTGACATGACGCTGATCCCAGAATTTAACAACCTGTCATCTAACAGTATGCTACTGGATTCTAATGGTAAAAACTATGAGATTAAAACAGGCGTTAACCGTTTCCCACAGCTTCGTTCAAAAACAAACATGAGTTTAACATTCGTTGGAAACGGGATGGTAAATATTTCCTATAAAAGGGGGTGGTTGTGAGTGTACAGGATCATGCTTGATGATAATACGATTTACTATCCAAATGATGACAAAGCGGTACTTGATGATATCACGTTAAATTTGGAGCTTAATACTGCAGGAACGTTAACGTTTACTTGCCTGAGTCAAAACCCTTGCTATGAGCTTATTAAAAACCGGAAATCAATAGTAAGCGTGTTGCGTGACGATGAGGAGATTTTCTTCGGCGAGGTTAGAGAACAAGTAAAAGACTTGTATGGTAGTAAGAAAGTAACTTGCGTAGGGTTGTTAACTTACTTAGCTGATAGTATTCAACCTCAGAAAGAATACCATGATCAGAGTTCATACCAGCTTTTAGAAAAACTTTTACAAGCTCATAACAGTCAGGTAGATGATTATAAGAAAATAAGGATTGGTTTCGTCACAGTATCTGACTCGAATGATTCACTCTACAGGTTTACTAATTTCGAGACAACGCTTGAAGCGATTATGGGAAAAATGGTTGAAAAGCTTGGCGGATATTTGCGGCTTAGAAAAGAAGACGGGAAACTTTACTTAGATTACCTGCGTTTGGAGGAAATGGGTAAAGCTACAAGCCAGCATATTAGTTTCGGCTTGAACCTGCTTGAATACGCGGAAAACCTTTCAGCAGAGGATGTTACTACAGCGGTTATTCCTCTCGGAAAAGAGTTGGAAAACGAGAATAGTGAAAACGAGGTTCTTAAAAAGCATGTTGATATTACTTCAATAAACAATGGGAAAAACTATATAGTATCTCGTGAAGCGCAAAAAACATTCGGCTGGGTTTGTAAAGTTGTTAATTTCAATAATGTGACAGTTCCAACTAATCTTATGCGCAAAGCTACTAAATGGTTACAGGATAACCAGTTTGAGCATGTAGAAATAAGCCTTAGCGCGGTTGACTTATCCGAGTTAGGTTTATATTATGCGACGATTGAGTGTGGGGATAGGGTTCGTTGTCTCGCTCCACAATTTGGCATGGATCGCGTGTTTCCTGTAGTAAAACAGACTATACCGATTCAAAAACCAGGCGAAGTTAGAATCGTGCTTGCGAGCAGGATTTCTAAAGGGTATGTGCAAAACGTGTCGCATGCTGTTCAAACGTTAAAAGAAGAAGCGGTTGAAGCTAGAAAAATAGATAACGAGCGTGTTAAAGCTGCGATCGATAATATTAAAGCGCAAATGGGTAATTCTCAAAGCGGCTATAAGATAAGCGAATACGATAGTAAAGGCATGTGGGTTCGTGACCTTTACATGGATACGCCTGATAAGAACACTGCTACAAAAGTTTTACAGGTTAACATGAATGGTATTGCTGGAAGCCATAACGGTTTTTCAGGCCCTTACAATACTGCGATGACTCTTGACGGCATGGTGTATGGTGACAGGATTATCGGACATTCGATTGACGCGGAAAAACTTTCAGTCTCTTACACTTCGCAGGTAGAAAAGCAGATTAGTAAAGCAAAAAACGAGGCTATAAAAGACACTGGTAGGAGGCTTGAAAACTATTACACGATAAGTGAAATCAACACGAAACTGAATGTTACAGACGGTAAGATTGAGGCTGGTGTTGAAAGCGTTAACCATAGTCTTAAACAGAAAAACGGTAACTATTACGGCTCGTATACTCCAAGCCATTTTAACGCTCCTATGAGCTTGTGGCTGACTGATAGTGAAAAAATGCAGCATGTTGGTGATTTTTTCTACGACACGTCAACCGGCTACGCTTACCGGCTTATTGTTAAGCAGGAAAGTTTAGCCGTAAAATTTAATGAGAAGTCGCACACGGAATCAGCTTTTGACGATTTTGTAGACATTTTTTACAAGTATGAGGATAAAATTTACGCTATACCGGGTTTAACTGGTGAAAAAATTTCTGGCGCAACAGTGTTTATTCCATCAAACGAGTTTTGGCTACATTTTAGAACTAACTGGTCTCCGTTTGACAATTATGGTTTTAAGATTGATAGCATTAAAAAAGAGTATTCAGGAGAAATTTCAGGATACGTGTCTAAACTGCCTGAAGATATTAACATTATTGAGGTTGAAGGTGAAAATTATCCTGAGTCTGAACACCCGTATAAAGGTGGAACAAGCAAACTATGGCATTACGTTTCAGCTGACAGTATAAGTAGTTTTAGAACGTTCGCTTGGATCAGAGTTAAAGATAAAGACATTGAGGCTGCTAAATCCACGGCTGATAAGGCTATTTCTAAACTAACCATAGTAGAAGATTCCATATCTTCAATGGTTAAAAAAGGTGATTTTGGTAGTTTCATGCAGCAAAACTATAACAGTTTCCTTCTCGGGTTTAACCATTCGAGTAAATACGTGCAAATAACACCCGGGCAGATAGAGCTTTACGATGGTGAAGTTGATGAGGATCATAAAAGAGCTGTTTTTGATAAAAATGGGAACAACTTCTATCGTAACGGCGTGTATATTGGCTATGTTGGAACCGGCGAGTGGGAAGAAGATAATTCTCACAAGGGTCTAGTTTTTCATCTTACTAACGACGGAAAGTATATGGCTTTCGCGCAGCGTAAATCAGCTGATGAAGAAACATACGCTACTATGCTGTGTTTTTCACGTTCGCAAAGCATTTATAAAGAGTATGGTATTCACGCTGGATGCAACTTTTACATGCATGGTAACAAGATTATAGATCCTGTTTGGCAAGACGGTGCAGGAGTAGACGCGGATATTAACTATGTGCAGATTATTGAAATGAACCAGGATGGTAAAGCTTCAAAATGGGGTTCTAACGCTCACATGGTGTTTAAAAACGGGATACTCATGAAAGTTAAATACTATTAAAAAGCGCGGGTGTAAGCGTTAAGTAGCGTGAAGCGAACTTGAAAGAAGAATAAAGGGAGAATTTGTTATGGAAAAACTAATTATTCACACAAACAAAATAGTGGCTAATAAAGGCACGCGCTTAAAAGACGTGACAGAAAGTATTACGACACCTGTAGTTGATAATACGAAAATTTTATGCGAAATCAGCCACAAGCTGGATATTATTCTAAAAAAGATTGGAGGAGAGTAGTGGTAAAACCGACGATTAGCTACGCGGTAGCTGTGCAAAAATATAAGGCTGAGTTAAACGAAAAAATAGTCGAGTTGAATAAGCAAATACCAATACCTACTTACATGATAGAAGGCATTGTTGCAAGCGTATTATCTGATATGCGTTCGGCAGTGATTGCGGAAAACTCGATGGAATATGAAGCGTATGTGAAACAGTTAGAAGACTATTTTAATTCTAGAGAACGTGAACTTAACGACGAGATTTTGAAAATAAAAGCCGAAAAAGCCGAAAAAACTGAAGCGGCTGGGAAAGGTGTAAAAGATGGAATGGTTGATGAAGGTGAAAAAGATGGTAAGGAGTAGTCATGTGTTGAAAAATAATATCAGTTGAAATGCTGAAATGTTGAAATGCTAGGGCAGGTGTGGTTTAAACCATGCCTGCCCTTTTTTATTACTTTCTACTTTTTGTTTTTTGTTTTTATAAGAGTACTGGCAAATGTTAGGAAAACTTGTAAGGAGAATTATGAGAGGATTTTGGAATATTGCTCAACTGGCTTTCACACTGGTAGGCGGCTGGCTGGGATACTTTTTAGGCGGATGCGACGGGCTTATCCTCGCGCTCGTTTTATTTGTGGTTGCGGATTATATTACAGGCGTGATGTGTGCTGTTACGGATAAGAAACTGTCTAGCAGCATTGGTTTTAAGGGCATTTTTAGAAAGGTGCTCATTTTTATGCTTGTTGGTATAGCAAACATTATAGATTTTCATGTTTTGAAGCAAGGAAGCGTGATTAGAACCGCGGTAATTTTCTTCTACCTATCTAACGAAGGATTATCTTTAACCGAAAACGCGGCTCACCTGGGGCTTCCCGTGCCTGAGAAATTAAAAAACGTTTTAGAACAATTACACGACAAGAACAGGAAGGACAATACTCATGAGTAAAAAAGGAATAGATGTGTCAGAGTGGCAGGGTGACATTGATTTCAACGCGGTGAAAGCATCCGGCGTTGAGTTTGTGATCATTCGAGCAGGATACGGTATCGGATGCAAAGACAAGTGGTTTGAACAGAACTATCGTAAAGCAAAAACATGCGGTCTTGATGTTGGAGCCTACTGGTATTCGTACGCAAACTCTGGTTTTGAGGCGGCTGAGGAAGCTCAAAGCTGTGTGAACATGCTTTCAGGTAAGAGTTTTGAGTATCCTGTTTACTTTGATTTGGAAGAGAAAAGCCAGCTTAACCGTGGGCGAGCTTTCTGCGATTCGCTGATTACCAGTTTTTGCAATAAGCTGGAAGCTTGCGGGTATTATGCAGGTTTTTACACTTCGCTTTCAACTGCTAATAATCTTGTGTCCGCTCACATTAGAGACCGTTACGCTTTGTGGATTGCACAGTGGAACACGCACTGCAATTATCAGGGTTCGTATGGTCTTTGGCAATACTCGTCAAGTGGCAGTGTGCCTGGAGTAGCCGGCAGAGTTGACATGGATTATGCTTACGTGGATTATCCGAGCATTATTAAAAACGCTGGCCTAAACGGGTGTAAAAACGGCGGCTCTGACCAAGCTGCGCGCACGTCAAGTATTGATGAGGTGGCGCGAGAAGTTATTAACGGCGCTTGGGGTAACGGAAATGAGCGTAAACAGCGTTTAACTTCTGCCGGATACGATTATGCGAGCGTGCAAAATAAGGTTAATGAGCTTCTCGGTGTTAAAGCTTATAGAAAGTCGGTTGATGAGCTTGCCCGTGAAGTAATCCGAGGCACGTGGGGTAACGGAAATGAGCGTAAACAGCGTCTAACTCAAGCCGGATACGATTATGATACGGTACAAAAACGAGTAAACGAACTCTTGTAAAACAGTTTGAAACACTTATAAAGCCCGAGGCTTGTTTCTACATTGGAGCAATCCTCGGGCTTTTTTTATTTTTTAAGGTTAAATTGTCAAGTCAAGAGGTTAAAAAACACTGTTTTTTCTTTGCCTGTGATGTAAGGAGGCACAGGCAAATGAATATGGAAGAAAAACAGCAAGTCAAATTACTAAGAGATGAAGGTCTTAGCTATACGCAGATTGCAAACCGTATGGATGTTTCCGTTAATACGATTAAAAGCTACTGCAAACGTAACAGTCTAGGCGTAATCCAGTCCACGAAAATACAGACGGCATTATGTGAATCTTGTTCAAAACCAATCAAGCAAAACAAAGGAAGAAAAGTTAAACGTTTCTGCTCTGACGCGTGTAGAAACACGTGGTGGAGTAAGCATACACAGTTGGTAAAAAGACAGGCAAACTATGAGTGTGCTTGTCTTAACTGCAAAAATTCTTTTATCTCTTACGGTAATAAAACCAGAAAATACTGCTGCCACGCCTGCTATATAGAACATCGTTTTGGAGGTGAGCATCATGCAGATAAGTAATGATGCTCACGGGCTAACGGATGTTAAAGCGAGGGCTTGGACAAAAGAGAGTATGCAGGCGGATTTTCGTTTTGAAATAGCCGAAAAACTTACCGTTTCACTCTTTAAAAAAGGGCTTATCAGCGAGCAAGAAAAAGAAAAAATAAGCCGTCTTAACAGGGAAAAATTTCACCCGTTTTACAAGGAATTATTGGGTTAAAAGCTTGATAAATACTGCTTTTAGAGTGATGAATAGTATTAGCTGAAAGTGAGGGAAATAGTGAAAGAAATAATAAAAATAGACTCTACAATACGAAAAACTGGTTTTGAGAAAAAGACGCGGGTTGCAGCGTATGCGAGAGTTTCTAGTGATAGTGATGAGCAGCTTCTCAGTCTAGAAGTGCAAAAGGAGCATTACGAAAACTATATTAAGTCTAATCCCTGCTGGGAGTATGCGGGGCTTTACTTTGACGAGGGTATTAGCGGCACGAAAATCGGTAAGCGTGAAAGTCTTAAACAACTGCTTAAAGACTGTCAGAGCGGTCAGATAGACAGGATTGTTACAAAGTCTATTAGTAGGCTTGCAAGAAACACGGTTGACTGTCTTGAAATAGTTAGAAAACTTACCGGTCTCGGTATTTATTTGTATTTTGAGAAAGAAAACATTGATACCGAGCATATGAGTTCAGAGCTTATGCTTTCTATCCTGAGTTCCATTGCACAAAGCGAGTCAAGATCCATCTCGGAAAACAACACGTGGGCAATTCAAAAACGGTTCGAAAATGGAAGCTTCGTCATTTCCTGCCCTGCGTATGGGTATAAAAACGAGAATAAGAAAATGATTATAGTTCCCGAGCAAGCCAGGGTAGTGAAAGAAATTTTCAACATGGCTCTTTCCGGCATGGGTGGAGAAGCAATAGCACGAGTATTGACCGATAAAAAGATTCCAACTAAAAAGGGCGGAAGTTGGACTTCAAGTACCGTGAATGCTATTTTGACTAATAAAACATACACAGGTGATGTCATATTTCAGAAAACATACACGGATGATAGTTTTAACCGTCATAAAAACTGTGGCGAGAAAAAACAGTATGTTATTGAAAACCATCACGAGGCTATCATCAGTCATGAAACTTTTAATCTTGTAAAAGAGATTATCGCGTGGAGAAGAAGTGAAAATAACATAGTATGTGGTAGTGGTAAGTACAATAAGCTTTATGCGTTTTCAGGTAAAATTCGTTGTGGTGAGTGTGGAAGCAAGTGTAAAAGACGAATAATTTATCAACATAATAAGGCGTATGGCATATGGGTTTGTATAACGCATCTTGAAGATATTCATGCTTGTTCACAAAAGTCTGTTATGGAAAGTTATCTTAAAATTTCCTTCCTGCAAATGTTAAACAAGTTAAAAGCAGGATACGTTCAAATGTTGACTCCTCTCGTAGAAAGTTTGAGAGGTGTGAATAGTAAAGACGGTTTGAACAAGGTTATCGAACTCGAAGAAAAAATAGCTAAATTGCAAGAACAAGAGCAAGTACTCAGTAAGCTTTTAGCCGGTGGATACATTGAGATGGATTCCTATTATCTGGAAAGCAATCAGCTTAGAACGGAAATAGATACTTGTCTTAAGGAAAAACTTAAGCTTTCCAACAGTTTAAACGGTAACTTAACGCACTTAAACGAGGTGCAAAAACTTCAACGGTTCGTAAGTGTCACAGAAGTATTTAGCGAGTTTAAGGATGAGGATTTTCTGGATTTTGTAGACGATGTCGTAGTTAAAAGCAGAACAAGATTTCTTTTTATTTTGAAATGTGGATTGGAATTAGAAGAAGAGGTGAAAGAAACATGGCACGCATCCCATATGGTTACAGAATAGTAGACGGTAAAGCGGTTATAGATGAAGTAAAAGCTCAAGAAGTAAGAGAGTTTTTTTGTTTCTATCTTGAATTTAAAAATATTTCTCAAGCTGCTAAAAAATCAGGTATAAAAAGGGATTGGCCAGTCACGGGCAAAATTCTTAGCAAGAAATTGTATTTAGGAACAGAGTTTTATCCTCAGATTATCGATGAGGATATGTTTAGACAAGTGCAACAAATAAGGCATGAGAATGCTATCAGGAATCATCGTTATAAAGAGCCTAAGCCAATAAAGGAAATTCGGCTTATTACAAGCTACCAGTTAGAAAAGGTAGAAAAGAAATACGATGATCCTTATCGGCAAGCAGTATACGCGTACAGTCAAATCAAGGAGGTGTAAAATGAATGCCAACGTTACAATTATTCCACCAAGAAAAATAGCGGGGAATACGGTAGATAAGCATGAAGATAAGCCGAGGTTAAGAGTAGTAGCGTATTGTCGTGTTAGTACTGACAGTGAAGAACAGGCAACAAGTTATGACACGCAAGTTCAGCATTATACGGATTATATTTCAAGAAATCCTCTCTGGGAGTTTGCTGGCATTTATGCTGATGACGGTATTTCAGGAACTAGCACGAAAAAACGTGTCGGTTTCAACGACATGATCCACGATTGCATGAGTGGCAAAGTAGACATGGTTATCACTAAGTCGATTAGCCGTTTTGCGAGAAACACTATAGACTGTTTAAAGTTTGTTAGACAGTTGAAAGACAAAAACATTCCGATCATTTTTGAAAAAGAAAACATCAACACCATGGAAGCAAGCGGAGAACTATTACTTACTATCATGGCTTCTTTAGCTCAACAGGAATCAGCGTCGCTTTCTCAGAATGTGAAGCTTGGACTTAAGTTTCGCTACCAGGAAGGCAAAGTGCAAATCAACCATAACTGGTTTTTAGGATACACAAAAGACGATGAAGGGAATCTTGTAATTCTTGAACAGGAAGCAAAAGTCGTAAGAAGGATTTATAGAGAATATTTAGAAGGAGCAAGCCTTAGAGACATAGCGGAGGGCCTTGAAAAAGACGGCATTAAAAACGGTGCCGGGCATTTAAAATGGAATTTATCTAATATTAAAGGCATCTTGCAAAACGAAAAATATATTGGTGATGCTCTTTTACAAAAAACCATCACAACAGATTTTATCAACCATGTTCGTATAAAAAATGATGGAACAGAACCACAGTATTATGTAAAAGATAGCCACACTCCTATTATTCCAAGAGATATTTTCTTTAAAGTTCAAGAAGAAATGTTAAGACGAGCCAACATGTTTAGCGGTGAGGAGAACAAAAAAAGGAGAGTTTATTCCAGTAAGTACGCTCTATCCAGCCTGTGTGTTTGTGCTAAATGCGGGGATGTTTACAGAAGAATTGCTTGGAACAACCGAGGGGTGCATTCTGTTGTCTGGCGTTGTTGCACCAGAGTGGAAAACGGTCCTAGTGCTTGCGATGCTCCGACAGTACAAGAGAACGAACTGCAGTCTGCCATAGTGAAAGCCATAAACAAGGTGTTTAGTATATCGGATGAAGTATTGGATACGTTGAAGAATAATATTAGAGAAATTATCGCGGGCAACAACTTAAACGAGATTGAAACGGTTGATAAAAGAATTGCAGACAAACAAGCGATACTATTAACCTTGCTTAAAGCTAAAAAAGACTACACGAAAACTGCCAACGAGATTGATGAGCTTAAAGGTAAGAAACAGCAGCTTCTTATAGAAAAAGCAGGTCAAGAAGATGCTAAAAGACGAATCAGAGAAATGGAAGATTTTCTGAAAAGTGAGCGTCACGATATTAGTGAATATGACGAGAAGCTGGTAAGAAAGTACATCAAGAAAATAAAAGTTTACGAGGACAGGTTCAGCGTAACTTTTAAATCAGAGATTAGTGTGGATATTGAAAGGGCATCGTAAATTGAAAGGGAATCGTAAAAGCCAAAAGAATGTGAGCATTTGAAATGCTACAAAAGTCAGCCTAGTGGGCATCATCTCTAGGCTGTTTTTATGCTCAGAAATCAAGCTATTAAGCCAATCTTAAACCTTTTAACGATAGCTTTTTCTATCGTTAAAAAGTGCACCCAATATCCATAGTGTGCACTCAAAAAAGTGTAGATATACTACCCGTTCACTCAATCCACGTCGAGAGTGTTGTATTGATGTCAAAGGCTGATTAGGTGGGTGCAAGTTTGCCCTTGTGTAGCAGGGGTTAGCGAGGGCTATCGTTAAAAGGTTTAATGCGAAGCGGCTTTAAGCTGGGTTCTCGCGGTTTTTGAGCGTGATTTTGCTGTATGAGGGAACATGTCGACGCTTTAGGGTCGAGTGCACAGGATGTTAACGTTAAAAAGTGCACCCACTTTGCACCCAGCTGGTGAAGTGGGGAATGTCAATCAACGTTGAAGCTCTAACCCTGCTATCGCGCGATTAGCAAAGCTAATCGATGCGAAGCAGAGGTAGGTCTCATGTCAAGAATCTCCAAGAGAAGCGACCGAATAGGAAGCTTCGATTGGAAAGATTCGACGGCGGAGGCTCTAGTATTGATGACAAGAATAAATTAGAGTTTGTGGAGGACTGGATTGAATATAAAAGTAAAAGAAATTGAGAATAAACTAGAAAAGGAATCTGTATCGAGAGAAGTATTGTATGATCTTCAAGAATGGTTTGGAATGCCAGAAAGTACAGAAGAATATATTCAAGATTCACAGGAAAAGCCTTTTCTTGCTTGTTATATTAATGATAAACTTGTTGGGTTTATTGTGTTAAACGCAACCAGCAAGGATTGTGCAGAGATTTTTGTGATGGGTATAAAAAAGAAATTCCATAGAATGGGAGTTGGCTCGGTACTTAACAAAGCATACGAAGCTATGGCAAGGAAGATGGGTTACACATACTCACAGGTAAAAACTGTTCAGATGGGACACTACAAAGAATATGATATTACAAATCATTTTTATATCGCGATGGGATATAAAGAATTGGAATGTTTTCCAACTTTATGGGATGAGTGGAATCCGTGTCAAATATATATTAAATATCTAGGAGTGTGAGAACTCTAAGTTTATTTGCTTGAAACCTTTTAACGATAGGCAGAGATAATTGTTAAAAGGTTCATGGATATGTTTCTGCATACGAACATGTCGATAAGACATACCTAGTGTTTACTCGTTTAATGTGAAAGCTGCGGCGGAGGCTCTAGTATTGATGACAAACGAATAGAAAAAAAGAGAATTGAGGGAAAGTGTATGTTAGAAAGTAGACCTGAATTTAAAGATATAAAATCATTTGAAGAATTCAACAAATATTATTGGTATCGAGAGGAGTTATCAAAAGTTTGTAAGTCTCTTGGATTAGAATATAGAGGAACAAAAAAGGAACTGAATTATATTATAGAAGAATATTTTAAGGGAAATAAAATAAAAAAATCTTCAAGGAATAAAAATAAAAAGATAACTGATAATATAACATTAAATACTCCATTACTAGAATGTGGATTTTCATTCAATCAAAAATTTAGAGACTATTTTTCAGAGCAAACTGGAATTAAGCCATTTAAATTTAATGCGAATATGGCAGAAGCTTGGCGAAAAGTAAAAAGAAAGAACGACAAAAATTTTACAATTAAAAATATGCTTGATGTATATAATGGAGACTCTGATTACGCAAAATATGATAATACTACTAACCAATGGAACCAGTTTGTAAAAGATTTTAACTTAGATGAACGTAGTGATAAATTTTCTAATAAGATGAAAGTTGCTGCAATTCTTTGGAACGAAGTGAGAGAATCTAACCAAAGTAAAGTATATTCAAAAGAGCTTTTAAGCAAATATGCAGATAAAATAAAAGGATATTGTAAATGAGTAAATTCTACATTATATAATGTGCATTATATATCAAAAATATAAAACTAGATATGTTTCCAAATACGTACTAGTATAAAAAACCTATGATATGTTTACCAATACGAGGAAAACATTAAAAAAAGTCAATGATATGTTCGCGAAAACGAAAAAATGAACTTTTTATCCATAGTGTTGACTCCAGGCAACTGGCGACAATGAGTTTAATGTAACCTACAGTGTAGACCAGCTCATTACAGAGGGAGAAAATACAAAGACCGTCCACTCTGCTTATATAGTGAGTGTCTATGTAGATGGTTCTGGAAATATGGTACTGGTTAAGAATCCGACCATTACCAACATACCTAAGAAATCAAGTTATAAACCAAAAGCCATTGAAAGTGAGGGGACGGTTGATTCCATTACAACCAATGAAATCAATGAGTTTTTAACGACGTTCTTCAAGCTCTATCCTACAGCGACAGCCAGTGAACTTTCCTACTATGTGAATGACGGGATATTAAAACCAATCGGAAAAGAGTACATCTTTCAAGAACTGGTAAATCCTATTCACAATCGTAAGGATAATCAAGTCACGGTATCGCTGACAGTGGAGTATATCGACCAGCAGACCAAAGCAACGCAGGTATCTCAATTTGATTTGGTACTTGAAAAGAACGGGAGTAATTGGAAGATTATAGAATAACAAATATTGGTACATTATTACAGCTATTTTGTAATCACGTACTCTCTTTGATAAAAAATTGGAGATTCCTTTACGAATATGCTCTTACGTGCTATTATTTAAGTATCTATTTAAAAGGAGTTAATAAATATGCGGCAAGGTATTCTTAAATAAACTGTCAATTTGATAGTGGGAACAAATAATTGGATGTCCTTTTTTAGGAGGGCTTAGTTTTTTGTACCCAGTTTAAGAATACCTTTATCATGTGATTCTAAAGTATCCAGAGAATATCTGTATGCTTTGTATACCTATGGTTATGCATAAAAATCCCAGTGATAAAAGTATTTATCACTGGGATTTTTATGCCCTTTTGGGTTTTTGAATGGAGGAAAATCACATGAAAATTATTAATATTGGAGTTTTAGCTCATGTTGATGCAGGAAAAACTACCTTAACAGAAAGCTTATTATATAACAGTGGAGCGATTACAGAATTAGGAAGCGTGGACAAAGGTACAACGAGGACGGATAATACGCTTTTAGAACGTCAGAGAGGAATTACAATTCAGACAGGAATAACCTCTTTTCAGTGGGAAAATACGAAGGTGAACATCATAGACACGCCAGGACATATGGATTTCTTAGCAGAAGTATATCGTTCATTATCAGTTTTAGATGGGGCAATTCTACTGATTTCTGCAAAAGATGGCGTACAAGCACAAACTCGTATATTATTTCATGCACTTAGGAAAATGGGGATTCCCACAATCTTTTTTATCAATAAGATTGACCAAAATGGAATTGATTTATCAACGGTTTATCAGGATATTAAAGAGAAACTTTCTGCCGAAATTGTAATCAAACAGAAGGTAGAACTGTATCCTAATATGTGTGTGACGAACTTTACCGAATCTGAACAATGGGATACGGTAATAGAGGGAAACGATGACCTTTTAGAGAAATATATGTCCGGTAAATCATTAGAAGCATTGGAACTCGAACAAGAGGAAAGCATAAGATTTCAGAATTGTTCTCTGTTCCCTCTTTATCATGGAAGTGCAAAAAGTAATATAGGGATTGATAACCTTATAGAAGTGATTACGAATAAATTTTATTCATCAACACATCGAGGTCCGTCTGAACTTTGCGGAAATGTTTTCAAAATTGAATATACAAAAAAAAGACAACGTCTTGCATATATACGCCTTTATAGTGGAGTACTACATTTACGAGATTCGGTTAGAGTATCAGAAAAAGAAAAAATAAAAGTTACAGAAATGTATACTTCAATAAATGGTGAATTATGTAAGATTGATAGAGCTTATTCTGGAGAAATTGTTATTTTGCAAAATGAGTTTTTGAAGTTAAATAGTGTTCTTGGAGATACAAAACTATTGCCACAGAGAAAAAAGATTGAAAATCCGCACCCTCTACTACAAACAACTGTTGAACCGAGTAAACCTGAACAGAGAGAAATGTTGCTTGATGCCCTTTTGGAAATCTCAGATAGTGATCCGCTTCTACGATATTACGTGGATTCTACGACACATGAAATTATACTTTCTTTCTTAGGGAAAGTACAAATGGAAGTGATTAGTGCACTGTTGCAAGAAAAGTATCATGTGGAGATAGAACTAAAAGAGCCTACAGTCATTTATATGGAGAGACCGTTAAAAAATGCAGAATATACCATTCACATCGAAGTGCCGCCAAATCCTTTCTGGGCTTCCATTGGTTTATCTGTATCACCGCTTCCGTTGGGAAGTGGAATGCAGTATGAGAGCTCGGTTTCTCTTGGATACTTAAATCAATCATTTCAAAATGCAGTTATGGAAGGGATACGCTATGGTTGCGAACAAGGATTATATGGTTGGAATGTGACGGACTGTAAAATCTGTTTTAAGTATGGCTTATACTATAGCCCTGTTAGTACCCCAGCAGATTTTCGGATGCTTGCTCCTATTGTATTGGAACAAGTCTTAAAAAAAGCTGGAACAGAATTGTTAGAGCCATATCTTAGTTTTAAAATTTATGCGCCAAAGGAATATCTTTCACGAGCATACAACGATGCTCCTAAATATTGTGCGAACATCGTAGACACTCAATTGAAAAATAATGAGGTCATTCTTAGTGGAGAAATCCCTGCTCGGTGTATTCAAGAATATCGTAGTGATTTAACTTTCTTTACAAATGGACGTAGTGTTTGTTTAACAGAGTTAAAAGGGTACCATGTTACTACCGGTGAACCTGTTTGCCAGCCCCGTCGTCCAAATAGTCGGATAGATAAAGTACGATATATGTTCAATAAAATAACTTAGTGTATTTTATGTTGTTATATAAATATGGTTTCTAGTTTCTTACCCATTTGGATACAATGAAACTTTTCCTTCTGAACTCTGAAACTGTTGCTTTTGTACTCTGAAACTTTTCCTTCTAAACTCTGAAACTGTTTGCTTTCTGTGTTATATATTCCAACACTCATCACGTTGAGAGTGTCGTGTTGATGTCAAAGGCTGATTAGGTGGGTGCAAGTTTGCCTTTGTGTAGCAGGGCTTAGTGAGGTCTATCGTTAAAAGGTTTAATGCGTGGCAGTTTTAAGCTGGGTTCTTGCGGTTTTTGAACGTATTTTGGCTGTTTGAGGGAACATATCAACGGTGTAAGGTCGAGTGTACAAGATGTTAACGTACTTCGCTTGCGTTGAAAGCACACTGTGCTTTCAACTTTGAGTAAGCTCAGCGAATCGAAGTGCATTCGCGAATTATGCAGCTCGAAATCGTCGACTCGCACGCAAGTTAGCTGCGATCACGTCTTCGCCACGCAGAAGCAGTGCTTCTGCCTTGAGTGGCTCAGCGCTCCGAATTACCTTTTCGCACTACGCTCTAAGCGAAAAGGCAGGTCGTCGCGCACGGCTATTAGTAGCCGTTCGGCTGATTTGGCATGTAAAGTCCACTGGACTTTACATTTGAGCCAAATCACGCTTTGAAGGAGCTTGAAATGCGTTATGCAATTTCAAGCTCTGTCAAAGCGCCCATGCAAGTCGATTCGCCACTTTGCACCCAGCTGGTGAAGTGGTAAAATATAGCTCAAAAGGTAAAGTGAAACCTGATTATTAGTATGTGAACGAGGAGGTGCTTAAGGAAATGGACAAGCTCGTTCGTTTTTGCCGTGAAGTAGCGACATTCGGCTTGACGGTTGCCTTAATCGCGATGCTGGTTGCCTTAATATGGGATGGCACACTTGCTATTAGAATTGGTTTTACCTCTTTTGCTATTGGTGTCACAGTGATCTCGCTTAAGACTGTCCTTCGAAAGACTGATTGAATTTTGTGAGGTTGAATCTGATTCTAATCGAGTGCTCATCACGGATATTGAGATTGGTAAGCTTTATGTAGAAGTGAACAATGGCAAGGTAGAAGTTGTTAATTTGAAGGCGGATGATGTCTTTCTTAAATGTTGTAATGGGTCGGCTTCAGCAACAAACGTAGAAGTAACTCATGTTTGTACGCTTGATACGTTAAATGGCATGAGTATTTTAGAAGGAACAATCACCAAGGATGCAAGCCTTGAAGTAGATTGTGAGAATGGTGTCACCGAGGTTTCAGATAAGAAGAAGGTAAATTGTAAAAACGATGGATTTGCGCATTACATGGTGCACTGTCTTAATGGGAAAGCTATTGCGAAGTAGCAGACATATAGATCAAAAAAGAAGCAATAAAACTTGATATAAGTTGGAATTAGAGCGTATATAGACATACCAAAATGAAGGAGGAAGCCGTATATGCTCTATGTAAAATTTGATGATTTCGAAGATGTTAGCGTCATGGGAAATGAGAAAGATCATGGAATGTTTATTCCGATTAAGGATGGGAATGTGTATGCTGAGTGCGAACGGTGCGGTGTAGTTGAAAGGATCTCCTCACCATGCGAATTCATTGCTAGTACATTTAGGTCAAGAGTGAACTTCGATGAAGGTTATGAACTTTGCGAGAAGTGTTTGCAAGAGGTTGAGTTTGTTACTGTTGCTTTGAGAACTGGAAAATTATCTAATCGAGAATTGAAATAACTGAAAAAGCAAAGCAGTGATAACCGTAGTAATACAGGAAAAACTAAACGTTAAAAGGTGCACACACTTTGCACCCGGGCGGTAAATGATAATTTAGGGAGGCGTTTTATGTCAGTAATTAAAATTGAAAACCTCACTTTCTCATATTATGGATATGTAAAACCCATATTTAAAAATGTATCGTTTTCCTTTGATACAAACTGGAAAACGGGTTTGATAGGAAGAAATGGAATCGGTAAATCAACTCTATTTAAGTTACTTTTAAATCAAGAAACTTATCAAGGTAAAATAAGCAAGGATGTTGAATTTATTAAATTTCCACCAAATATAAGCGATACTTCAAAATTAGGAATTGAGTTATATAAAGAACTAATATCAGATGATGAAGAATGGAAGTTATTTAGAGAACTCAGTTTGCTAAATGTAGATGAGAACCTTGTTTACAGAGAGTTTGAAACGCTTTCTAAAGGGGAACAAACAAAAATCCTTTTAGCTATTTTGTTTACAAGAGAAGATGGCTTTTTACTTATTGATGAACCAACAAACCATTTAGATATGGACGGAAGAAAAATTGTAAGTGAATATCTGAAAAGTAAAAAAGGATTTTTGCTTATATCTCATGATAGAGATTTTTTAGATGGTTGTATCAATCATGTTATTTCTATTAACAGGAATTCTATTGATGTCCAATCGGGAAATTTTACATCATGGTATGAAAACAAAGTGATGAAAGACCAATTTGAAATTAGTCAAAATGAGAGATTAAGAAAAGATATTAAACGATTAAAAGAGTCTGCAAGACAAAGTCAAATTTGGTCTGATAAAATTGAAAATACTAAAAATGGTGTAAAAGTATCAGGTGTAAAACCAGACAAAGGACATATAGGTCATCAATCAGCCAAGATGATGAAAAAATCTAAGAATTTGGAGAATAGACAAAACAAGGCAATAGAAGAAAAACAGAGTTTACTAAAAGATATCGAAACAAAGGAAAGTCTATTATTGCATCCATTACATCATCATAAAAATCCTCTAATATCGGTTAGCAATTTATCATCATGCTATGGAGAGAGACAGATCCTAAATAATGTAACTTTCGAGATAAAGCAAGGCGACATAGTGGCTATATATGGGGGTAATGGTAGCGGAAAATCAACCTTGATTAAAATTTTATTAGGTATAAATCACGAGTATACAGGTGAGATAAAATTAGCAGGTAATTTAAAAATCTCGTATATTCCTCAAGACACATCTAATTTAACAGGTAGCCTAAATGAATATATTCACGAGCAAGATGTTGATGAAACATTGTGTAAAACAATTCTAAGAAAATTAGATTTTTCAAGAGAATTATTTGAAATGGATATGAAGAATTATAGTGATGGACAAAAAAAGAAAGTTTTAATTGCTGTAAGTTTCTCAAAGCCAGCTCATATATTTGTTTGGGACGAACCACTGAATTATATAGATGTAATATCAAGAATACAGATTGAGGAAATTATAAAAGAAGCAAAGCCTACACTCATATTTGTGGAACACGATAAGCGATTTGTAGAAGATATCGCTAATAAAATAATACAATTTTAAGTAAAATCCAAATTCCAGTTTGTAGTGCCTTAGACTTTTATCATCATACGACATTCCCCTTGCCAGCTTCTCTCCTGCAATGAACGTTAAGGCTCTTTTATTGATGCATGGTTATCATAAGGGTAGTCTTGATACATGATGAAGTTGAATATTTTATCGAGGACTTGAAAAAGCAGGACTTGTTAACAGTGTTCGATGAAAACGTCTTGCTTAGCATGGTTGACTATCTAACTGTGCATCAAGATGGAAAGGTTGAGTTTACTTTCCTTGATGGGAGCAAGACAGAACTAAAGCGTTAAGTTTGCAGGAAATGAGATAAGTCAAAATAAAAGCACATCAGCAAGTCACTGACGTGCTTTTTTGTTGTTAAAAGAGTTACACGTTGAGTATAATAGGATTAGTTGAGTATCGATGGAGAGAAGGGGGTGTGGCTGTCTAAAAAAATGTCCGCACCTCCTGTAGACAAATTTGAATTTTTGGAGGAGAAAATGGTGGATGAATTAAGAAAAGAAATTGCAATTCAGCAGAAAAAAGGATTGCCATTTATCATGGCATCGGTGATTATATGGCTTCTGATAGTACTTGTGTCGATTTTAAATATCAATATGGATATGAAAAATTTATTGGTATTTTGCTGTTCATGTCCATTATTACCGCTGGCTTGGCTCATTGGTAAACTTATAAAGGTTGATATCTTTTCAAAACAAAATCCACTTGGACAATTAGGCTTCATTTTCACCTTAAATCAAATGATTTATTTATTAATCGTTATGTGGGTGTTTAGTGCGGTTCCGGAAAAGATGATTATGGTGTATGCAATGGTCTTTGGCGCACATTTACTGCCGTATTCATGGTTGTATAAATCAAAGGGGTATACAGTTGCTGCAATTTCTATTCCGATGATTTCCTTGATTTTAGGATGTGCATTAAACGGGACAACGGTTGCTGTTGCGGCATGTATTATTGAGATAGTATTTGTTTGTGTATTACATATGGAATTAAAGAAAATGGGAGATAACTACAACAAATCCCAGTTTGTAGAGCTTAGCAAGGATCAAGTTTCTATGAAATAGAAATCTAGATCTAAAAGCGTTATGTGTAAATAATTAAGGCGGTAGTAATACCGTCTTTTTTGATGCCTGAAAAAGTTTCAGAGTTCAAAGCTAAGGTTTCATTGTATCCAACACGTAATGAAACTAGACCACTCAATCTCATGTGGAGATGTTATAAAATCCAGACTATTGAATTTTCTTTAGTCTATTCTTATGTTCAAAAATCAACCTATAGAATAGATGGAGTTATCTCCGGCATCATGGCACTTGACTGTGCTATAAAAAGCGGTAATACAAAGGCAATGCGAAGGTAACACGAACACGAAAAACATGTATGGCAGCTGAGGGATCTTATTCATATAAATTGTGTTGCAATATGCGATACAGTATTTTATGATGTGTGTATGGAGGTTGGTTTATATGGCAGTTACTAAGACAGCGAATGTGAATGTGAGAATACAAGAAAATATTAAGCAGCAGGCGGAGCAGATTCTGGAAACGATTGGAGTTCCTAGGGCTACGGCTATTGACATGTTTTATCGTCAAATCATTCTTAATAAGGGTATTCCGTTTTCGCTTACTATTCCAAAGTCTCTTCCAGCACAAGATGATATGGATGAGAAAACGTTTAACGCGTTGATGGCTAAAGGTTATGATCAGGCGGTTCGTGGTGATAGTTATTCGATAGATGATGTTTTTGAAGATCTTGAACGAGGTCTTTAATGGATGAGTATAAGATAAAAGTCACTCGTCAGGCGAAAGAGCATCTTGCACTTATTCGAGAATATATCGCCACGGAGTTACAAGCACCGATAGTGGCTAAAAGAATGCTCGAGCTGTTGAAGTCGGAAATGATGTCTTTGCAGACGATGCCTTATCGTGTGAAGTTAATTAGTGAGCAGCCGTGGTGTGAACTTGGTTTTAGAAGAATACGCGTAAAAAATTATTACGTTTATTTTTGTGTTGATGATAGTAGAAAAGAAGTTCAAATACTCGCGGTTATCTACGTGAGAAGAGACCAGACTAAACAACTGGAAGAATTGTAATGTAACGCGCTATTAAGCCAATCTTAAACCTTTTAACGATAGCTTTCCCTATCGTTAAAAAGTGCACCCACTATCAATAGTGTGCACTCAAAAAAGTGTAGATATACTACCCGTTCTCTCAATCCACGTGGAGAGTGTCGTATTGATGTCTAGGGCTGATTAGGTTGATTTATAAATGCGGCATGATACAATCGTATTAACAGAACCTCTCCACGCTTAATGTAGTTCTTCTACATGCGGACCACGGAGAGGGCTTTTTGTATGAAAGAGTATACGTATGACATTGAAGCCAGCTTTAACGTATGATCAACAAATTGCAAGACTTGTAAATGACCATCATTTAAAAATTTCTAACATTGAATTTGCAAAAGGAATTTTGACGAAAGTCAACTATTACAGACTTTCTGGTTATGGTGTAGGGTTGAAGAATGCTAATAACAAGGAGTATTATCAAGACACTGTTAGCATAGAACAGCTATTTAATCTTTATTGCTTTGATAGTCAATTTAAAAATAATCTAATGCGAACTATAGAGCAAATTGAGATAGAACTTAGAACTCAGATTGCCTATTACTTATCTATCAAATACGGTCCTGAAGTATTGATGAGTGAGACTAATTTTGTTTACAAGACAAATAAACAAGGACAATCTATTTACTCTATTCTTATAAAAAGCTTGAATAAAGAAATTGAACGACAAAAAAATAAACCTTTTGTTAAGCATCACATAGAAAAATATAATAGTCAATTTCCTATATGGGTTTCTGTGGAATTAATGTCTTTTGGGAGTTTATCTTCATTGTTTAGCATTTTAAAAACTGAAGATCAAAAAAATATATCTCGCTATTACAATACTGATCCTAAATATTTAAAAAACTGGATTTTATGTTTAGTAGAAGTAAGAAATATTTGTGCACACTATACCAGACTTTATAATATGCCTTTAAAAGAAAATCCGCGCCTTTATAAAGAGAATCTTCAATATAAAGGGAAACAAAATAAAATATTTCCTGTACTTTTAATTACTAAAAGAATGCTAAAAGCAAATGAACAGTGGTGTTCTCTTTTGAAAGACTTGAAAAATACGTTTGCTAAATATGAAGGTTCGTTTAGATTTGATTTTATGGGATTTCCTAAAAATTGGGAGGAAATCCTTTAAGTGCTGGTTTAAATTGCTATAGATTTAAATTTAGCTAAGAGTGTTATTGTGCTCTAGTTGCTTGTGTTCTTGGGGAACAAATCGGTGGAATAATCGTAAAAAAATTCCCTACACTGTTTGATTTCTCATGGTAATGGCTTGTTGGTTATTCCAGAAAATAAGGTTCCTGAGTTTAAGAAGTTGCTTGTTTGGGATTATGAAGGTGAAGATTCGCAGGTGATTGCTTCGTTTATGAGGGAATATTGTTGGAAGCATTAAACGTGCATGATGATATTGATTCTTCTGGTTCTTCTGTTTCTTCGAATCTTGCTGTTTATAAAAATTATAGTTTGCTAGTGAACGAAGAGATTAGTGTCGATAATCTAGACAAATTAATAAAAAAAAATAATATATTTATTAAGATTATTATAGTAATCAGAGCGAATGGTAGATCTTGTTTGCTTAATAATCTGTTTTATGATCATTTGATACAGAGTCGTGTTAACGAAAAGGAGGCTAGTAGTGTTATGAGAAGTAAAACTATTTTTTGTAAAACCATTTTTCAAAGTTGTCTTGTTGTGCTTCTGCTGCTAGGTTCTCTTTTTTCTCTTGCGGGATGTGCCGGCGATGATGAGAAGGCGGAGCTTGCGTCGTATCATTGGGAGACGGTAGCGGTATCTCGGGAAGAGTTTCGTATACCAGAAAACTATATGAATAAGGATGAGTTGTATCTCTTTGTGTCACGAGATATTCTGGATTCTCATTATGATTTGTCTAAAGTCACTCTTGGAGATAAGCGTATTAAGTTAGTTGAATCATCGTTCAATTTACCTGGTACAGGACTTAAAGCTTTATTTTTAGTTGGTAAATTTGATTTAAAAGACAAGCCAAGCTCTTGTAAGTCAGGCTCTTGTGTTCTTAAAGTGCCAGGGATTAATAAAACAGGTAATGTTGCTATAGGTTATAAGGAAAAGTAGTAGTATTTTGCACTCAAGAATCAAGTTATTAAGCCAATCTTAACCCTTTTAACGATAGCTTTTTCTATCGTTAAAAAGTGCACCCAGTATCCATAGTGTGTACTCAAAAAAGTGTAGCTATACTCGTAAGTTTCCTAAATCTCACGTTGAGACTGTTGTGGTGATGTCAAAGGCTGATTAGGTGGGTGCAAGTTTGTCCTTGTGTAGCAGGGGTTAGTGAGGGCTATCGTTAAAAGGTTTAGCGTTTGTAGTCATGAAAGGCTTCGTGTTAGTTTTTTAAGCAGCCGATAGGAACTACGCAAACACCGTCTTTGCGGAAATACGCAAAATCGCCTGTTCCAGTTAAAACCATAAGGAAAGATGGCTCGTTCATTTTACTGGTGTCGATTTTTTCTTTCATCGCTTTAAGGCTTTTTACTCCTTCTTCAATGAGCTTTTCGCCTCCGAGTTTAATTTCAATAAGACCGTATTTACCGTTTCTTAAATGAATAACCGCATCGCATTCCTGTCCGTCTTTATCTCTGTAGTGGTAAACTTCGCCGCCTAGAGAATCTGCAAAAATTCGCAGATCTCTGATGCAAAGTGTTTCAAATAGAAAACCGAAAGTATTTAAGTCGTTTATTAAGTCGTTTGGTCCAATTCCCAAAGCCGCTGCAGCAATAGATGGGTCAATATAATAACGCGTATCGGATGAACGAATGGCAGTTTTTGATCTTAGATTTGGATTCCAAGCAGGCATATCTTCTACAACAAATATTTTGCGAAGCGCATCAACGTACGACGCAACGGTTTCCTCGCTAATTGTCTTATCTTCATTAGCAGAAATATCTCGCGAAAGCACAGTATTTGGTACTTGTGCTCCTTGATTCCTTGCGTATGAGCGCATAAGACGCTTAACTTTTTCAGCATCTTTTTGTACGCCGTCGGCACGATTAATGTCGGAGTGTACAACAGCATCGTAGTAATCAAAAGCTTGATCTAAAGCAATTTCATTACGCATATCCACCGATTGTGGCCATCCTCCACGGCATACAAGAAAAGCTAGGCGGTCAATACTTAAGTTTGAATCACCCTCAATACTTTTAGTTCCCGCAAAAAGGTTTTCCAAGCTAGCTTCGCCCGTGGAATCACCGGATTCATATAAGCTCATTGGTCTCATTGTTAGCCACGTGAAGCGCCCAGTACCAGAGTGAGTAATTTCTGTAGTGTTTGCAGGAACAGCAGAACCAGTTAGTATAAATTGCCCAAGCTCACTACGATGATCAACCTCAAACCGTATTGCATCCCAAAGTTTTGGAGCAAGCTGCCATTCGTCAATTAATCTTGGGGTAGCTCCCTTCAGTAATCGCTTTGGGCTTAGTTCCGACATAGCGATATTCTGTTCTTTCTTTTCGGGGTTGTCCATATATAAAACGCTTGCTGCAAATTGTTCTGCAGTAGTGGTTTTCCCACACCATTTCGGCCCTTCAATCAGTACCGCGCCTTTGCCTTCTAGCTTTCTTTTCAAAATATCGTCGGCAATTCTTTTCCTATATTTTTTCAACTCTGTCACCCTGTTTTTTTAATTAAGTCTGCTCGTATTTTCTGCTGATAATATGAATTCTATCATCATTTTCCGACGATTGTCGGAATTCTGTCCCGACGATTGGCGAATTTTCATTCCGATGATTGGCGGGATATTAGTACGACGATTGGCTTTGTTTAGAAATGTGGTTGTAAGGACTAAATGTTAAAAGGCATAGTTTGTGATGGTAATTCGTGACTCCCATTTGTTTTTAACATGCGCTAAGTCGTATATGGTGAACTGTAAGCAATAAGTTTTAATTTTCGTACATTAATATGTTTTATCGATGGATACAATGAATTTATCGCAAGAAGGGATTATACACAAATATTTACCAGATTTTCTAAAGGAATAAACTATGGAACATAATTGCGGATTTATTAACGATAAAAAAGCATTTAGATATAGAGCAGCAGCCATCATAGTTGAAGAAGGTTGTGTGCTATTTGCAAGAAATGATGAGGACGACTATTTCTACTCAGTTGGCGGAGCGGTTCACATGGGCGAGACATCAGAAGAAGCCGTTAAGAGAGAAGTATTTGAAGAGACAGGTCTTAATTACGAAGTAGATCACCTTGCCGTCATACACGAGAACTTATTCATCGGCAGCTCTGGGTTAAAAGGAGTAGACTTCCATGAGCTGACATTCTACTACATGATGAAGCCCATGGGAAAAAGAGATTTTACGAGCCAAAGCACTACAGAGTCAGGTTCTAAAGAGACAATGCATTGGTTACCTATAGATGAGCTTGATAAGTGCAAGGCTTACCCGACATTTATGAAAGAATATCTTAAATCGGAGCATAGTGGAATAGAGCATATAATTTCAGATGAAAGATATTAATGAATCCCGCTATTATAGCGAGAGATCTTTCCATGGAAAATTTGATTTAAAAGACAAGCCAGGCTCTGATGTTCTTAAAGTACCAGGTATTGATAGCAGGTAATGTTGCTGTAGGTTATAAGAAGAAATAGTGATATTTTGCACTCAAGAATCAAGTTACCAAGTCAATCTTAACCCTTTTAACTATAGCCTTTCCTATCGTTAAAAAGTGCACCCAGTATCCATAGTGTGCACTTGAAAAAAATAAAAAATTTTTCTTTAATAAAGCTTGTATGTGTGGTTTTTTTTTAAAATGGTAATACTATTAAGGCTAAACAGCCTGGTACGGATTCTAATTTTAATAGAATTGCATTCTTATTAGAATTGCATATTAAGAATAAGGGGAACTTATGAAATTAATTAGACCAGATAGTAAATATATTCAAGGTTATATAGAAGCTAATGAAGAAGATGAAATTTTTAGGCCGAATGCAGAAAGACGTTTTATACACCCTGAGACAATTATAGAGAGTTCTTATAACTATGAACATGGTATAAATTTGCCTGAAAATTATGTTAGAGCTACTACATTTTGGTTGATAGATAATGAAAAATTTATTGGTGAAATTAATATTAGGCATGAATTAAATTCTTTTTTAATTAACTATGGTGGTCACATAGGGTACGAAGTTAGACAATCTGAATGTATGAAGGGCTATGGAACAAAAATGCTTTCTATGGCACTTACATATTGTAAAGAGACTTTGAATCTACATAAAATTTTGATTACATGCGATGATGACAATATTGGCTCCATACGAGTTATAGAAAATAATGGTGGAATTTTAGAAAACAAAGTGAAAAATAGCTTATCAAGAGGAAACGTTACAACAAGAAGGTATTGGATTAATATATAGAGGAAAGATGATGAGTGAGACGAATGTAAGGCCAGTTCTTTTCAAGCATGCTTTTTGGGGTCATGTGATTACAGAAACTGTTGCTGGCATTTGCACGCTTATTATTGCGTTGCTTGTACAGCAGTTCGTAGGGCACCGCGTACTAGGTTGGGAAACTGTGGTCATACTCGCGCTGAGTGTTGTGGTGTTTTCGCTGCTAAGCACAGCGTATCTGCAATGGGATAGGCATCGAAGGCCAGATGACGGGTCTGGCGATTTGCTTATCGGAATCATCGATTTTGTGCTCAGGCTTCTGGTGACCTCTGGTATTGCTTTATTGCTTGTTTCCGATATCACGTTGCTAAGCATTATTATTGGTGCAGTGATCACTAGTGTGTTGCTGTTTGTTTTTGAAAAGCCTTGGCAGCCAGGTATGACGGATGCGCAATTACAGGAAGCTTCAAAGAAATCGGTTGAGCTTGGCGTTCAAATGCTTGAAGAAGAGCGCGTAAAGCGCGCCGAGGCGAGAAACAAGATTGCATTACAGCATGCGAGCGAAGGTAAAACAGACACTTCTAGAGGCGTGTCTCTAACATTCTCCTCGTTAATCGTTGCGAATATGCTGATGGAAGCAGTATATGCTGTTGTTACATTTTTGCTTGCATTGATGTTGCAATGGTGGATGCTGGGTAGTATTGCTGGCTGGCGAACGCTACTCGTCATATTCTTGGGCAATATGCTATTTTCTTGCGCGGCGTCTGCGATTATGGTTCTGATGGGCGCATTGAAGGCTGATCAACAGAAATGCCTAACAAAAAGTTGGCCTTTCTTAGTTATTGTTGTACTGCTTCGACTGCTGATCTTCGGTGTTCTCGCTTGGCTTCTTACACCGAGTTTGGCATGGGTAAGCGTAGTCGTTGGTATTGTGCTTACCAATATTGTTCTCGTTATCAAGTGGCACCCACGGAGAAGAACCGCAGTAGCCGCATAAGATTTTATAAGACTGTTTTCTTCTTCTTTAAGCAAAAGGCTCTACGTACGTGGAGAGCGTTGTTTTTATGCTGATAGTTACGCAATACATAATAATGTGATAAAAACACTAAAATACGTATAATTATGTGATTAAATACACCAAGACATACATAATAGTGTGATATTCACTAAGATATAATGCAATTTTTGCTTTTTTTTTAAACAAGAGTATTGTGTTATTAAATTTGTCAAATAAGCTATTGGATTTGTGTAGTTTGTAGTGAATTATTTAAGTTTGATAGCGATTTGAAGGTAGTTATGTAAGTTTGCATGTAAGCCTGCGTGTAAGTAGTTATGTAGTCTTGCATGCAAGTTTGCATTGTTTGGAAAGAGTTTTAGGGGAGAGATGGTTGCTGTGAAGTCAATTTTTAGTAAGAATAATATTTTTATTCGCATGAGATCTATTAGTCCTGCATTGCGATGGGCTCTGGTTGGCTTCTGTTTTTCTATGCTCGGCAATCAAGCGTATGAAGGCTCGGTTTTGCCTTCTATTATTATTGTGGGCTTGCCTGCTTGGGTGATTGGTTTTCGTAAGACTTTCATGACGGTTGCCGATTTTCTTTCGCCATGCTCTGGTTGGATTGTTGATAAGCTTGGCGGTTTTCGCGCTCTTGCTATGACCGAAGGTGTAGAAGGCGTGCTCAGTTTACTACCGCTTCTTATGTTTGGCTCTCCTGCGTGGAAGTGGTCGCTTGTTGCTCTTTCTTGTGCGTTGTTGATTACTGGTCAAGTGATTGATATTGCTAGCGAAGTTTTCGAGGTTGATGCTGCAGGTGGTGATGACAGCATGATTGTCAACTACAGCGGCATTGTGAGTATTTTGGCGAGTATTACAGGAACCTTGCTTGGCTCTCCATTGGGATCTTGGATTGCAAGCTGGTCGATTCCTGCGGTTTTGATTTTCTCGTCCGTGACTTCTTTTGCGGCTTGTGCTACGCGATTTATTATGAAACAAGACATTGCGCAAGCGTCTTGCGTAGAAGAGGAAGCGTCGCAAGATGCAGAGAATGAATCGCAAGAATCGCAAGAATCGCAAGCAAATGATGTGACTAACAAATCTACATCTAAGCAATCTACAAATCCTCAGCTCAAGAGTAAAATCATGCTTCTTGCTGGATCTCTTTTGGTTGCTTTTATTCCTGCATGCTCTGTTTCCTATATTCTTCTTGGTATTGGTAAGCAATATGGCTCTCAATCTTTAACAATACTGTATATTTTCACTGGCATAGGAAGCGTACTTGCGTCCGTTTTATATGCGCATTCGTCTCAAAAACTCGGTTTAAGAAAAATAGCGGTTTTAGGAATTGTTGTGAGCTTAGCTGCTTATTGCCTTATGTTTATTAATCTTTTGCCAATAATGTGCTTCGCATTATTCCTTCAAGCGATTGGCGGAATGTTGTTAGTGGAGCCGATTATTGTTGCGCGTCAGATTCTGTTTAAAGGAAGTACGCTCGCTAAGTTCTCTGGTTGGGCGCGCCTCGCGTTTGCGATTGGTGCTACTACTGGTTCTTGGATTGGATTTGCATTCTCGTCTACGTTCCAATGGCAGCTTTTGCCTATACTAGCGCTGATTTTTACTGTCGGTTTGCTGGCTGTTTTGCCTCAGTTGCCAAACACTAGTTACGCTAGAGATTAGGGATATAGTGGTGATTTTGACATTTTTTATCGCTGGATAATTCTTAATAATTTATTATGTTTTCGCTTGCTGCTTAGATTATGTGTCTAGGCTTGTGTTCGGCTACAATCTCTTAGCTGTAGCAGAATTAAGCCATCTGACTTTAATTTTCTAATCAAGATGATATATCAGTTCTTGGGTTCTAAAAGTCCGCAATAAATTACTATGATTGGTACTAATATCAGAGAGGAAAAATGCTAAAAATGTTATAATATAAGCAATTTATCTATAGTTACTTGGGGGAATTAAGATGGCAATAAAAAATCAAGATTATATAAAAAATTTGATAAGAGAGTTGATTTCTTTACCAAATGAAACAGAATGGGTTGAATTTAAGCACAATAATGATGAGCCTCAGATGATAGGTGAGTATATTTCTGCTTTGAGCAATTCTGCGACTTTACTGGGAAGACCTAAAGCATATTTACTTTGGGGTGTTGATGATAATACACATAAAATTTTAGGGACTACATTTGATTATAGGAATAGTAAAAAAGGCTCAGAAGAATTTGAAGCATGGTTATCGAGAATTACAAATCCAAGGATAGATTTTAGATTTTATAAAACAGAAATTGAGAGTAAAAACGTAATCTTGCTCGAAATTCCATGTGCAGAAAAGCAGCCGATTAAGTTTTCAGGTGAAGAATACATTAGAATTGGAACAAATAAGAAGAAGTTGAAAGAATATCCTGATAAAGAGAGATCTTTATGGGCAGCATTTGATACAACTCCGTTTGAATTAAGAAATGCAAAAGATAATATTTCGTTTAATGAGATATTAGATGTGCTTAGCGCATCGGGATATTATGAAAAAATGGGGTTTGCTCTACCACAAAATATAAATAAGATATTGGATGATTTCGCCAATGAAAAATTTATAAAAAGAAATGATTCTGGAAGCTATGACATTACTAATTTAGGAGCATTACTTATTTCAAAAGATTTAAAGAATTTTGATAGTTTGGCTCATAAATCTGTAAGGGTAATTTGGTACAAAGATAACGATAGGCTCGAAACGATAAGAGAAAAAGTATTTAGTGAAGGTTATGCAATTTCATATGAGAAAATTGTAGACTATGTTTTGACTGTCATTCCGCAAGAGGAGATAATTGAAGATTCTATAAGAAAAACTAATCTTGGTTATCCTGAGATAGCTATTCGTGAATTAATTGCCAATATTATGATTCATCAAGCTATTGAACAAAAAGGGACAAGCCCTATGATTGAGTTATTCAAAGATAGGATTGAATTTTCAAATGCAGGTTCACCCTTGGTTGCGATAGATCGCATTGTTGATACAGTTCCAATTTCAAGAAATGAAAATCTTGCAGGATTTATGCACAAATGTGGGATTTGTGAAGAAAGAGGAAGTGGTTTTGATAAAATAATTGATTCTACAAGTAAGAGTTCTATGCTTGCTCCCAAAATCGAAAATCAAAGTGATAAATTCACAAAAGTAACTCTTTATATGAAAGCTCCTTTTGATTTGATTAGTAAAGAAGATAGAGTAAGGACTTGTTATATGCAAGCCTGTTTTTTGTATGTTAAGGGAGAAAGCATATCGAATAATTCTCTTAGAGATTTATTCAATATAAATGATAAAGATAAATATAAAGCATCGAGAATTATTAAGGATGCTTTGGAAGCAAAACTTATTAAGCCTGTTGATGAAAATACAGCTCCAAGATATATGAAGTATATTCCGTTTTGGGCTTGATTTAAGTTGCAGTAAGTTGCAGTAACTTGCAAAAGTGTGATCTATTTGGAAAAACCTGTGATATAAGCCTAGTAAAATAGGGCTTTTTTAAAAGTTAGAATAGAAAATTTAAGTTGCAGCAAGTTGCGGAACGCAGAATTAAAATATTGTTAGAGTAAAATCCGAATGTGGCTGTTCTTTTTCCTCAGCAATTTTAAGAATTTGCTGTTTTTCAAAATACTGGGCAAATTAGTGTGTTTATTTTCGGTTTTTATTGGTCGTTAGAGTTTTTCTATAATTCTGCCGAATTGCATTATTTTTGGTTAATTTCAGTCTAAGTAAAAATCTTAATAACGAATCGAATAATTTATATAATTTGTTCAAAAACGTACTGTACTACTAACTTGCGTAACCTCAAGTGTTCAACTAACTTTTAGAATCAACTGTCTAGAAATAAACTTTATTGAATTAACCGGTTAGTTATAAATCAATTTTAAGCTCAGAGAAATCTGATCTTTTTAGATTCAAAAATCAAGCTATCAAGTCAGTCTTAAACCTTTTTGCTATAGCACATTCCTTATCGTTTAAAAGCATGCACGCATTATTTCGTGTTAAATACTTTATTTAGATAGGTTCTTATAAATGTTTTTATTCTTTTTAATAAATATGTCGGATAAAGACATGACTTCATCATTGTTTGGAATAGAAATTTCTTCATCTTGAGATTTTGGAAATTCTAAAATTATGTAGCGAGGAGCATTATTTTTTAAAATAATAGCTGAACCGTATACGTCAACAATGTGTGTAACTTTAGAAAAATTCTGATTTGCTTCGGAAATAGAAACGAGCGTATCTGCGTTTATATTCATATTCATACCCCCTTTTGAGGAGATTATAGTATGTGTTTCAAGATAAATAAATCCTATGCATTTCGAGAGTTATGGTATGTTGACTGATATGTTTTTCCTACTCGGTATTTTTTGGTGGGATAAAAAATTTCATTACATTTAGATGAAGAGCAATTTCTTGTAGATTCTTCTTGTAGATTCTTTTTAAAAATGACTTTTCATCATCGTATGGTTTGTAATGCGTTAGTTTGTTCGCTTGCGAAACTTGTGTTGAAAGCAAATTGTGTTTTTTGTTTTTGTGAGCTTCAATATTTAAGCATTTTTGTATGCTGCTGTTTAATCATTCAAAATCAATTAATGTGCCAATACTGTCATAAACATACAAACTTGTACAAGTTGACTGGAAGTTTATTTAGCTTTCAATGTGAGTTATTTACAAAAGCTTAAATGGAAATAGTTCTTGTTGTGGTAAGCAGTAGATTTGAAAGTATATTTGAATATTAAATTTTTTGAAATATATTAGCATTTTCAACTGTATTTCAAACTTATTTATAGATTATTTTTAAACTTTGTTTTATAAAGAAAAATAAAGTATTTAGAGTTAGAATTATTCCAATTGAGTTGTTACTAACATTGCTTGTGAGGTAAAGAGCAGATGGAAGCCAAACAATTAATTGAGTTATCTAAGCGTATAGATAAGTGGGCAGAACAATTATTGGATACTGGCAAGCGAAATAATCTTGTAAGTTTTAAAGATCGTAAGTTGTCTATAGAAATATTGAAGCCAAGTGGCAAAGAGATTTTCCAAGAGTTCTCTTCAGATGATCCAAAGCCTTTTGAAATATTTAATCCTCCGCAGATTTTTTACGCTGATAATAGTAATAACGACTCTTCTGTACAAAATACAGGCTTAGATAGTAAGAGAAATAAACGTATTTATAACAAGAACGATTTTCTTAATAAATTCTCTAATGAAATAAATTCCTCACAAGTTCTTGCGTATAGCACTTTTGGTAAGCCTGTAGCTGCTGCAAGAAAGATTATGAAAACTTCCAATGAAATTATGAAGGAAACAGGCATAAATGTTGCGTATATAGCATTTGGATTTATTCATTGGAAAGATACTAATTACGCTGATACCGTTCGTTATGCTCCTATACTTTTAATTCCTATACAGATAACAAATAAATCTCTTACTGATCCGTACATAATATCTGTACTTGATGATGAAATTCTCATAAATGAAACATTTTCGCTCAAACTCAATAACGAGTATGGCATAACTCTTCCGGAATATAAAAATGGAACAACTCTAGAAGAATATTTTGAAAGTGTTCAAGATTTAGTTTCTAAATTAGGTTGGGAAATAAGCAAAGAATGTAAAATCGGACTTTTTTCTTTTGCAAAAATAAATATGTATATGGATCTTAAGAATAATAAAGATAAGATTCTTAATAATTTAATTGTCAATAAGCTTTTAGGCGGTTCTACAGATTCTTATGATGAATCTGATGAAGATATAGATGGGTCTGAGGTTGGGAAGGATTCAATAATTGATTTATGCAATGTCGTTGACGCTGATTCTAGCCAAATTGATGCTATAGAAATGGCTAAATCTGGTAAAAGCTTTGTTTTGCAAGGCCCTCCAGGAACTGGTAAAAGTCAAACAATAACAAATATCATCGCTGAATGTCTTAATGATGGTAAAAAAGTACTATTCGTTTCAGAAAAACTTGCTGCATTAAAAGTCGTATATAACAAAATGCAGCAGGTAGGTATTGCTGACTTCTGCCTTCAACTTCATTCAAATAAAGCCAATAAGAAAGATGTTATTAAAGATATTTGTAATAACTTCGATATTCAAAAGAATGAAATTAATCAACTAAAAGTTGATGAGGAAATAAATGTTAAAGTAAAAGCAAAAGAGAAATTGGATTCTTATGATTACAATCTTCATAAAATAAATCCTGTAATTAATAAGAGTTTGTATGATTTATATGAGCGTCTTGCAAAATTTGATAAAGATCCTGATGTTATATGTGAGGTTCAAGATATATCTAAATTAGGATCAGATTATCTCGATGATGCCACTAATCTTTTAACAAAATATGTAGATTATCTTCCTACTATCGGATATGACTATCATGACAATCCTTGGTATGGGTATTTGAATCGAAATCTTTCCATTATGGAAGAAATGCGGATAAAGAATAGTGTTTCTTCTTCTGTTGATACGTTAGAAAAGTTGTCGCAAATATCGAATGATATTTCTAAGCGTTATAATATTTGCTGCAAAAATTTGGTAGATATTTTCTTCTGGAGAAGTTTCTTTGAACTTGTTGGTGGCTCGTATTTAATTACTCCTGTTCTTCTAAATAAGCGTAATTTCGATATAGCTTATGATTCTTTGCAAAAATTGCAGTCAATTAGCAATGGGGTACATGCTTCGATGCAAAATCTATCTGATTGCAATGATGATATTTATAAGCTAAATGGTGTAGATAATTACAGTGATCTGAAACATTTTAGTGGTGCATTATCTAGAATTTTTAACTCGGATTATAAAAAGATTGTTTCTGATATACGATTGTGCAAAAAAGTAAATAAAAAACCTAAATATTATGAATCTGTTCTTTTAATGAAGAACTTATCGGAATATCAGAAGGCAATGAGTGAATATGCTCATATTGAATCCTCTGTAAAATCATTACTCGGCCCTGCATATAAGGGAATTGATACTGACTGGGATTATGTTAATAATCAGATGGAAGCTCTTAAAAATGTTATTGATAGTGGATACTCATTTGAGCCATTAGAAAAATATCCAAGTTTCTTATCTGAGAATAAATACTTCATTGAATATTCTAATCAGATTGCTGGTATTTTAAGTGAAAATAATCTTCAAAATCTAAATTATATTTTCAATAGTTTTGACAAGAGAATTGTTGATTTTAATGTTTTAACTTTTGAAGATGCTAAAACTAGACTGAACTGCTGTCTTTCATCTATTAGTGTATTGAAGTATTGGTGCGTTTTTAGAGATTTACTTGTTGATCTTAAAGAGATTGGGATTCTTACATTTATTAACGATGTTATAAAGAATAATGTTAATAAAGATAGCATTGTTGGAACCTTTAAGAAGCAGTTCTATTTGCAGTGGATTGATTTGATTATTAGACAGAATAGTTCTTTGCTGCAATTTAGTAGGCTTTCTCAAGATAGAGCAGTGAAAGAATTTGCAGAAAAAGATATTGAGCAGTTTAAAATAAACCAAATAAAATTACGTGAGAATCTTTCATCTGCATGCCCTGAGTCTAATTGCGCTTCATATGGAAGTCCTCTAATCATGCTACTGCGTGAAAATCAGAAATCAAGAAGCAAAAAGAATATACGCGAACTTATTAAAGAAGCTGGAGAGCTTGTTCAGAAAGTTAAGCCATGTTTTATGATGTCACCTTTAAGTGTGAGTACGTATCTTGACTATGATTCTATGCAATTCGATATTGTAATATTCGATGAAGCTTCGCAGATGTTTCCATGGGATGCTATTTGCGCAATAAGTCGCGCGAAGCAAGCTATTATTGTTGGCGATTCTAAGCAAATGCCACCTACTAATTTCTTTACTACTGTTATAAATAATGGTGAAGATGATGACGAAGATGATGATGATGTAAGAAGCTTTGATTCTATATTGGATTTAGCTTCTGTTGTTTTGCCGCAGGTCAGATTGAGCTGGCATTATCGTAGTCGCTGTGAACAACTTATTGCTTTTTCTAATAAGAATTTTTATGATAACAAGCTTATAAGTTTCCCATCTGCTCAGTCTGATTCTGAAGGTTTAGGTATTGATTATTACTATGCAAATGGCGAATTTGATCGTTCTTCTCATAACAATAGAAAAGAAGCTGAGTATGTTGTTGATTTGATTTATAAGAACATTGATAAATACCCTAATAGAAGTTTGGGCGTTATTGCATTTAGTCAAAGTCAGCAGGATCTTATCGATAAATTATTGCTAAGACGACGTCAAACTACTCCCGAAAAAGAATTTTTCTTTGATGAGAACAAAGAGGATGCGTTCTTCATAAAGAATCTTGAAACTGTACAAGGAGATGAGCGCGACACTATCATATTCAGCGTTGGCTATGGTCCAGATTCTAAAGGTATAATTTCGCTTAATTTTGGACCTTTGAATCGAGATGGCGGTGAAAAACGTTTGAATGTTGCCGTTACAAGAGCTAAATATAACATTCAAGTTGTTTCTTCTATGCATGCGATGGATATAGATTTAAGTCGCACTGGATCAGAAGGTGTTAGACTTCTGAGGGAGTATCTTGATTTTGCTGAAAATGGTGAGATTGCTTTAGAGCGCAATGAGAGTGTAGGAAATATAGATCAGTTTGATTCAGATTTTGAATTCGAAGTGTGTGAATTCTTACGAAATCATGGGTTCTCTGTAGATACACAGGTAGGATGTTCTGGATTCAGGATTGATCTTGGATTAAAAATGCGCAATAGTTCCGACTATGTTTTGGCGATTGAATGTGATGGTGCTACATATCATTCGTCTAAGAATGCTCGTGATCGTGATAGGCTTCGACAGACTATTTTGGAAAATATGGGTTGGAAATTCTATAGAATTTGGTCGACTGAGTGGTTTAAGAACAGGATAGTTGAGCAAGAGAAGCTTTTGGCTGCTGCTAACGAAGCTATAAAAATGAAATGCATTCATGAAGAAGATTCTTCTGATAGTAGTGATGCTTTGTCTGATAAACGTATAGTTTCTTTGGATAATAATTCAGTTGATTTACTTGATTCCGTTCACGGTAAGCATGTAACTCATGCAGAATCTAATCATGAATATATGGGGAATATGAGTAGACTAGAAGAAAAATCTTCAGCAAATCTCAATAATATTACACAACCGGTTGATACTAATCATTTTTCTTTTGAAAAATACAAGATGGCTGATTGCAAAAATATTTTTGATGAGCATAAAAACATAGGTTTTAAAGAAATTGTTAAGGATATTCTAGAAGTTGAAGCTCCTCTTTCAGAAAACCTTCTTTTGCAGAGGATTGTTTGGTATTTTCAACGTGAGAAAGTTACTTCAGTCGTGCAAAAAAGTTTTGATATAAAAATGCGAGGATGTGAATATTTCGGTATTATTCGTAGGAATGGCTTTATGTATTTAGAAAATAAACCTATTGTTTTCAGATTACCTGGCGATATTGTTCGTGATTTTAGTCAGATTTCACCTGAAGAGATTGGTGAAGGAATGCTTGAGATTATTAGTAAAAATGTTAAAGTAACAAAAGATGGTTTATATAAATTTATGGCCGAACTATATGGAAAAAAGAGAATAGGAAAACACGATACTGAGGCTTTAGATAATGCTTTATTCGCGTTGATTAAATCCTGTAAAATCGTTGAAAATGATGGTCAGATAATGTTGAGGTAAATATATCCTGACGTATTACATAAAATACGTCAGGATATATTGTAAAACAGTTCTACCATAAAGCATTTGGACTTATGAAGATTGTGAAATTCCAAGTTAGTTCAAGATATTTTCAGTGGTTCAAGATAAATAAATTCTTTGCATTTCGAGAGTTAACTTTACATATGAATCAATCTTGTGCAACATGAATGTATAGTTCACTATCGTGAGTTACTACAACAATTGTTGTATTCATAGACTTAAGTTTTGATAATATCTGTGCTAGTTCTTGCATATGCGCATAGTCTAATCCGCTCGTCGGTTCGTCTAACGCTAGAATTTCTCTACCTGTTGCCAGCGCGCATGCAGTTGTTTTGCCGCAGTCGTCAAATAAAAATCATGCAGATTAGACGATTTGCATATAAATACATAGCTGTGTATAATATGTAAAAAATAAAAATCTTGCAAATGTGAACGCACGAGTGTGAATGCATAAGTGTGAATACACATAAAAGAGTATAAAATATTCTGCACAAATTACTATACAGGAGACTCTCATGCACAAGATTGTTCAAAAATGGAATAACATTGACCTTATTTTGCGTATCGTAATTGGTCTTTTTCTCGGTGCAACGCTTGGTATTTTTGTGCCATCTCACGTCTACGTGCTCGATCTTATTGGAAAGCTTTTCGTAAGTGCGCTTAAATCCGTTGCTCCAATTTTGGTATTTTGCCTAGTAATAGGTGCGCTTGCTCAGGCAAAAAGTGTTGGTAATATGAAAGTTGTTATAGGACTGTATGCGCTGTCTACTTTTAGTGCAAGTCTTATAGCAGTTTGTGCAGCTATCATATTTCCTGTAGATTTCACATTTGCTCATGTTGCAGCAGCATCTTCTCCGTCTCCTCAAGGAATTGGTGAAGTACTTAATTCTCTTGTGCTAAATATTGTCGTCAATCCTGTAGATGCTCTTGTTAAAGGCAACTTCATTGGTATTCTCTTCTGGGCGATTGCTTTCGGTGTTGCTCTCCGCTTAGCAGAGCCTTCTACCAAAGCGTTCTTCGATAACGTTTCGTCTGCTATCGGAAAAATTGTTCACTGGATTATTAACGCAGCACCTTTTGGCATTATGGGTCTTGTTTATACAACAGTTGCAAGTAATGGTCTTCGTATTTTTAGCGAATATGGTTTCGTTATTGCTTTGTTAGTAGGAACTATGGCTGTTGTTGCTCTGATTGTTAATCCTCTTTTAGTTTTTGTACTTACACGCAAGAACCCATATCCGCTTGTTTTTAGAACTTTGCGTGATTCAGGTGTTACAGCCTTCTTCATGCGTTCTTCTGCTGCAAATATTCCTGTAAATATGAATTTGTGCGAAAAGCTTGGTTTCAACAAAGATAATTATTCGGTTTCTATACCTCTTGGCTCAACTATTAATATGAGCGGAGCTGCTATAACGATTTCTATTATGTCTTTGTGTGCTGCTCACACGCTTGGTATTTACGTTGATATTCCAACGGCAGTGATTCTTTCTGTTCTTTCTGCAGTTTCTGCTGCAGGTGCTTCTGGTGTTGCAGGTGGTTCGCTTTTGCTTATACCTCTTGCCTGCTCGTCGTTTGGTATTTCAAACGATATCGCTATGCAAGTAGTTGCAATTGGTCTTATTATTGGCGTTATTCAGGATTCTTGCGAAACTGCTCTTAATTCTTCCACGGATGTTCTCTTTACTGCGGTTGGAGAATACCGTATGTGGCAGCGTGCAGGTCTTAAGTTTAAGATGGGCAAGGATCACGAACCAGTGCAGCTTTCAAAGCTTGGTGGCGAGTGAATCAGCAAATCTGAAACGAAAATGCTATTAGATAATAAATAGTAGAAGTAGTAGAAGCTGTATAAGTGGAGTTTGTATTTTAATCGTGTATTAGGCTTTAGGGAAGTGGTAGGTTGTGTTTGCAGGAATGCTGCGGTTAATCCACGCATTTGCTGCGATTACACTTCCGCTGCCGATTGTGGTTTCTCCGCCTAAAATTGTTGCGTTTGCGTAAATTACTACGTTATCGCCAATATTCGGATGCCGCTTTCCGCCTTTTACAGGATTTCCGCAATCGTCTAGCGCAAAACTTTTCGCACCCAGCGTTACGCCTTGGTAAAGCTTAACATGCTCGCCGATTACAGTTGTTTCGCCGATTACAATGCCAGTTCCGTGATCAATGCAGAAATATGCGCCAATTTTTGCTCCTGGATGAATGTCGATTCCAGTTTTTCTGTGCGCGTATTCGCTCATAAGTCTAGGAATTAGCGGTACGTTAAGTTCGTAGAGTGCGTGCGCTGTGCGGTGAATAAGCATTGCATAAAAACCAGGGTATGCGAGCGTGACTTCTACTTTGCTTGTGCAAGCGGGATCGCCTTCATATATTGCTTGAATATCTGTTAAAAGTAACTTTTTAATTGTAGGAAGAGTATTTATAAATTGATCGCAAATTTCTCGAATTTTAATTGTGTTGCTTGTGTAGCATTGAAGTTCGTGTAATATGATGCGTTCTATAGTGTCTAACGCGTTTGAAGTAACGTTATTCAAACTAGTGTTAGTGCTCAAACTAGCGTTGAGTTGTGTAGTTTCGTTGCTTTCATTGCGCACATGCAACTCAGGTAAAAGTAACACCTGAGTCGCATGTATGAGCGCAATAATATTTCGGTAATTAGGTATGAATGTAGCTTGCCTTATGTCTGAATCGTGAATTGAGTTTAGTTGATTTATAAGATCAAGGCGATCATTCATACATTTCTCCTGTTATTTTTGCTATTTTTTTATTTTATAGTTTTGATCATTATCTAATAATGTTATTTATTATTCTTTTATTATTTAATCAAAACTTGCGTATTTAAAATAGTGCTCCTAAATGTAATTAGTCTTCAAATAATGCGGTAGACAAGTATCGATCTCCTGAATCTGGAAGTATTGCAACGATGGTTTTGCCACTGTTTTCTTCTCTTTTTGCTTCTTGGATTGCTGTCCAAATTGCAGCTCCGGAAGAAATACCAACGAGGGCGCCTTCTTTTTTGCTTATAAGCTTGCCGTTTTCGATTGCGTCTTCATTCGTTACGTGAACAATGCGATCATAAATGTTTTGGTTGAGCACATCCGGCACGAATCCTGCGCCGATTCCTTGAATCTTGTGCGCTCCCGGCTTGCCGCCTGCGAGCACAGGGGAGTCGGCTGGTTCTACTGCGATTACTTCAAGATGCGGATTTTGCTCTTTTAAATATGTGCCAGTACCGGTGATTGTGCCGCCTGTTCCAACGCCTGCAATAAGAATATCCACGTTTCCGTCAGTGTCCTGCCAAATTTCTGGACCGGTTGTGTTGTAGTGTGCATGCACATTTGCTTGATTGGTAAACTGTCCTGGAGTCCACGCGTTTGGCGTGTTTTCAACGATTTCCTTTGCTTTGGCAATTGCTCCTTTCATTCCATCTTTAGCAGGTGTTAGCACGAGTTCGGAGCCGTATGCTTTCATAAGTTTTCGGCGTTCAATAGACATGCTTTCTGGCATTACAATAATGCTTTTGTATCCTTTTGTTTGCGCAATCATTGAAAGGCCAATGCCAGTATTTCCGGAAGTTGGCTCAACAATTACTGAGCCTGGTTTAATTGTTCCTGCGGCTTCTGCTTCTTCAATCATTTGCTTTGCGATGCGGTCTTTTACAGAGCCTGCTGGGTTAAAGTATTCGAGTTTTACAAGGATTTTTGCTGCTAGATTGTACTCTTTTTCAATGTGCGTAAGCTCCAGAAGTGGAGTGTTTCCTACGAGTTCTTGCACGGACTTGTAGATATTAGACATAATATTTCCCCTTACTTGTTTGTTTGTTTTGTTTTGTTTCTGTTTTGTTTTAATTTTTAAAAATAATTTTTATTAATAAAGCGATTACTGTTTTATTAGTTGTTTCTAAAGATGCCATTTATTCGTTTTAATATTTAATTCGCGTTAAATTGTTATCTTTTAACGTTTTACATTCGATTTTTGGCATAAAAAAAGAAACAGCGCGCTGTTTCTTGAATCGTAATTTGCTGTGTTCTAACGTAAATGCTTTTAACACAGGCTAGATGTTATGCATACTTAGTGCTTGCAAACATCATTTCGATTAAGAAATGCGCAACAGCATACGTTACAACAACAATTTGTCATCATATTTGTATGATACATGCGCACTCCTTTACTCGTCGAAATGGTGATAAGTGAAGACTATAGCGAATGGACTTGTGTTTGTCAAACTTAATTCGTGTTTGCTAGTTCTTGATATGTATTCCTTTTCTGCGCGAGTGTCTGATTCTGTCTGTTTTGGGACACTAGTGCAGTTGGTGCTCGCGCTGATTACGCGCTCGCTTACGAAACTCGCGTTGGAAGTCCACTGGACTTCCAACTTAAGCGAGTTTCCGCTCCGAGTTGCCTTCGCTCGATACGCTCTATGCGCTCAGGCAGGTCGTCGCGCTGCGCGAGTGTCTCTGTTTGGTGGTTTATCGCTTGCTTGTTAGCTTGCTTACGAAACTCACGTTGGAAGTTCAGTGGATTTTCAATCCGAGTTAGTTTTCTCATTGAATGAGATTGAAATCTCAATAATTTCAATCTCGGTAAAAGTGCTATCGTAGTACACAGATGCGCGCTAATATTTGGTGCACTAAAAGCTTATGTTAAAAGGCGGGATAAGTAACTTGATATACTGAGTGATTACGCTAAAAAATTTAGGGTTTTAACGTTGATTTCACAGTATTTGGAGGTGTTATTGTAAATGAATTTAGTAGATGTGCAAATCAAAGAGTACGAAAAGTATGATAGCAAAGATATTCCAAAGCTGTATGATTCCGTTGGTTGGTCTGCGTACACAGATGATTTAGTCGCTCTGGAAAATGGTTTTAACAATTCGCTCAAGGTTTTAGCTGCGTATAAAAATGATGAGCTAGTTGGCATTGTTAGGGCTGTTGGCGACGGGTATACGGTTGTTCTTATTCAGGATATTCTTGTTTTGCCGGAGTATCAACGCCAGGGGATAGGGTCTGCATTGTTAAAGGCGATTGTGGATTATTATCCTAATGTTCGTCAAATTCAATTGACCACGGATTGTACTGAAAAAACTATTGCTTTTTATAAGTCTGCTGGTTTTATTGAGCTTTCAGAAATCGAGTGCTGCGGTTTTATAAAAGACAGGACATGATGCAAGAAAATATGATTCTCTAGTGGCCAATCGTTGCGAATTTGCAGCGATTGGCAACTTTGGGATTTGGTTAAATGTGGTTTGGTTATTTACACTTTACGATTTGCTTGCGCATTTGATACGTTTATGCTGATATTACATATGGAATCAGTGTTTTAATTTGTTTTTTTTTTAAAACTCTATGCTTATTATTTCCAGCAAGCATTACGTATAAGTGTGTTTAAGCATTTATATGTGTTGTCAAGTAGATAAGCATGACCAATCAGGATAAGTATGATAGTGTATCTTTCAATGCTTTGTAGCGAGTGAATAAGCAAATAGCTTATGAAGATGCTAACTGCGAAAATGCTATTAGAGAAGAGATAGTAGAAATAGTATAGATATAAAGGAAGTGAGAGGTAGTGAGAATGAGCAAAATTGACAACACAGCGAATCAGCAATCGTCCGCAAATCAGCAATCATCCAAACTGCATCACGACGTAAAAAATTACGTAAAACTATTTTTCAAGGAAAACAAGCTTGTAGCTTTTCTTTCGATGATAGTTTTTATTGCCCTGTCTATGATTTACACTGCTATTTCCTGGATTTTGCAAATTATTTTCGACTATATGGCAGGTAAAGGATCCTTCTCTTTAACTACTATTTTGCTGCTTGTCGTTTCCTTTATGCTGGCAATCTCTCTGATTTTCGCGTTGAAGCGCAGCGCGTACCCTCGCTTTCTTGAAAAAGCAATGAATCAGTATAAAGAGTCTGTTATTAAGAAGCTTTTAAAGAAGAGTTATAGTGATTTTTCGCTTGCTAATTCCGGCACGTATCTTTCTGTGCTTACTAATGATTGTGAGCGTATTCAAGAAAAGTATTTGAAGAAGATTTTTGACTTCGTTCAAGACGTTCTTATGCTTGTAAGCTCTCTAGCTCTTATGATTTACTACAGTCCGCTTCTCACTGTTATTGCTCTTATTATTTCTGTGCTTCCTATGGTGTGCTCGATTCTTACAGCTAGCGGAATTGCCACTCGCGAGGAGCAGGTTTCTAAGTCGAATGAGTCTTATACGGCCCTGACGAAGGATGTTTTGAACGGCGTTTCGGTTATTAAGAGTTTTAAGGCGGAGCAGGAGGTTATTAACCGTTATCAGAATCAGTCGAAGGAGCTTGAGCATACGAAGAATCTTCGCGAAAAAACGATGACTACTGTTTCTGCTCTTGGAACGATTTCAAGTCTTGGAACTCAGCTTGGCGTGATGCTTGTTGGCGCTTGGATGGTTAACGCTCACGTTGGTGTTATTACTGCTGGCATGGTTTTAGCTTTCACTAATTTGATGAATGGTGTGCTTCAGCCTATTGCAAGTATTCCGCAAATGCTTGGCGAGATGAAGGGTGCTAAGAAGCTTATTAGTAAGATGGCTGATTATATGAGTAACGCTAAGGAAGATTCTGGCGAGAAAATTGACGATTCGATTAAAAGTGTTGTTTTGCGAGATGTTTCGTACGCTTATGATGCGGATCGTAAAGTCTTGAAAAACGTAAATCTAACTTTGCAAGCTGGAAAATCTTACGCGATAGTAGGGCCTTCTGGTGCTGGTAAGAGTAGTTTGATTAATCTGCTTATGGGCTACTACAAGGATTATAAGGGTAGCGTGCAACTGAATAATCACGAGCTTAGCAATGTGAGCAAGAGTTCGCTTTATGATAAGACGACTCTTATGCAGCAGTCTGTGTTTATGTTTGATGCTTCGATTTTAGATAATATTACGCTTTTTAAGCCGTTCCCGGACGCGGAAGTGGATCGCGTGATTCATTTGGCTGGTTTGGATGATTTGATTGCTGCTAAAGGCAAGGATTATCAGTGCGGCGAGAACGGTAGTCATCTTTCTGGCGGCGAAAAGCAGCGTATTGCTATTGCGCGAAGCTTGCTTAAAAAGTCCGAGATTCTGCTGGTTGATGAGGCAACGAGCGCGCTAGATAATGAGACAAGCGCGAACGTAACGCAGTCTATTTTGGATTTGCAAGGAATTCTTCGACTTGTTGTAACTCACCGCTTGGATGCTAATTCACTTAAGCAATATGATGAGATTCTTGTGATGAAAAGCGGAGAGCTTATTGAGCGCGGAAGCTTTGAGGATCTTATGAATCAGAAGGCTTACTTCTACTCGCTTTACACTGTGTCTATGTGAGTATGTGACGCTGATTGTAGGAATGCTCTGGCTTGTGCTTTGCTTGCGCTGGTTTGTTGAAATGTGCTGAGCAATTTTAAGCTTGGTAAAAATATTAACGCAACATGCTTTCTGTGATAGTAGCCAATCGTTGCGAATTTACAGTGATTGGCTACTTTGCAGTTTGGCTGACTGTTGGGTTTGTTTACGTTCCGGGTTGCGTTGGTGAAGAAAATTGCCGTAAATGGCAAAAATCTTCATTTTGATTGGCTATTTTGTGATCTTTGCGTACTAATGCGTGTATTTGTATATAGGATTGAGTTGCTTGTAGGATGGAGCTGATTGTATGACGGAGCTGATTGTATGACAGAATATGATTTGCCGATTTTAGAGTATGATTCCGATAAAAGTGCAGTTTTAATGCCAAATCACGATAATATTTCTGTTCAGCTTCCATCTAAAGCGGTTTTTGCTTTCTTAGGCGATGAAATCGATCAGTATGCTTTAAGTAGGAAAGCTACGATTGTAGCAAATTTTGAATCTGCAACTAAAGTATATCCAATATATGTTTTGGAAGAGAAAGTAGAGAAAAAAGTAAGAGAAAATACAGGCAGCGAAGTAGAAGAAGAGACGCAAAAAATCTGCTTAGTGCAGGCTCCAGTTGGTGCTCCTGCCGCTGTTCAGATCTTAGACTGGTTGATTTCTTACGGTGTTAGCGAAGTTATTAGTGCTGGTTCGTGCGGATCGCTAGTTGATTATGCGGAAAATGTTTTCCTGGTTCCGTATAAAGCTTTAAGGGATGAGGGAACTTCTTATCATTATTTGCCTCCAAGTCGTTATGTTGACGTTTCAGAGCGCTCGAGACGTGCTATTTTACAAACTTTGCAAGCGCACAATTTGCCTTATCATGAAGTTAAAACGTGGACTACGGATGGATTTTTCCGTGAAACTAAGACGAAAGTTGCTAACCGTAAGCAAGAGGGATGCGCGGTTGTTGAGATGGAGTGTTCTGCTTTAGCGGCTTGTGCGCAAATGCGTGGGATTGTTTGGGGTGAGATTCTTTACACTGCAGATACTTTGCACGATGTTGAAAATTATGATGAGCGAAATTGGGGTGGAGACTCTAAAGCGTATGCTCTTGAGCTTTGTATTGAAGCAGCGTTGCGCATTTGATACGTTTATGCTGATATGATGTATAAAATCAGCATAAACGTGTCATTAAGTAGGTGGGCAAATGTTAAAAGATCAATTGCGCAATTACATAGAGAAAAAGCAAGTTCTAATCATTGATAGTGTCATCAAAGAACTTGGAATTAGCCCGTCTAGTGTTTATCGATTTATTAAAGATGAAAGCTTAGAACGCGTATCAAAAGGTGTTTACGTTAAGAGCAATTTGTGGAATGATGAAATGAATTTATTGTCAAAGCGCACATCTGTTGCTGTTTTTTCACATGAATCTGCCCTTCTTCTACATAATTTAACTGATAGAGAACCTTCTTCTTTAACAGTGACTGTTCCGTCAACTTATAATGCAAGTAGTCTAATTAAGACTGGTGCTAGGGTGTTTTATATAAAACCAGATTTTTTAGGAATTGGTAAGACGAATCTTATGTCGCTTGAAGGTAATCTTGTGCCTTCTTATGATTTAGAGCGCACAATTTGCGATATTTTGCGTTCTCGTTCTCAAATAGATGCACAGGTGGTATTTGGTGCGTTAAAAGCTTATATTAAAAGAAAGGATAAGCGACTTGATATACTAAGCGATTACGCTAAAAAATTTAGGATTTCAAAGTTGATTTCACAATATTTGGGGGTGTTGTTATGAGAATGAAGGATGCTAATCAGCTTAAAGCAAAAATAAAGAATGTTGCACTCCAAAAGGGTGTAGATCCTCGCGTGCTAATGCGCGTATATATGATGGAGCGTTTTTTAGATCGTGTTTCCCGCTCGCGCTATAAAGACAATTTTGTTCTAAAAGGTGGAATGCTGATTTCTTATCTTGTTGGCGTAAATCTTCGTACAACAATGGATATTGATACAACTATGCAAAATATTTCTCTTAGTGAAGATGATGTGCATATTTTTATATCAGATGTAATATCTATCAATATCGATGATGGTGTTAAATTTACGCTACAAACGCTTGATTCTATTATGCAAGAATCTGACTATCCAGGGGTTCGAGCTAGCCTAATTGCAGATTTTGATGGTACAAAAACTCCTGTTAAAATCGATATTTCAACTGGGCATGCTATTACTCCATCTGCTATGGAAGCAGAATTGCCTTTAATGTTTTCAGAATCTATCTCTTTATTGACTTATCCAATTGCAACGATTTTAGCGGAAAAGTTGCAAACAATTCTTGTGAGGGAAGAATTTAACACGAGAATGCGAGATTTTTATGATTTGCATGCTCTTAGAGTGTCTCAAGGGGATAGCGCTTTTAAGAGAGAAGAGATCGCTCAAGCTTTTTACGCTACTTCTCAAACGAGAGATACCCTTTATTTACTGAGTAACGTGAATGAAATTTTCGATAGGATCAAAGATAGTGAAGTGTTGAGAATAAAGTGGAAGGATTATAAAAGTAAAGCACCTTGGGCTAAAAGTCTTTTGTGGGAAGAAATAATGCAAGATATGAATTTCTTTTTGATGTTCTTTCATAATGAGATTGTAGATTAAGTTTTTTTTTATTATTTGAATGGCTTTTATAAATCGTTTGGAATCTTGTTTTAGTAGCCAATCGTTGTAAATTTGCAGCGATTGGCTACTTTGTTGCCATGAAGAAAATTGCCGTAAATGGCAAAAATCTTCGCCGGTGTTTATTGGATGTGTATCTCGATAGTAGGTATATACCAAAATAACAGGTTAGTATTCCAACAACTTTAATTACAATATGTCAACCCAGTTTTGTCTAGCATGAAGTATTCTATGCACCATAACCGTTTTGTTCTCTTCGCAAATTTTATAGAAGATTACATATTTTTTCACGAAACATCTTCTAAAATTTTTGCTACTCAGGTAATCATCGTTCACCAATCGGTATCGATATGGCATTGTAGATAGGCTTGAAACAGTGGCTTCTACGTTATCGAGGAATTCGTATGCTGTAATTGGCGAATCTAAATTGTGCGCAATGTAATGGACTATGTCTTGCAAATCTTTATGGTAACTTTGCGAAACAAGAATTGTGTATTTTGGGTTACTTTGCGCCATTGTTGAGTTCTTCTCTTAGGTTTCGCATTGATTCTTCAAAAGATAATGTGCGATTGTTGTTAAAATCAGACTCGCTTTGAGAGAGTGAACTGTATAGTTCATATTTGCTCATGAACTTGTTGAATAATTCAATGCTCATTACTGCTAAGTCTCCGCGACCGTTTTTTGTAATGAAGACTGGTTCTTTTGTTTCGTGGCAGAATGTTGATATCTCGTTGTAGTTATTACGTAAATCTGTGCTTGACTTAATAGTTGGCATCATGCAAGTCCTTTGAGTGATTGTTATTTTGTTATTCTATTATCTTGTCATTTTTGGTTTTGGCTATTTTATTATTTTTTTTAAAATTAGCTTGTCTAGTTTGCTTTATGTATATAAATAAATTATCAACATAGTTTAATGTAATCTAAAGATATTATATGATTATTTCTTTAGATTATTGCCTTTATAGTTTCGATTTTCATGATTTTAGTAGCCAATCGTTGCGAATTTGCAGAGATTGGCTACTTTGGGATTGATTGGTGTTTAAAAATAAACGCCAGTGAGTTTATTTCAACTCGTCTGGCGTTTATTAGTTAGCTGTGTTATTCGCTAGTTGCGTTTTTACTTGCTGTGTTTGCCAATGCGCGTGCGTTTAAGCGAAAGTGCGCCGAAAGCGGACAGGAAGAACGCTAATCCAGCGCTTGCAATGGTTGATGTTTCAGAGCCAGTGCGAGCAAGCGGTTCGTGCGTTTGCGGAGCTGGTACTTCTTCCACAGTCTCTTCTTGTGCTGGCGCTGGTGCTGTCTCTGGTTCCGGTTCTGGTTCCGGTTCTGGTTCCGAAATTATAGGCACTGGAATAGGCTCAGGCTCCGGCTCTGGAGTTGGAACTGGAGTTGGAACTGGAGTCGGAACAGGAGTCGGAACAGGAGTCGGTTTCGGTTCTGGTTCTGGTGTAACCGGTGTTGGCTCTGGTTCCGGTTTAGGTGGTTCCGGTTTAGGAGGCTCTGGTTTTGGTGTCTGCGACTTAGGTTTCGTAACTCTAATCACTACGTTCTTTATTAATGATATGTTCTCAGGATGATTCTTTTCGTGCAATGTTATGCCGTCTTCATATGTATATGTTGGCGTAGCATTTGGATCAAAAATAGGAGGCAAGCCGTCTAACTTCGAACCGTACGTATTATAAGAATCACCGTCCTTAGCGTCATCATTCGCTGTAAATGTGATTGAATAGTCTGTATTCAACGTATATTCAGTATTCATTTCAATCACAGTTGTCTTATTTTTACGGAAAAGTTGAACCTTTTTCAGTCTCACTTCCCTTGGTTCTGGATTGAGTACCTTCATAAATTCGTCAGTAATTTCCTGAGTTGGCTGCCGATTGTCGTTCAACAAATAGAACCTGAGCTTAACTGTCTTTGTTTCACCTGGCTTGATGTAAAAAGGTATTCCATAAGTACCGCTGTTATATTCACCTATTACCGTCTGTTTAACGTTATTAAGACCGAGATCATCGAACTTGTATGCTTTGTTCGTTCGCGGATTAGTTCTAGGTTCGCCTTCAAAAATATCATTTCTATTTTTATATGCCTTGAATTTCTTAAATTCACCTACCGTCATGTAGTCTGAACCATTTTTACCTTTATGAATCGCTGCTATATACACAGGAATCTCGCGGATTTTTTCATCGCCATTCCAGGCAATCGTAGGAGCGCCATCAAAATTCTTATTCAAAAAGTCGTAGCTCAAACCTTCTAGTCCTGCGCCACCAACCTTTTGTTCAAGGTTGTATTTTGCAAAGGTATACGTGCCGATTGTTGTTTTATTAATTGAGTCCCATATCTTCTTCGAACTTTGATCTTTGAAGAACCAAGGCGTTTCTTTAATGTTTTCTTCTGTTGTTTTTCCGTCCTTAGTGATTTTTAGCGTAATATTGCTGAATTTTCTTGCGGAAATAGCTTTACCGTCTTCCGTAAACGCTGCAACATCTGTCATTGTCAACGCGTCTGTAGCGGGATTATAGTTTAAATACTGAGCGTACGCCCTTATTTGTTCAGTATTAGTATTTTTATCGTTATTTATTACTTGCCACTGAATCTGCTTGCCGTTCTGATCGGTTGTCGTTCCCGATGCTAACTCATTAGCAGCAGGCTTGTGCTGTGGCTGTGGTGCTGGTGGAACAACAGGTGGTTGTGGCTTATTTACTGTAAATTCCTTCAATTTACTGAGCGTTATATAATCCGAATCAGTACCTTTGTGCGTTGTAGCCATATATACTGGAATCTTACGGCTTGTTTCGCCTTCTTCCCAATCTATAACTGTTGGTGTACCCAAAACTTTACGCGAATTAAAATCATAAGTCAGACCGCTTAATCCTTCGCCGCCAATAACTTGCGATAGACCAAAACTTGCCCAACTATGCGAACCAATCTGATTGCCATTGATTTCGTCCCAAAGGTCCTTCGAATGTTGATCTTTATAAATCCATGGCGTTTGCTTAATATAGGTTATAGTTGTAGGCACAGTTTCGTTACTGTTCGTAGTTTGTAGTGTAATGTTGTTATATTTCCTTGCCATAACGTTCGACGCTTCGCCGCTAACTGACGTGTCACTTTCGCTTGCAACTAACTGCCTATTATCGAAATCATAGCTCAACTGTTTACCATATTCGCGCATCAACGCAGCATTAAAATCTTTGGCGTTAGTAGAATTATCCGTTACTTGCCAATTGTACTGTATGTTACCCTTATTTACGGTTCCGGATGCCAATGTGTTGTTTGACTGCGGCACTTCTTGTTGTATGGTCTGGCCCGCTGTTGCGGTTGTATTTGCTAATTCTGTACTGGCTTCACGATTTTCTATGTAAGCTTTATTATCTTCATCTTTATTATTGCCAGTTTTTGCGCTATTTTCTAAAGTACTTTGATTAGTGAAATTGGCAGGGGGGTAGTTGTTTTTATGTTATTTGCATCAGTACTAGCAGCATAAGCTGTTTGGCTCATGCATACTGCGCAAGCTGCGGTCGCAATACCCATCATTGTCGAAGTTAGAATAATTTTCGCTGTCTTATTCATAAAACACCCAATTAATTAACTAAACTTTTGTTATTTTGTTTCATAAAATATAACAAATACACAATTGCACATTACATTATAATGTTTTCAATAAAAAATAAAAGTGTTTATTGATAAAATTATCAATAAACACTTTTATTTGCGTTTCTAAATACTTTAATCCCAGTTTAAATATTTAGTTAAATAAACTGCGAAAGAACGATTCCAGCAGCCATAAGCGGAATATTGAAAATAAGGAACGTTGGAACGCAAGTATCCCAAATATGACTATGTTGACCGTCCGCATTTAAGCCAGCAGTAGGCCCGAGCGTGGTGTCGGAAGCAGGGGATCCTGCGTCGCCAAGAGCTGCAGCAGAAGACATAAGAAGAATCGTTGCAGGAGTGCTGAAACCAATGCTCTGGCAAAGTGGCACAAATAAAACCGCAAGAATAGGAACTGTGCCGAACGAAGTGCCGATGCCCATAGTCACAAGCAAACCAATAATCGTAATAACAAACGCAGCAACAAGCTTGTTCTGTCCCATAGAAGCAACGCCGATGTTTACAAGCTCCTCAACTCCGCCCGTCGCTTGAATAACGTTAGCGTAGCCGCCTGCAATAAGCATAACGAAAGCAATAAGCCCCATGAGTTTTACGCCTCCGGCAAGCTGCTTATCGATATCTTTCCATGCAACTGCTCCAAAAATAATCATCGTTGCAAGACCTGCAAGAGAAGAAAGTGAAAGATCCTTACTAATAACTTGAACTACTACAACAACAATAATCGCAAGAATTGTTACGTAATGGTTCTTGTTAAGAGGTCCAACAACAGCATCCGCAGCGCGAGTATCTGCTTCTGTAGTTTCGTATTCTCGAGGCTTACGGTAAAGCACAAAAACGGCAAAAAGTAGCGCCGCAAACATGGCAGCACCCAAATACCAGTTCACAGCGCTAACGTCTGCAACACTAACTTTCATTCCGTTTTTAGAAAGATTTGTAGCGATAACAGTTTGGAAAATGAGACCGAAGCCAAACGGAATAGCAATGTACGGAACTTCAAGACCGAAAGCGGTGCAGCAGGCTGCTGCGCGGCGATCTAACTTAAGCCTATTCATAATAGAAAGAATAGGTGGAATAAGAATAGGAATATAAGCAATATGAACCGGCACAATATTTTGAGACATGCATGCAATTACAGTTAAAACAGCAAGAAGAATATATTTGTTAGTTCCAATAATTTTGCTTATTTTTTTAGAAATAATCTGAGCTAAACCGGTAGTAGTAATAGCTTCAGCAAAAGTTCCAAGAAGAATATAAGCTAGCGCGGTTTGAGCATTAGTTGAGAAACCATCGCAAAGCAGCGCCATAATCGTGTGATTTCCGTCGCCAAAAAGAGGAATATTTCCAGCAACACCACCCGCTATGCAAGCTACAATCATTGCGAGCAAAACATTAAGCTTAGCAAGACTTAATGCACACAATACAACAACCGACACAATAACAGGGTTAAGTAAAACATGTAAAATTTGCATTGCCTTCCTCTCTTGAACAGCGAAATATTTAATGTATACGGTCTATGTCAACAATTAAATAATTAAAGACAATATAACATGAAAGTCTTTAATATTTCTATTTACAGTCAATTAAAAATATTATTTTTATTATCAGCAAAGAAACGTAATTTGCAAATGTGACATTTTGTCACTTTTTAGCTTGTTTTTACTGCTATAAAATAAACAAATGAACAAAAAGTTCAAAAATAAGTTCATATTTGTTCACCCAGAAGAGTAGTCTAAGTGCTTGTGATGAGAAAATAGTTGCAGTCGTGAACTGCAAACAGATGTGTATGTTTGCAAAAAACTGCGCGATTTTACGCTACTTTTACTGCAACACTGGTTGAATTGCAAAATTAGCAAATAGAAAATCTCACAAAGTGATGTGGAAAATAAAAATTAATTATAAAGATCAATTAAAAATCAAGAAAACAAAATAAAAGTCAAAACAAAATAGAAAAAACAAAAACAGAAAATTGGAAAAAATAAAACACTAGAAAGTATGGTGTTTAGATTCAGAAAGTCTTAACAAATAATCTGCTAAGACTTCAACATTCATATACCCCATACTCTGACAGTGTAAAAACAATATAGTAAGGAGGAATGCCTGACGCGCACAGTAATAAAAACATAGTAATCTATTAGCAAACTACTAGTAGATTATCGTATTGTTTTGCTAACAAATAAGGCACTATACCTTATAGTTTGGGCTGCTAACGTCACGTAACAAATCATGCAAGAAGAACAAACGCTGCTAGAAGCTAAAGAATTAGGATTAAAAAGATTTAGAAGAACACCATTCTCTAACGTGTCACTAAAAGTCACTCCACACAAAATTTTCGCAATATCCGGAGAGCACGGTTCAGGAAAATCAGCTTTGCTGCTTTCATTATCTGGCTATATGAAATTTACAAGTGGAAGCCTTAAAATTGTTGACGCAAACCTTCCAAGCGAAACACAAAAATCAAGGCAGTACGTTGGAATAGGAATATTCAACGGAATAAACGAATTCTACAAAACTCAGACAATAGACGAGATATTAATGAGCGAATTAAAACTCGCATTGCATTCGCCACTATTTAGGTCACAGTATAGAAACGATATTAATAATCGCGAAGCATTACAACAATACGCGTACAACGTTTTAGCATACTGGAAAGTTTGCTCACCTCGAAAAACAGAAGTAGGAGAACTAACTCCATGCGAGCGCATGAGACTAGGAATTGCTTTAGCCTTACTAAAACAGCCGTGGCTGCTTTTTGTAGACGAAATTGAGACCGAACTTACCAGCGAACAAAGCGATCTACTAATTAAAGATATCCGTTCATATGTAAGTGAACATTACTGCTCATGCCTTGTTGGAGTCTTGCAAAGTGATCTCGAAAAACAAGCTGATCAAGTCTTAAGACTCATACCAAATAATGAGAAAGCAGAAAATTCTCATACTGATTCTCAGCTTGGTGAACGTGAAGCAAATGGTGGTGAAAACAATGCGCGTTAATACTATTGCTCTTGCATTTCGTGAGCTTAACAACACGATGAAAGGAAAAGCTAGAAAATTAATAATAGGAACAGTAGCTTTAATACCACTTTTGTACGGAGCCTTATACTTATGGGCGTTCACTAATCCTTACAAAACATTAGACACTGTGCCAGTTGCGGTAGTTGTAGAAGACAATGGCGCTATGATTAACGGCAAAATGCGTAATGTTGGCGACGAAATTAAAAACCGCTTGAAAAACCAAAAAGATGGTAGCGAAGGATTCCAATGGAACTTCGTAAATTCAGACGAAGCAAGCAGAGGACTTCGTGACGGAAAATACTTTATGGTAGCAACAATTCCGTCATCATTTAGTAAGTGCATTGCTTCTGCAGAATATGGCACACCAACTAAAGCAAAACTTCACGTAAAGTATGATCAAGCAAGTAACATGCTGGCTTCGCAAATCGGTAAAACTGCTTTCCACACAATGCGAAGCGAAATCAGTGAAGCTATTGCGCAAGAATATTGGGAGAACATGTTTGCTAAAGTAAACTCCGCTTCAGATTCGCTTGGGGACGCTGTAAACGGAGCAAACGCATTACATAATGGTTCCAAGTCGTTACAGAGTGGAATAAATCAATTAGCTGACGGATCTAGCCAACTTTCGCAGTCATTACGTCAACTGCAAAACGGTTTAGGAGATTTACAAAAAGGTGCAAATACTCTTACCCAAGCTAACGCACAAAGTAAAGAAGGAGCGCAGTATCTTGCGCAAAAAACGCAAGATTTAGCAAACGGAGCGCAACAGCTAAACGAAGGAACTCAAAAATTATCTGCAGCAACGGGTGAATTTTATGAAGGTGCTCAAAAGCTTGCTTCTTCTAGTGGAGAGTTAGAAGAACACGTAAAAGCTGGAAATGCTGCAACAAAAGCGAAAATAACTAATCTTCTTATACAAGCGCAAAATCCTGCAGTAACTAAGGAAGATGTTGTATCTAATTTACAAGCTTTAGCAGAAGGATTAGGCGAAAACTCTGAACTTCTAGAAACAAATCTTTCTGCTTTAAGTGCTGGTGCTGACATGTTATCTTCTGGTAGTTTGCGCATAAAAGGTGGAGTGAATGCGCTCGCTAAAGGAATCGAAAATGTTAATGCTGGATCAAATAAATTAGCTGAAGGAGCAAATAAGCTTGCAGATGGACTTAGCAAAGTGAGCAGTGGTAGTGAAAAACTTAATAATGGTATTAATAACGCAGCTCAAGGTTCAGCGAAAATAGCGAACGGCTCGGATCAGCTTAATTCCGGCGCTAAGAAACTATCTGATAATACTCCAAAACTTGTTGAAGGAGCAAAGAAGTTACATGACGGGCTTCAGAATTCTCAAAAGTCTGGAAAAATCAACAATATTGTTCAAAAAAGTAAAGTAATGAGCGCACCGGTTGCGTTGGAAGAACACGAGTATTCGCACGTTGAAAATTATGGAACTGGTTTTGCTCCTTACTTTATTTCCATAGGACTCTGGGTCGGTGCTCTTATGGCAACGTTCGTTTTGAGAGTTATGGATAGGCGAGAAATACTTAACGGTATGAACCCGGTAAAGAGTACGCTTATTAGCCTCACGCCATTTATTATTATGGGTGTTGTGCAGACTGTGATTCTTATGGGTGTTGTTCACGCTGCTCTTAAGCTGCAAATAGATAATGTGCCTGCGTTTTACGCTGTGGGAATTATTACAGCGATAACATTTATGGCAATTATGCAAATGATAATAACTGTGTTCCACATACCTGGACGAGTTGTTGCAATCATTATTCTTATGCTGCAAATCACAAGTTCTGCTGGAACGTTCCCTGTAGAAATGACGCCAGCATTCTTTAGAGCTGTTCATCCGTACCTGCCAATGACGTACTCGATTATGGGGTTGCGTCAAGCAATGGCTGGAAAGAACAGTGGTGAAATAGTTTTCGGTATTGGAATGCTAGTGCTTTTCGGCGTAGTTGCGATTGCTATTACAAGCATTGTTGCGCGTATGAAGCGTACTGTAACAATGTTTGACTTGCATCCTGTAATAACGCTTGAGGCATAAGTTTTAGCGTAGGTGCGATATTCGATATTAAAATCCCCGCAGCTTTTATTAGTTGCGGGGATTGTTTTTGGTGAAATATGACTTTTTAGTGAAATATGACTTTTTAGTGAGATCTGACTTTAGTGAGATCTGACTTTAGAAAGTAGATGCGTAGACTTCAGCAATTGCAGACTCATCCATGTGCATGTAGGAATTCTTTAAAAGTCGCTGCTGCTCTTTAACAACGCTTGAAGCCCAGCTTTGAATCATATCCTCGCTCATGCCATACTCGTGAAGCCTGTGCTTAGGAAGAATTGTATTTAGCACTTCGTCGAGCTTATCTAATACGTCTGCCTTCTGGCATTCGAGAATATTTGCCATAAAGTCAAAAAGCTTAGAAAGCTCAGTGTTTTCTGTGCTATCGCTGTTGGCATCGTGCTTAGCATAGTATCGCAAAACGCTTGTAAGAAGAGCTGCATTCGTTTCGCCGTGAGCCACGTGGAAGGTGCCACCAAGCGGATAAGCCATAGCGTGCACGCAACCGCAGCCAGCGTTACCAAACGCAATGCCAGCGTAAAGACTTGCCGAAACCAAGTCGCCTACAACTTGGGCTTTTGCGCTACTGCCTTCCTTCACAACTCGCATATAACTTTGCAAAATAAGTCCGCAAGCTTTGTAACTAAACATTTTTGTAAGCTCGGTTGCAATAGGGGAAAGTGCGGATTCAATCGAGTGCGTAAGAGCGTCGATAGAGCTGGTTGCAAAAACGTAATCCGGTAGGCTCTTTAATAATTCCGGAATAAGAACCGCGTCCGTAGCGTAGCAGGCGTCGTTTGCCAAGCCCTTCTTTGTGTTGCGCTTAGTAAGCGAGAATACGGCAACGTTCGTAACTTCGGAGCCTGTGCCGCAAGTAGTTGGAACAAGAATAAGATTAGCGCCTTTTTGTGCATGAATCTTTCCGTCAACTAAATCCTCAAGTGGGCTTGTTTGCTTCAAAGCGCAAACCTTGGAAATGTCCAAAACAGTGCCGCCGCCGATGCCAATCACGCGCTTTGGAGTAGTGTGAATGTCGCTAACAATTGCGTCAACCATTGCGTCGCTAGGCTCACCTTTGCCGTATTTCTCTTGGAAAATAACGTCGCAATCAAGATTCAAATCGCCAAAATAAGGCTCCCAAATGTACTGGTTTGTGATAACCAGATCGCCCTTGCTGAGCTTGAATTCTTGCGCAAAATCGCGCGCGTGCTCGAACTTGTGAATAGTTGGTTTAATAGAAAGCTGCTTCATCCCAGACTCCTTTGTTTTAATCTGCATGTCTTACGCTAATATGCGCGTTGTGTGCGCGCTTTTGTGCGCGGATGATTAAAAAACCAAGCAACTGCTACATTATAGAACAGATTGCTTGGTTTAATAAATGCGATTTAAGCTAATTGCAGAAGCTAATCATCCCTTCAACAAAGCCGTGTAAGCTGCCATCGTAATGTAATTGTATGGCTGGTTGAAGTGAGGCATAAAGAAGATGTCGCACAAAGCAAGCTCCTTAATCGTGACTTTCTTCTGAATGGCCAGCGAGAACAGGTGAATTGCTGCAGACATATCGTAGTTAGAAGCCAATTGGCATCCAACAATAACCTTCGTATCCTTCTTGTAAACGATGCGAATCTTCACCTTTGGATTCTCAACTTCCATAAACGCAGGCTTTTGAGTATCCTCGAAATCAACGTAATCAACATCCATGCCCTCTTTTTGAGCGGCAGTCAAGCTCAAGCCAGTGCAAACAAGCTTGTAATCGTAGATCATCATTGCACTAGAGCCTTGCACGCCCTCGGTTTCTACAGGAGTTCCGCAAACGTTGTGACCTGCAATCAAGCCACTTCTAACGGCGTTAGTGGCGAGAGCAATGTAGTTTACGCGGTCTCGAGCGTTGTCGTAGATTGTAGCGCAGTCGCCGATTGCGTATACGTCCGGGTCGGAAGTTTGCTGCTTCTTGTCAACTAGGAAAGCGCCGTTAGCATATTGCTTTAAGTGATCTTTGCCAAGCGCAACGTTTGGATGGAAGCCAATAGCGCAAATCACCATGTCTGCATCGTAAGTGCCTTTGCTTGTTTTAACAGCCTTGACTTCAGTTTCGCCAACAATTTCTTCAACGGTTTGACCAAGCTCAAACTTAATGCCTTTATCTTCCATAATTTTCTTCAAATTATCGGAAAACTCTGGGTCAAAGTAGCCGTTAAGAATATGATCTTCCATATCGATAAGAGTTACATTCTTGCCAAGTCGCTTAAAAGCTTCCGCAAGTTCAACGCCAATGTAGCCGCCGCCAAGAACCACAACATTATGGAAATCGCGCTCTTGAAGCTTTGCAATAACAGTTTGAGCATTCTGGAAAAGCTTTACCATTTGCACGTTTTCCAAATCAATGCCCTTAATGCGTGGTTTGTTTGGAAGGCTACCAGTAGCGAGAACCAGCTTGTCGTAAGAATCGTGAATAACAGTGCCGTCTTTAAGCTCGACTGTTACTTCTTTCTTTGCGTAATCAATGTCTAAAACTTTACTTTCGAGATTTACCTTAGCGCCTTTTTTAATGAAATCTTCTGGCTTCTGATAGAACAGTCCGTCGCTGCTTTGAATCTGCTTTCCAATCCACAAAGCCATGCCGCAGCCAAGGAAGGAAATATTGCTATTTTGATCGTAAATTGTAAGATCGTTTCCTGGGTAGCTCAAAATAGTGTTAGCGCAGGCAGTGCCGGCGTGATTTGCGCCAATCTGAATGATCTTCGTCATCGGTAATCTCTTTTCGTCGTTGAATCTAGTTTTATTTTGTTTATTTCTGCTGAAATTATGGTATGTGCTGCATTAACTACTTTGTTTAATTTACGCTGCGGCGCGAACGCACATCCAATGCATAATATTATTACATGAATGTGAGTCTTACCAATTTTGATTTTGTGCGTGTTGTGTGTGGAGTGTGTGATTATTTCACAATCTGACTATAACTAATCTTTTTGCGAACATGAATTACGTAGTAGAATCCTGAAGTTTGTATACTGTTTATATACAGTGACATTCACATATGTACAGTTTTTGTGATGCGTTTTAATGTTTTAATAAAGTGAGAGTTGTATGAGGTGGTATTGTAATGCGTATTTTGATTACTGGTTTTACGCCGTTTGATAATGAGTCTATAAATCCGTCGTGGGAGATTGCGCAATCAGTGCATGCACCTGAGGGCGTGGAACTCGTTCGTTTGCAGATTCCTACGGAGTTTAACAAAGGTGCGCAAAAAGTTATTGAGAAAATAGAGGAAGTTCACCCTAATGCTGTGCTTTCGTTAGGGCAATTTGGCGGTTCTGCTTGTTTTAACGTTGAGTATGTTGGAATTAACTGTAGAGCTGCGCGCATACCGGATAATAGTGGATATAAGCCTTGGTATGAGCCTGTTGTACAAGATGGTGATGTGGCGTATAAAGCGACTTTGCCAGTTGTGAATATAGTTGAGGCTTTGAATAAGGCAAAATTGCCGGCGTCTGTGTCTTTTTCTGCGGGCGCGTACGTGTGCAATGATGTGCTTTACAGTGTTTGTCATTATTGCCAGACTAGGAAATTGCCGATTAAGAGCGGTTTTATTCACGTTCCGTATTTGCCTGAGCAAGTTCTTGATAAGCCGAGTACGAGTTCTATGAGTTTAGCTGATATGCTTTGCGGTATTGAAATTGCGCTGCAAGTAATTGCGAGTGATTGCTAGTAGTTGAAGTAAAATTAGTTAAAATGTTGCAGATTTAAGGAGAAACATGAGAAGAGAATTTTCGTTTTCAGATGCTAGGAATCTTATAAGGCTGCATAAAAATTTGCAATACAATCTTGTTTCTTTAAATAATAAACAAGATGAAGCTAGGGCGCTTCTTGAGCATGTTGCACAAAAATATATATCTAATCAAGCTATCAGAATGGCAGAAAATGTTTCGATTGTAGAAGTTAATCGTGAGAAAAAAGGTATAAGAGTATCAATTCTTAAGAATGCTGGTTTTAATAATTTTGCTGATGTATTTAAAGCATCAGTGTATGAATTATCGGCTATTAGAGGTATTAGTGAGAATGGTGCAATTGAAATAAAAAGAATTGTCGATGAAACTGTAGAAGAATTAAAAAAGAGAGTTAAACTGAAGCTTAGTTTAAGCAATAAAAGTAAAGATGTAGAAGATATCATTCGCTTTGCGTTTCTTTATAGGTATACTAGTCGGTTTACGAATGTTAGTAATAGTTTAGCTGATAAGTATTTTCCTGTTATAGAGTTAGCTTTCGAACAAGCTAAACCAGCAAAGGGATTTTTGCGATGGGCTTTTGCGTCAGATGAAAATAGACAGCGCGCAATTGAAGCTTGTAAGTTTCTTAGTGATACATTAGCTGGTGAATATGGTCAACAAGCTTATCATTCTTTAGAAAATTTAGATAAGATACGTAATTTTAGCTGTGATCCGTGGTATGAATTGCAGAAGAATCCGATTCAATGTGCGAATGTTATTGAAGATCTCGTTCCTGGGCTATTGGGAAGTGTCGACGATTTTTATGGTTTACCTGAAGGACTTGCTGGTGAAGTTAAGAAACAGCCTATATTGTCAGATGGTTTATCATGTCAACTTAGACGATACCAACAATTTGGTGTGAAATATATTCTCCACCAAAAAAGAGTGTTGCTTGGTGATGAAATGGGACTTGGTAAAACTGTTCAAGCTATTGCAGCAATGGTTTCTTTAAGAAATGAAGGTGGTACTCACTTCATTGTCATATGTCCTGCAAGCATTATTGTGAATTGGTGCAAGGAGATTAAAAGATTTAGTAATTTAAGAGTAGTTAAGGTACATGGTTCTCAAAGAGATAGAGAATTTTCGTTACAAGATTGGATAAGTAATGGTGGTGTTGCTGTTACGACTTATGAAATGACATCATATTTTAACCTACCAGATAATTTTGAATTCTCAATGATTGCTGTAGATGAAGCTCACTATATAAAAAATCCAGAAACAAAACGCTATCAGAATACAAAATTAATTCTTAATCATGCTAACAATATTCTTTTTATGACAGGAACTGCTCTTGAAAATAAAGTTAGTGAAATGGTGAAACTTATAAAATTATTGCAACCGGATATTGCTGCAGAAATTGTTGGTACAAGAAGTTTTGTTCTTTCAGATCTTTTTAAAGAGAAAATAGCTCCTGTTTATTACCGTAGAAAACGAGAAGATGTTTTATTTGAACTTCCTGAGTTAATTGAGAATAAATCTTGGTGTCAGCTTAATGCAGAAGAAGAATCTGAATACGAAAAAGCTTTGATGAGTGGTAATTTCCATGCTATTAGGCGAGTTTCGTGGAATGTTGATGATATGCGCAACTCTAGTAAGGCAAAACTATTAAAAGAAATAGTCGAAGAAGCAAAATTAGAGGAGAGAAAAGTACTTATTTTTTCTTTCTATTTGGATACTTTGCATAAAGTAGTTGATGTGTTCTCAAACAAATGCATTGGTTTGATAAATGGTTCGGTTTCACCAGAAAAAAGAATAAAGATTATTGAAGAATTTGATAATGCACCAGCTGGAAGTGTGTTGGTGTCTCAAATCATGTCTGGTGGTACCGGTCTTAATATTCAATCCGCCAGTGTGGTAGTTATATGTGAGCCACAGCTTAAACCGTCTACTGAGAATCAAGCAATTTCCAGAGCATATCGTATGGGTCAATCTAGGGATGTGATTGTCTATCATCTTTTAGCTGAAAAAACTATCGATGAAGGAATTACAAAAGTTCTTGAAAATAAGCAGGAAATCTTTAATAGATTTGCTGATGAATCTGTTGCGGCTCAAAAAGTTGAAATTGATGAGAAAACATTAGGAAAACTCGTTTATGATGAAGTTAATCGTATTAGTAAGAGCAAAGATAATGTAAAAAATGTTTCCGAAGAAATCGAGAGTAATGTCGAAAATAATACTAAGAATGAATTAGTATAAGTATTTGTTTTTATGCTCGCTCAAGTACGCGCTCAATAGCGTTATTTTGTGAAAGAAGATACACGCAATACTGGTTCATGCTTATGCCTTCAGCTTGAGATTGTTCAGCCAACTGCCTGTGTAATTCTTTAGGAAGACGTAACTTGAATTGTCCGGAATAGTCATTTAATTCATGGTAAGACGGCTCTTTTATATTGATTTTGCTTGTAAGAGCTGCTTCAAACCAAGAATGCTTAGCGTCCTGCGCATTTGCTGCTGCTTCCTGTTCGGTGTCTCCTGAACTTATGCATCCTGGCAAATCAGGGTAGTAGGACACGAATCCGCCTTCATCGGGATCCTTTACAATCTCCAGCTTATACGGTAGTGACATGTAGTAGCTGAGTGTTTTATTTGTAAGTGTTTTGGCGTTGTTTTTGTGAGTGATATTTTTGCTAATTTTATTTGTTTTAGTCATATTTGATTTCATATTTTGCTGATTTTTTAAAAGTTTTATAAAAGTATAAGTGGTGTTATATGTGGTGTCAATTGTTGATAAATGAATGTTTCTTTACTGTAAAAAGGTGGATTTACGATTGGTCTTTATGTGACGCTTCTTCTTTTGTTAGAGAATTTGGATGATAAGTCGAGTGTGCGTAGGAAGTGACACATTGATGTGCGTGTGATAATAAAAACATTAGTACATTTAAATTACACGTAATATTCGGAATTTAGTCGACATGACGATTGAATACCGATTATAGATATTATATAATCTAATCGGAATTTAGTTGATAAGACGAGTAACTTGCGGAGACGGTCTATGATTTTTAATAGAAATAGATATACAGATGCCATTATTAGAAAAAAGTGGAACGGAAGAATTAAAATAATTACGGGAGTAAGAAGGTGTGGCAAAAGCACGATATTATTTGAGCTTTTTCAAAAGCATCTGCTTGAAACAGGAACGCCTCAAAGCAATATTATTTCTATAGCGTTGGATGACGATTTAAATAAGGAGTTTCGCGATCCATATAAACTTTCGGAATATGTTCGTAATATTTGCAGTAATACCAGTGAAAAATACTATCTTCTTCTTGATGAGATACAGTTTGCAATTTCGAGTGATGAACTGAAAAAAGGCAACGAGCCAATCAAGCTGTACAGTGTTCTGAATGGTTTTCTTCACATGAAAAATGTTGATGTGTATGTTACGGGTAGTAATTCCAAGTTGCTTTCTAAGGATGTCTCCACTGAATTTCGTGGGAGAGGAGACACGATTCATGTGTATCCTTTGTCGTTTTCTGAATATTTAACATTTTCAGGTAAAGATATGCATGATGCCTACGATGAGTATATCATGTACGGTGGCATGCCTTACATGCTTAGCTTAAGTAGTGATGAAGAAAAATATTTGTATCTTAATGAGCTTTTCGAAGAAATTTATTTTAAGGATATTGAAGAGCGCTATGATATTCGTCTTCCAGGTGTACTTAGGGAACTTACGAGTAGTCTTTGTTCATCTATCGGTTCATTGACAAATGCAAGTAAAATAGCAAGAACAGTGAACAGCAGGAAGGGAATCAAAACAGACTCAGAGACAATCAGCACATATCTTTCCTATCTGACGGATAGCTTCCTATTTTCTAAGGCGGAAAGATATGACATAAAGGGTAAACGGTATTTTGATTATCCGTCAAAATTCTATTGTAGTGATGTTGGTCTTAGAAATGTTAGGCTTGGACTAAGGCAGCAAGAAGAGACGCATATTATGGAAAATGCTATATATAACGAGTTATGTGTAAGGGGATTTCTTGTTGATGTCGGGAATATAGATGTTGTAGAAGAACATAAAAATGGAAAGCGAATGCAGAAGAATTTGGAAGTAGATTTTATTGCCAGAAAAGGGAGTAAAAAATATTACATTCAATCTGCACTAAATATGGATGATGAGAACAAGGAAGCCACCGAACTCAGGCCACTAAAGGCAATAGATGATTCCTTTAAGAAAATAATAGTTTCCAAATCTTACGGGAAAAGTTGGACTGACGAAAGTGGAATACTTAGGCTGGGAATAATGGATTTTCTTATTGATGAAAATAGTTTGGACAAATAACAAGGAATAGTTGTGAACAAATATAAATTATTTTTTCTAGGATTTGTTACGCGTTAAGTAATTATTGAATAGAAAATAAAGATGAAGAATTGATTTCATTTTGATGAGCAGTTTTACCTCAAAACAGCCACTTATGTTGAAGGTGTGGTATAAAAGTCTTATGTTTTCTAAACGCGCTGTTACCATTTTTGCGGCTGCTCTCGTAACTGCTTTAGCGCTAGGTACGTTGAGTGCCTGCGAGCCGAAGGGTAAAGCCGTTGGGGATACTGGACGAGCTGGAGACATAATCCACGATGGTGTGGATATTAACGATATTCATTTACTGGTGATTGGTTCTAAGTCTGAAGCTCTTGATGATGAGCTTTTAAGACAGTGCAAAATGTACGGAATCAGTGCAGCTTATGTGTCAGTTTCAGATATTAATAATCCTAATGAGGCAGCTCAGCAAGCTATTCGTTCTGCAAGTGAGCAGCCTGTGTCAATGATATTCATAAATTCTCTTGACGTTACAAAATTAGATTCAAATTCTCAAGTATCTAAAAAATCTAAAGAAAGTGCTGTAAACAAATCGGGTGAAAGTAAAGCGTGGATTTCTGCACTGCAATACGCGCGGTATGCTGGAGTTCCAGTTGCGCTAGTTAACCCTATAAAAGCTCCTAAAGACGAAACTTTATACGCTGCAACATTGCATATGAACGATGTTGCTAACGGCATTATTTATGAAACTGATTCGTCGAATCACAATGAACATTCAGATAGTAAAAACACTAAACTTTATCCAGAACGTTCATCTTTGCTCAGCATTGTTCGCGCAATAATCGACAATACGCCACACAGTAGGGAAGTGATTGTAAATGACAAGTAGCAAGCACAACTTAACCGCAAGTTCCGTTGAAAAAGTAAGTAATTCTTGTGTCTCACTTCCTGAAGTAGAAGTTTCTGGATTGAGTGACAAAGAAGTTGCAGAGGCGGTTTCTCGCGGAGATGTGAATATTACTTCTAAGCAAACTTCGCGTTCGGTAATAGATATTATTCGCGCAAATGTGTTCACGTTATTTAATGCAATCATTTTTGTGGCGATGATAGTTGTTCTTGCCACAGGTTCATGGAAAGACGCTGTTTTTGGAGTAGTAATTTTAGTAAATACTGGTATTGGTGTTGCAACTGAGCTAAAAGCTAAACGTACGCTCGATAGTCTTTCTATATTGATCGCTGCTCGCGCAATGGTTCGTAGAGGTGGAGAAAATATCGAGATTGCGCACAAAGATATTGTGCTTGGGGATGTTTTGTGGCTTAGAGCCGGTGAGCAGGTTCCAGCTGACGTAGAAGTGTTGGAATCGTGGGGATTGGAAATGGACGAGTCCATGCTCACGGGCGAGTCTGCTACAGTACGAAAAGCGCAAGGCGATAACGTTTATTCCGGGTCTACTGCAGTTTCTGGCATGGCCTTAACGCGTGTTACTGCCGTAGGAGAGTACAGTTACGCAGCAAAATTAGCAGCACAAGCAAAGGTGTATTCTAAAACGATTTCCGATTTAAGTCGTGGAATTAATACGATTTTGAAGTATATGACTATGGTTGTGGTGCCTTTGTGTGTGTTACTTGTGTGGTCGCAAATGCATAAGGTTGGCGGATTTGTTGAAGCATGGCAGACTGGCGCTTGGCGAGGAGCCGTTGTTTCTGCTGTTGCAGGCGTTGTTGGCATGATTCCAGAAGGATTGGTGTTACTTACTTCGCTTAATTTTGCGGTGGCTGCTATGCGACTTGCGCGTAAACAAACGTTAGTTCAGGAGCTGGAATCTGTAGAAACTTTAGCGCGCGTAGACTGCTTGAATCTGGACAAAACTGGCACTATTACTGACGGTGGTATTGCATTCGTTGGCGTAGAAAATCTAGATAATAATGCAGAAATATCTTTACAAACTAACTTACAAACCAACTTACAAACTAATCAGGCTTTATTTGACTTATCTAATGAAGAAAATCCAAACGCAACAGGCGTTGCGATTATGGAAGGGCTTGGCGCTCAAGGAGTCGCAGCTAGTGCGCATGTATCTAACCGACTTCCGTTCTCATCCGCTAGAAAGTGGAGTGCTGTGCAATATGTGCAAAGTAGTGGAGAATATGAAACTTGGTATATGGGTGCTCCGGAAGTATTGCTAAGCGCGATTAATTGTGCAAATTCTAATGAACTTTTAGCGAAAGTTAATTCTTATGCTGAGCAGGGTGAGCGTGTGTTGCTTCTTGCAAAAGCAAGTAGTGTCGAAAGTAGCGTCGAAAGTAGCATCACAGACACAGATAAAACTTTTGGCGATTCTCCTACTATTTGCGCAAGTGCCCAGCCTGTTGCTTTAGTTCGCTGCTCTGAGCGTATTCGTGAAGATGCTCGTAAGACTCTTTCATGGTTCCGTGAGCAGGGTGTACGCTGCCGTGTAATTTCGGGAGATAATCCTACAACTGTTGCGGCTGTTGCTGCAAAAGTTGGGTTAACAGGAGATAGCAAACCTATTGCAATGGATGCTAGAAAATTGCCTGAAGATATTAACGAACTGGCTAAAGTGCTTGAAAATGTTGATGTTCTTGGGCGTGTGCTTCCTAATCAAAAGAAGGCGATTGTTCAGGCACTTCACACTCAAGGTCATGTTGTTGCTATGACTGGTGACGGCGTGAACGATACGTTGGCTCTTAAAGAGGCTGATTTAGGTGTTGCTATGGGCAATGCTGCTCCTGCGGCAAAAGCTGTAGCTCAAGTGGTCCTAGTTGATTCGCGCTTCTCGCATTTGCCGGATGTTGTGGCTCGCGGTAGGCAAGTGATGGCAAATATGGAACGTGTGGCTGGCTTATTCCTTGTAAAAACTGTGTATTCTGCGCTTATTTCTGCAGGAGTGGTATTGCTCGGATTGCACTTCCCGTATTTGCCTCGTCATATTACTTACATTGGTTCTTTAACCATTGGTATTCCAGCATTTTTGCTCGCTTTAGCGCCTAATACTCGTCGCTATATTCCAGGATTCTTGAAGCGTGTAGTGCGTTTTGCTGTTCCTAGCGGATTTGCAGTAGCGCTTTCCGTGCTAGCGACTGCTGTTATAGCTCCTCGAGTTTTGGGGTTAAATCTTGACGATGTTGCCGCAAATAATTTGATAGCGTCTCGTTTTATTGTTTCAAACGTGCAAGCCTTGGCAACCGCTCGCAGTATTTGTTCCGTAATCGTATTTGTCCTTGGCATACTCGTGCTTGCAAGCGTTGCTAAGCCGTTGCGCTCGTGGCGAGGAATCATGGTTGCGTTATTTGCTGCAGCTGGAGTTGCTGGAGCTTTTATACCGTTTACTGCAAAGTTTTTCGAAATTCATGTGCCAACTGCGGGAAGTGCACTTACTGTAATGACAATAGCAGTTATATTATCGGCAGTATTTTGGTTTGTATGCGTGATTTTGGCAAAACTGATAGTGCGTAAGAAATAGTGCGTAAGAAAATAAAGAAAGAATCAAAAGAATCAGAAAACTAATCTATGTGAATTAGTGAGTGTGTCGAAGAGCTAGTAATGATGCTTACAATAGATACGTGTTCAGTATTTTAGAAATGTTTTCAGTAGGTGTCGGTCCGAGTTCTTCGCATACCGTAGGTCCTATGCGTGCGGCTTACGCATTCGTAACTTCCCTGCAAAAAAGTGGGAGTCTTAAAAATGTTGCGCACGTAAAGGTGACGCTTTATGGATCTTTGTCTTTAACTGGCTTAGGGCATGGTACCGATCGAGCGTCTGTTGCAGGTCTTGAAGGGAATCTTCCAGATAATGTAGACACTGAGCATATGCTTACAATTCGTGAAGATTGTAAAAAGACTGGTACTTTGAAACTTGCAGGAGAACATATTATTTCTTTTGATTACGACAATGATGTTGTTTTTGAAAAATGGAAGCGTATGGTTGCACATCCAAATGGAATGCGTTTTGTTGCAACGGATTCTGAAGGCAATAAGGTAGATGAGCAAGTTTGGTATTCCATTGGCGGCGGGTTTGTGCGTAAAGGTCGTTCTGATGACGCTATGGTTGGTCTACATGATCGAGTTACAGAGCAAGCTGAAAGCAATAAAGACGAAGGTAGTAGTAACGAAACTAGTCAAAACGAAACTAGTCAAAACGAAACTAGTCAAAACGAAAATAAAGTTGATACTTCAAATCAAACTAAAGACTCTACTGTACCTTATCCTTTTACTTCATGCGATGAGCTGATCGACATTTGCAGAAGAGAGCATATGCAAATCAGTGATGTTGTGTGGCAAAACGAGTTAGCTTTACACGAGGGTGATGCTGACTATGTGCGCAACTATTTACTTCACGTTTGGAATGTTATGAGCAAATGTGTTGAAAATGGCTGCAATTCAAAGCAGCCAATTCTTCCGGGCGGTCTTGATGTTCCTCGCCGTGCTCCTCATATGTATGAGCGTCTTGCAGCAAATTCAGATATGCTTCGCAATAATCGTAGACGTGCAGATGCAGCTTTGGAAACTTCTGATTCTGCATGGGTTAATCTTTTTGCGCTCGCAGTAAGTGAAGAGAACGCTGGAGGCGGCCGAATTGTTACGGCTCCTACGAATGGTTCTGCTGGTATTATTCCTGCAGTATTGCAGTATTATTGGCGATTCGTTGATTCAGCTAACGAGGACGGTGTTGTTAGGTTCTTACTAGCTGCTGGAGCTGTTGGTTATTTGTTTAAGCGTAACGCTTCAATTTCTGGAGCTGAAGTTGGTTGCCAGGGTGAGGTTGGTTCTGCATGCTCAATGGCTGCAGCTGGATTGTGTGAAGTATTAGGTGGTACTCCTGAGCAGGTTGAAAATGCTGCAGAAATTGGAATCGAACATCACTTAGGATTGACTTGCGATCCTGTTGGTGGATTAGTTCAGATTCCTTGCATTGAACGTAATGCTATGGCTGCAAATACTGCTATTAATGCGGTTCGTATGGCTATGCTTGGTGACGGTTCGCATATGGTAAGTCTTGATCAGGCGATTAAGACGATGAAAGAAACTGGTCATGACATGATGTCTAAATATCGTGAAACTTCAAAAGGTGGATTGGCTGTTAACGTAGTTGAATGCTAATTTGAGCATAAGTTCTTACACAATTTTTGTTGATTATGCTAGTCAACATGGTATATATTGTGAGTTTATACACAATCTCACTATAGTAGTGCACACGTAACGATTGAGTGCTAATCTAGGACAGGTTGATTATAGAAGTGTACACTGCTATGTGCTGTTTGGAGTTTTAAAGGAGGTAAAATGGCACAGGATATGCCAGAAGTGATTGCAGAATTTGGCACTACGCCAACGGTGACGTTCCCGGAATCTGAGCCGCCAGCTGGTCTCAAAGTTGTTGAGTTGGTGGAAGGCAATGGTCCATTGGTTCGTGCTGGAGACACTGTTACCGTAAATTATCACGGTGTTGTTTGGGGTGCTGAAAAGCCGTTTGATTCAAGTTTCGCACGTCACACGCCTGCCAGCTTCGGTATTGGTGTTGGTCAGGTTATTAAAGGATGGGATCGTACGGTTCCTGGTCATAATGTTGGCTCGCGATTGTTGATTTCTATTCCACCTGAGTATGGTTATGGTTCTCGCGGTGTTCCTCAAGCTGGTATTGGTGGCGGAGACACATTGGTATTTGTAGTTGATATTATTTCAACGCGTTGAGTACGTGAGTCATTGAGTGCAGGCTAATGCGGTGAATCTGCTTAGTGTGTTACTCGGTGACTCGTGTAATGGTTTGTTTAATAGTTTTTGATTTATAAGAGATTGTTGGATAAGGAGGTAGCAATGGCTGAAGAAAAAACTATTTTGCTTACGCAGGAAGCGTATGACAAGCTGAAGGAAGAGTTAGAGCATCGTGAAGGTGAATATCGAGAAGAGATTACCGAGCGTATCGCTGCTGCTCGAGCTGAAGGTGATTTGTCTGAAAATGGCGGTTATCAGGCTGCTCGTGAAGAGCAAGGAAAGAATGAGGGACGCATTAATGAGCTTATTGTGAAGTTACGTAATGCGAAAATCCTTGAAGCGCCTAAAGATGGCACTGTTGGTAACGGTTCTTTAGTTACAGTTGAGCTTGCTGGACGTGAAATGACTTACGTTCTAGGATCTCGTGATATTGCTGTGGCCACAGATTATGACGTTATTAGTCCAGAATCTCCAATTGGTGCAGCGATTATTGGTGCTCATACTGGAGACACTGTAAGCTATGCAGCTCCTAATGGTCGTGAGATTTCTGTGACTATTAAGGATTCTCATCCACTTGCTTAAGTTAATAATTTTGCTTTAGTTTTAGTATTTTGCAGATTGTTCCTCGAATGTTTCAATTTGATATATTCGAGGAACAATTTTATATTTTGATTAAGTTGATTAAGTTTTAATTTCAGCGTTTTAGTTTTTATTATTTTTTTTTATTTTTATGTTCAGAAGTAAAGCTAGTAATTAACTTTTATTAGATTATTTTAAGTTTAAGTAGACGCTAAAAATAGCTTTATTATATTTTGCGCAATACTGTAACTACTTTTCCCATAATAGTTGCGTGAGAGCCATCAATTGGAGAGTAAGCAGGATTATGTGGAATAAGCCATACGTGACCGTGATCGTTGCGGAAAGTTTTTACTGTAGCCTCGTTATCTAGCAAAGCCGCAACAATGTCTCCATTTACTGCTTCGTGTTGCTCTCTAACTACCACATAATCACCATCGCAAATAGCAGCGTCAATCATGGAATCGCCGTGTACTTCTAGCATAAAAAGATTTCCAGTGCCTGTAAGTCTTTCTGGAAGACGCATTACATCTTCAATATGTTGTTCAGCTGTAATAGGTGCTCCGGCTGCAATACGGCCAACCAGTGGAACGTCATGAGAGTTTATAACAGCTTCGCTGTCGTACATACTTATATCCACTGATCTAGCATCGCTTTTTATAAATTGTGGATTTTCCTCTTTGATTGAGGAATTATTCATAACTTCAATAGCTCTACCTTTATTCGCGCTAATGCGTATGTAGCCTTTAGTTTCTAGTGTTCTAAGTTGATGTTTAACTGAAGATGGACTTCTAAGGCCAACAGCTTCTCCTATTTCACGGAATGATGGTGGGAATCCGTGTTTGTTTATGCTGTTTTGAATGGCAGCCATGATGTTGCGCTGACGTTCTGTAAGTGAAATGTCACTATCTATTGTTGAATCGTTTGATTCTTTGTGCTCGTCGTTCATGGCTGCTCCTTTCGCTTTATATATAGTATCGCATATAGAAGAAAAAATCAAACATCTGTTCGACACGCCGTTGCAACTTTCGAACGAATGTGTCATTATTGATACACTTGTTCGATAGAACAAATGTTCAATTACTTCTACTTGGATATGAGGGAGGAAAGATTATGTACACAGTAACTGCAAGTAAGAGTAACAGTAGAAAGATGAATAAATACCGCAAAAGTATAATGGTTCATAGAGCAATTGTATTATTTGCACTTGTTGCGCTTGCTTTTATTTTCATACCTAAAAACGCAATTTCAGTAGTTCCAGAAAAATTAGTAACTTATACTGTTCGTCCAGGAGACACTTTGTGGCATTATGCTGCAACAATAACTCCTAGTGGAGGGAATGTAAGTGATTCAGTTGATCGTCTAATGCAAATAAACCATCTTGATTCAAGTGATATTTCAGTTGGACAAACAATAAATGTTCCTGTTGTAAATATGTAGATGTCATTTATTGTTTTATAACTATTTCTAATAGGGGATTGTTAATTAGAAAGATTGTTAACCAGAAATATTGTTAACTAAAGAATTGTCAAAATAATAAAACTAATGGGGGTATATTATGAGTGCAGAAGAAAGAGATAATAGAATAAGGCTGATTTCAGGCATACCATGTGTTGTTAATAATGATTTTGCAACATGTTTTGTGTTCCTCGATAGGGATATGGTTCTAGATTCTTATTCTAAAAATGATTACCACTCAGATGATTCGGGTTGTTGTACTAATTGCTGTAAAGATAGTTATTGCAATTTAATAAATCACTGTATTCTTTACGATGATTTAGATAGTAATTATATTGAGGATGATAGTGTTGTCGTGATCAAATTGGATGAATAGAATTGTAGAAATTACGTGATCTTTTTGTGGTATCAATAAATTTTTACTAAAAAAGCGCTTATATGTGCATAAAATATTGGTATAACTGTTAAATTTTGTTGTTACATGTACCAAGTTCGCATGATTTCTAGTATGCTGATTATATGCATTGTCCGTTTTGTAAAAATTCCGATACTAAAGTTATCGATACGAGAATTAGTGAAGATGGTTATTCGATTCGTCGTAGGCGTGAATGTCAGATGTGCGGCAATCGCTTTACTACAGTAGAAACTACACAGCTGCTAGTTATGAAACGTTCTGGTTCAATAGAACCTTTCGATCGTGCAAAAGTAGTTGCTGGTGTTGGCAAAGCATGCCAAGGACGTCCTATAGATTCTGAAGCGTTAAAAACTCTTGGAATGCGAGTTGAAGCAGATTTGCGAGCGAGAGGTTTAGCACAAGTAACTTCGGAAGAAGTTGGTAAAGCTATACTCAAGCCTCTGCGAGAACTTGACGAGGTTGCCTATCTTCGTTTTGCTAGCGTGTATCAAAACTTCACTGGATTGCAAGATTTTGTGCGTGCAATTGATGATTTGAAAAACGATAAGGCAGAAGCAGAAAAAGAAAATAACTAAAATCCTACTTTTGCACGTTAAAGGTGGGAAAGAGCAAAAGTAGGACATAGTCAAATTGTTTGCTAAAAATCTGCATCATTCTGTGTTTGCAGTATTAGCAGTTTCTGTGTAGGTCTCGTCATAGCAACGTAAAGATTGGCTGCGGCAGTTAAGCGTGATGCAGCTTCTTGTTCGATTTCATGAGGTTGCAGGAGTATAACTGCGTCATACTCAAGACCCTTAACGTCTTCGGCATTGCATACGCATATTTGCTTATCGTCATCATTCTGTTGTTCTATTCGCTTGCATTGAGAATCACTAAGATTATTACGAAGAGCATCATGAACAACTTGTTGTGTATGGCTTTGCAAATCATTTGGCGCAATAATTGCAACTCGTCCACTGCCGTCATCTGCAACGAATTGGTGGAAGAACTCTACGCAATAATTAGCAAGCATGCTGTCAAGATTTTCTTGGTCAGAAGCTATATGCTTTACCAAAGATCCTGGTACAGATCTCACTGCGCTTACGGTAGAAATATATAGTCCAGAATCTGTAGCGACTTTTCCGGCAGCTTCAGAAACTTCACGAGGATTCCTATAGTTAATCGTTAGTTCGTAAAGATCCCAATTTGGTTCACCAAAAATGCTGTTCATGTTTTTTTGCCAACGGCGAGTTCCGCCTAATGCAGAAGTCTGAGCTACATCTCCAACTATGGTAAATGAGCGCGAAGGGCAACGGCGAATAAGCATACGCCATTCCATTGCCGTAAGTTCTTGAGCCTCATCGACTACTACATGACCATAAGTCCACTCTCTATCTGAAGCAGCTTTATGAGCCATAATACTTGCGTCATCACCATTAATACTGTCAAGTAGCATGTCAGCAGTCACAATACCATTGCCGATACCTGCTTGAGCTAAAGTATCAGCTGCAAACTGCTGTTCTTCTAGCTTTTTAGCTTTTAGTTGTGCTTGCTGAGTATCAAGTTTAGGATCATGTCCTAAAAGCTCCATAGCTTCATCAAGTAATGGTATGTCTGAACGAGTAATTGGGCTTCCTTTTGGTCTAGTAAGAGCATTAATATCTTCGTCTTTTAGCCAAGGAGCATATGTGCGCAACTGTAAAGGTTTAGAGAAAAGCTGATCAATAAGCCATGTGGCATTCATAGGCAACCATGCAAGATTCAAAGTTACTCGAATCTTATCATCCATTCGAAGCTGAGAAGTTATATCGTTAATTTCAGCTTGACTAGGAGTGTAATCTAGTTGCTCAAGATACCTATTCCTAATAGCACTCAATGCGGATTTAACGAATGTATTGCGAGCCTGATTATGCGGCTGATGTGTACGTTGTGCTTCAAATTGTGCGTTTTTTATATCTTCGCAAAGCATTGGAATTGAAAAACCATTAATGCGCACAGTAGGAAGTTTCTTAGGAACTCGTATTCGTGCAGAAATAGCGTTAGCTATAACAGTTCGCATACGGTACATTCCTTTTAGCTTTGCAACATAAGGAGTATCTTCTGCAGTGGCTTGAATTCCAGGAATTAAATCAGAAATAGTACGACTTACTACGCCCGTTTCACCTAGAGAAGGGAGAACTTGATCTATGTAACGTAAAAACGCAGAGCTAGGTCCAACAATTAGAACGCCAGAATGTTCAAGTTTGCGACGATGAGTATAAAGTAAATACGCAGCACGATGTAAGGCTACAGCTGTTTTACCAGTTCCAGGTCCTCCTTGAACAACAATAGTGCGTTCAAGAGGAGCGCGAATAATACGATCCTGCTCGGCTTGAATAGTAGCAACAATATCCGTCATCTTTCCAGTACGACGGGATCCAAGTGAAGCAAGTAAAGCGCCTTCGCCTGTTAAAGTACCCTGTTGAGAAGCTTTACCAATCTCATCAGAATTAATATCAAGTACTTCGTCTTCTACTCCAACAACATCGCGGAATTTAAGAGTAATATGACGTCGTCTAACGATATTCCCATGGTGAGATGGTGTAGCTTCATAGAATGGACGCGCAGCTTCAGCTCTCCAATCAGTAAGAATAGGATCGTGATTCTCACTCAACAGTCCAATGCGGCCAATGTAGTGATGTGCTCCAAATACATCATCTAATCTGCCAAACACGAGTCTATCTTCTACAGCTCTTAGCTGAGAGAGTCGATCTTCGTACATTGTTGCGAAAGAATCGCGTTCGGTGCGTTGAGTAGGAGAACCGTGGGATCCTGCTGCTCTTACCGCGTCCAATCGTGCGCGAACAGTGCTACGCAAGTTATCAAGACGTCCATAGGCTAAGTCAACAGCATGCTGTTCTTCGCTAAGTTGTGAGGAATACGTAGACATAAGTGTCCGTTCTGCTCTAGGTACTTATTGCCAAAACTAGGCGTTTAAGTATATCTCGAGGCTTATACACACGGAATTAGTATGTTGTGACAGTTCAACATAAGAAGCGTATTTTGCGAAATTATATTAGCCAAGTAAATAGCTACAATATACTTACTTAGTTACTTAGTTAACTGAGTTAGTTATTCGCTTGCTTACTTACTTACGTGGATTGCCAAACCATATAGAATAAATTAGTGAAAAGTTACGATTTCCGTAAGTAGAGCATGAGTCACCTTCACCAAAACCTGCTTCTAATGCAGCAAGATTTGGCTGGTAAGGAGTGTAAATGTAAAGCAATGCAGTAGCAGTATTTTCTATATATACGTTGCTATGTCCACACGATTTATCTGGGGAATATTGAATAGAGTTAAGTGTATTTGGATGATAATTGTACTTATCGCTGTGCAGTAAATAATAACGATATCGTCTTGCTGCTCCTAATACTTGGTTGAAGAATCCAGCGAATTGAGGATCACAATTAGCATCATCTGGACAGCTTAATCCCATAGCTGACTTGTATTGGAATTCTTTAGGATTCGTATCTGTTAACAAGTGTTGCTCTTTTTGCAACATAGTTAGGAGTACTTTTTGACTTATATGACATGCTTTTGCAGACTTATATATTATATCTGCCGAATATTCATTGCTTACACCCTGATACTTTGAGCATAATGAGTCAGCCGGAATGGTTCGAGTATTAAAATATGCTTTTCGAAGACAATTTTTGCCTTTGCAGTTCGCTCCTTTTTTACGAACGAATTCGCGAACATCATCAAGGCTCATAGCATTATCATTAAAAAATTGAGAGTCAGAAATAATATTTCCAGGATTAAATTCGAAGTGTAACAGTAGTTGTTCCTGCCTATTTTTTGTAGAAATAATATTCTGTTCCCAACGAATCCAATTAACAACAGGAGTAAGAATAGCGATGGTAACAACGATAATAAGAGTATTACGAAAGATTTTACTAGAATAAATTTTAGTTAGTAAATTATTTTTCTTATTGAGAATATTGCTTTTTCTCGCACTACTACGGTTCCTGCGAATGAAATTATATTTATTTCTTCTACGAGCCATAATTATCCTCCTGTGCGACTTTTCTATTATATATAAATACAGTGCATATCATTCTGGATAATTATTACGTAACTTTTGATTAATCGAGTGCATGATATAGCAAATAGAGCATGTCTTCTTGTAACTATCAAACGATAGAATTATCGGACTATGAAGTTACGTATGACTATAGCAATTTGATTATGTTGTTTTAGTATTCTTTAAGATGCTTGTACATACTAAGACGTTGGACCATACTTTACGCTTTAGCAGGGGAGTGAAATGTCAGAGGCTAATACTCATAACATTGATTATGTGGTTAAAGATCCATACAGTGATCCAAAAACACGTAATAAAGTAGCGGTTCATTCGTTAATTCTATTATTAATCACATTCGTTATAGGTACTCTGTGTTTGCAAGGTTTTAATCTTGTTTACGAACAGGTTGGAATAGATGTAAAATCCTTAGATCAAGCCCCTCTTATAACAGGATTGCCTGGAATTGTATTAGGAATCGTTTGTTTTATTTATGGCTCGCTTGGGGATTTTGTATCACTAAGAAAACTTGTTACGATCGGCTTAACATCGCTTTTTATAGGCTCACTTTTTGGGTTTATAGCTAATTTTTATTTCACTCCAAATTTGTGGACTGTTATTGCGGCTCGTATTATGCAAACTACAGGAGAGCAGGTAGCTGGATCCTCCTTCCTAGTTATAGCAACAAAATATTTACGAAATGATCTGAAAGTTATTTTTTTCGGACTTTTCACTACAGCTTACCAACTTTCGGCATCTATAGGAGTATTCGCAGCTGGAATATTGAGTTCAATAGCATGGCAGTATCTATTCCTTATTCCTACTTTAACTATTTTCTTCCTTCCTGCGCTTCGACATTATTTGCCAACTCAGAATGGTAATGGTCAAAAAATTGATACAATCGGATTTATAATTTTTGGCTTTGCAGTAGCATCTCTTACGCTATTTACTTCGTATAAAAATGTTTTAATGCTTGTACTGGCGTTGGTTTTGTTCATAATTTTTGGTGTATATATTAATAAAGCTCGGAATCCTTTTGTTACTCCGGCATTCTTTAAAAATAAGCGTTGGCTTACTGGAATGATTTTGATGAGCATAATATACTTCACAAATTATTGCATTAGTCCAATGTTTAATAGAGTTGGCAAAACTATATATCATATGAGTACTGTTCAAGTATCTTCTCATCTTGTATGGGCTTTTGTAGTAGCTGCAGTATTTGGATCATGTTCAGGTCTTATAATCAGCCGAATAGGGCGAAAAACTGGATTAGTGCTTGCATTATTGCTGATAATGTTTGGCTGGTTTGGTGCTGCAATATTAATAAATACCGGTTTCCTTGCGCTTACTTTGTGCGCTTGTGTGTATTACGCTGGATGCGGATTAATATATTCTCCTATAGCTTCCACAGTTCTTTCGGCGCTTCCGGTAGAAGAATCAGGTCGTGGATGCGGTATGAACGATCTGGTAATTAATGTTTCTGCTTCTGTTGGCGTAGTTATTTTCGACGGTATTCTTGATAAAGATTTGTTGCGAGGTTATTCTATAACAGGAGCTTCTGGTATTTCGTCAGGATTTGCGAATATAGCTCTTATGTGCTCTGCAGTTGCTTTTGTTGGAGTAATAGTATTTACTGTTCGTAATTTTATGGTTAAAGAAAGTAATGATTTAGAAGTAGAAGAAGAATAGGTAGAATAATATTTCCTTTTCTCGAATACTTTTCGAATACTTTTCGAATACTTTGTGTTGTTTATTCTACATACCTACTTTTTACTTCATTTTGTTTTTATTTGGAATTCTTACCGTCATAAAGTTTACGCATTCTTTGTATGCTTATAGGATAAGCTGTGCCTAATTCTTGCGCCCAAAGAGAGACATAGAATTCTTCGCACATCCAGCGTAATTTCTCAGCGATTATTTGCGACTCGTCATGTGATGGTCCTGCTGGAATTTTCTGAGCGTCTTCTTGAGCTTTTACTACAAGCTTATGTGCTTCATCTGCTTGCCAAGCCCAACGCACATCACGATTTTTATCTGCTTTAGCTTTAGCAAGACGAATCACGTCTGCATGCAAGTAGCGTTCAATACTAGGTAGTGAATCGGATGGAGTTTTAGCAATAAATCCTTCGTACACAAGACTTGCAGTGTGTTCGCGTATTGATTGCAATACGGAAAGCAAAGGCAAATCAGCTTTTCCTGAAACAGCTTTACTCGATTCTGCTTGACGCTTTAATATTGCTATAACATCGTGCGCAACAGCATAAACAGTATCTTCATACACTTCAGACACGTTTGAAACTGCTTCTTTAAGCAAAATATCGTCTGTAATTTTTTCGGTATTAGGCAACAATCTTTTTACTGCAGCCATTTGCAAGTCTTCCGCTAAAGCCTTAGAAGTTGAGTAAGGTGCAGCTGCGAGTAGTAGAGCTTCAGATCCAAGCCAGCGAGAAGTAATGCGTTTATCGTCTAGACGCAGCATGTTTAACGCACTATCCCACACCATTTGCGATCGAGAAAGATTTGTAGCACCAGACTTGTGTAATAAATCAGCTCGTTCAATAACATTCCCGTATTGTGCAGCCATATTTGCTTTTCGATTTATTGCTTCTAAAGCTGATTTTTGAGCTTCTTTCGCAAATCGTTGCTGTAATGCAATTAATGATTTGTCGGTTCCAAGAATAGTAGGTTTTATGCGATTAGAATACTTGTTACGTCCTGTAGGTTTATTGCGATTTTCGTTAGTTTTTCGTTCCTCAACGCTAAAAGTTATACGAACGTAAGGTGATAGGCGATTCATTTGTTCATCATTAAACACTTCAGGATGTATTTGCGCTCCAACTACGCTAATTGCAGCTTTAGTGAAAACTTCTCTAAAATCTGGCCAGATCAACCTATTTTTATTTATGTTTGTTCCTGTTTCTTCAATTCCAGGAAGTTCATCGTAATGTTCGTCAATCCACTCGCGAATTTTTTTAGCAGTATCAGGAGCTGGAACGAACTGTACTCGTAAAGCTTTAGGCAAAGATTTGATCATGCTAATAATAAGCTCGTCAAGCAAGCCTGGAACATTCCAACTAAACTCTTCAGGAGTTAAACGCGAAAGCGTGTGAAGAGGCACGTGCACTGTTACGCCATCCAAAGGATTAGCTGGATCATAAATATAACTTAAACGAAGTCTTATAGGCTGACCGTCTGTGCCAATCGTGTTCCAATGATCAGGATAATCAGCTAAATCAGTGCTTTGCGTAGTTTGTAAACGTTCAACTTCATCTGGATTAAAATCTAACTTGTGCGGATCTTCTTCGCGGTTATCTTTCCACCATTTTGCAAGAGCTGCGATAGTAGTTGCTTCTTGAGGAAGACGAGTGTCGTAAAAAGTAAATAAATCTTCGTCGTTTACAGTTTCGCTTATTTGACGAGTGCGATTTGCTTGATTATCTGCGTCTTCAAGCACATTGCGATTATTTAAAATAAACTCATCGTGTGCAAAACGTTGTTGTACGTCTGCTTCAACTAAGCCTTGACGAATCATAATCATTCGAGCTTCGTAAGGATTAACTCTAGCCCATTGAACTGTGCGATCTTGAACAATAGGCAATCCGTATAGTAATACTTTAGATTTTGCTACAGCAGCACCTTTAGAAGCGCTCCAATGAGCGTCAGAATACGTGATTCTAGTTAGATTTTTAGCAAGAGGCTCAGCCCAAGCAGGATCGATTTGCGCACAATATCTTGCCCAAAGTCTAGATGTTTCAACTAATTGTGTACACATAACCCATGAAGGAGTTGTTTTAGAAACGGCTGAAGCTGGGAATATTGCGAATCTTCCTCCGCGCGCGCCTTGATAATCGTTTTTAGCCATTTTTTGAGCGCGTTTCATAGCTCGAATTTTTGCTGATCCATGCAAATTAGCAAAATCTGAAGCTTTTGGTTCGCGCACTACTTGCATTCCCAACATAGAAAGTAAGCCTGCAAGCATCGACGAGTGTATGCCTTGCGAATCCCAAGAGCAGCACAAGCTGTGAGCAGCCTGCTGATTATTAGGAAGCTGACGAATTTCCAAAGATGGCCTTTTAGATGGAATAGGCTCGCCAACTTTATAATGCAATTCTTTACACAAGTCTTGAAGTTGATTAACTAAATCTTTCCACTGTTTTAAACGCAAAAAGTGGAAGAATTCCGCTTTACAAAGTTTGCGAAGAGCATTATTGCTCATGTTTCCGTCTGCTTGGAAAATATAATCCCAAATATTTAAAGCAGTTAAGAAATCGCTTGTTTCATCCGCATAACGATTATGAAGTCTATCCGCTTCTTCACGCTGTTCTTCCATACGCTCGCGCGGATCTTGCAAACTCAAAAACGCAACAATTACAAGCACTGCAGCAAGAGTATTCGGAGTGGTTTTACGCGCTGCTTCAATAATCATGCGTCCTAAACGAATATCAATCGGCAATTTTGAAAGCTCGCGGCCAATATGAGTTAAAGTGATGAAACCTGATTTTCTGCTTATTGCGCCAAGCTCGTTAAGTTCATTAAAGCCGTCGCTTACTGCTTTCATATCAGGAGGGTCAATAAAACCGAAATTCGTAATATCTTCGCCAGTTTTAGCAACACCTACTGAAAGCATGTGTAATACTACTGATCCAAGCGAAGTACGCAGAATCTCAGGATCGGTAAAACGAGGGCGAGTTTCGTAATCTTCTCGCGAGTAAAGTCTAATAGCAATTCCGTCTGCGATTCGTCCGCATCTTCCAGAGCGCTGATCTGCGCTCGCTTGAGAAATTGGCTCTATAGGAAGCCTTTGCACTTTTGCAGACTTAGAATATCGGCTAATTCTTGCAAAACCAGGGTCGACAACGTATCGAATCCCAGGAACAGTAAGCGAAGTTTCAGCAACGTTCGTAGCAATAACGATGCGTTGATGAGAGTGATGTTCAAATACGCGATGCTGATCTTTTGCAGAAAGACGCGCAAAAAGTGGCACTATTTCAATAGCATCCGCTCGCTTCATATCACTTGCTCGAGTGCCAAAATACGAGCGTAATCCTGATTCAAATTCGCGAATATCGCGCTCGCCGGAAGCAAAAACCATAATATCGCGAGCGCCTTGATCGTGGCTCGAATGAATAACTAATTGAGCGCATGCGCGTGTTACTGCAGATGTCATATCTTCATCTGCAATATCATCTCGATTGCTTTCGCTAGATTGGCTTTCTGCAACAGTTTCCTCATCCATTGTTATGTCTGCAAAGCCGGGGACATGTCGCATAAGTGAAGGCGCAGATCCAAGCGGCTCATAAAGCACTCGCACAGGGTAAGTGCGTCCAGAAACTTCAATAACAGGAATTTTTATGTGTAAAGCTTGCTCAAAATGTTCACGGAATTTTGCAGAATCTATTGTTGCTGAAGTAATAATTAGTTTCAAATCGCGTCTTTGCGGAAGTAAAGTTGTTAAATATCCTAGCAAAAAGTCAATGTTAAGACTGCGTTCGTGGGCTTCGTCAATAATAATCGTGTCGTATTTAGTAAGAAGAGGATCTCGCTGAATTTGCGCAAGTAAAATACCATCAGTAACAATTCGAAGCTTTGTTTTAGGTGAACTTTCGTCGGTAAAACGCACTTGGTAGCCGATTTCTTCGCCCAATTTTACTTCCATTTCGCTTGCGATTCGCTCAGCAACAGTGCGCGCAGCTAAACGGCGAGGCTGAGTGTGTACTATTTGTTTACCTCTTCCGCCTCTTCCAAGTTCAAGCGCCATTTTTGGGATTTGCGTAGTTTTACCGGAGCCGGTTTGTCCGGAAATAATCACGACTTGTGAAGACTTAATTGCTTCTATTATTTCGTCGTGTGCTGCGCAAATAGGAAGCTCAACAGGGTAGTCGAATTTCATAGTGTATTTATTTCTTTTCGTAGATTTTCGCTTCTTAATACTTTTTAATACTTCTTTTTAGTACTACTTTTAGTACTTACTTTTTTAGTACTTCTATAATTCGGTATCCTTTGGAACTTGCGTATTTTTCTACACTATAAGTATTTCCAAGCTGTTCTGAAAGCCAGGTTATAAGCGAATCTGATCCAAGATTTTTTTGCACAACCAAGTATGCTGCTCCTCCAACTCGTAATCTTGGAATCCAGGTAAGTAATATTTCATGCAATATTTCTTTACCCACTCGAATAGGTGGATTTGACCATATTATGTCAAAATCTTTAAATTCTTCTTCGTTGCTTTCTTCTAATGCGTCTTTTACAAGAGCTGTACGAATATGCTTTAAGCCAGCAGATTTTGCGTTAATTTGCGTTAATTCTAGCGCGCGTTCGTTTACATCAATAGAAACTATTTCCGCGTTTGGTGATTCTAAACCTAGTGCTACCGTAATAGGTCCCCAGCCGCATCCAATATCGAGAAATCTGCCTGTCTCTGGAAGTTTAGGAGCATGCTTTAGTAATACTGAGGTTCCTAAATCGAGTCTTGAAGCGCTAAAAACTCCGTTAGAAACCTGCATATTTGCGTCATGTCCTCGCAAAGTTACTTTCAAACTGCGTCTTTCGTCATTTGATGCAGGAGTTGCAGAGAAGTACTGTTCGCCGCTTTTCTTTACTGATTTAGTTTTAGGTTGATTCTGAGGCTGTTTTTTAAGCTTATTCTGTTTCTGATCCTGGTTTTTAATCATTGTACTTATTCATTGCTTAGCATTTAATATGTCTTCTAAAATCACAATAATAAAACAAACGTTGTAAAATGCGATTAAGTAGAACAACGAAGGGTGCATCTTTGGTAAATAACGTAGATATCAGTAGTAGCAATGTGAATAGTGAGCATAATGATGTGCTTTCTGGTCATTCTGATGTGCTTCTAGACACTACTTCAAACAGTGAGAAGCATGATGAAGCGTGGCAGGAGCGTGAATCGCGTAATGCTCTTAAAAGAGTTACGGGTTTAGGAGAGCTGCAAGACGTTACTGAAGTTGAATATCGTAAAGTTCGTCTTGAAAAAGTTGTATTAGTTGGCGTGTGGTCAAGCGCGCGAGGAACGCTTTCTCAAGCAGAAGAATCTTTGCGAGAGCTTGCGGCGTTGGCGCAGACTGCGGGTGCTGTTGTGTGTGATGGCATGTTGCAGCAAAGATATAGGCCAGATGCTGCAACTTATGTTGGTTCAGGTAAAGCGCGCGAACTTGCAGCAGTAGTTGCTCAGCATGATGCCGATACGATTATTGTTGACGATGATCTACCTCCTAGCCAGCGTAGAGCTTTGGAAGATGCGACTAAAGTTAAGGTTGTTGATCGCACCGCTGTTATTTTGGATATTTTTGCTCAGCATGCAACCAGTCGTGAGGGTAAAGCTCAAGTTGAGTTAGCGCAATTGCAGTACATGCTTCCTCGTTTAAGAGGCTGGGGTATGGCTCTTTCTCGTCAGGCAGGTGGTAGAGCTGCAGGAGATGCTGGCATTGGTTCTAGAGGCCCTGGCGAAACTAAAATCGAGATGGATCGTCGTGCTATTCGCAATCGTATTTCGAAATTGAGAAATGATATTGCACATATGGCTCCTGCTCGAGACATTAAGCGTGGTTCACGTAGACGCCAGGCAATACCAACTGTTGCTGTAGTAGGATATACGAATGCTGGTAAATCCTCTATTATTAACAGGCTTACTGGTTCGGAAGAATTAGTAGAAAATGCATTATTTGCCACTCTTGATACTGCAGTTCGTCGTTCTCAAACGCGAGATGGTAGAAATTACACTTTAGTAGATACTGTAGGTTTTGTACGTAGACTGCCTACGCAATTGGTAGAAGCGTTCAAATCTACTTTGGAAGAAGTTGGTCAGGCGGATGTAATTTTGCATGTTGTTGACGGCTCGCATCCTGATCCTTCTTCTCAAATTGATGCTGTAAATGATGTTCTTTCGCATATTGATGGAGTTGAGGATATTCCTCAGATTATAGCATTTAATAAATCTGATTGTATTTCTCAGCCAATGCGCGATAGGCTATCTTCGCTGTATCCAAACGCATATGTTGTTTCTGCTGCTACTGGAGAGAATATTGATTCACTATTAAATAATATTGAGTCCTTACTTCCTTCTCCTAGAGTTAGAGTAGAAGCGGTACTTCCTTATACTGCTGGTTCTTTGCTTTCTTCTGTTAGAGAAAATGGTGTTGTCGAAAGTGTTGACTATAGAGATGATGGCGTTGCGTTAGTAGCTTTTGTAAGTGATTCGCTGGCTGCAAGAATAATGCAAGTTGCTATTTCTTAGTTGCTTTTTCACATTTTATAACTTTTGATTTTGATTATCGAATTGTAAAGTATAGTAATTAATAGTGCTATTAGGTACTAAATGTGGTATTTATAGTTACTTTTTTGCTATGTTATGTTAATTTAACTGTTTATTGTTATAAGTTCCAATGGTGCTATTAGAGTGAAAGTGTTTGTACCAATGGCTCTTAATGTGAGAGCAGCTTTCATGTTTGCTATGGCATATTTTGTCATGCCTGAAAGTGAAATCGGTTGTTGAAAAGAGGTTAGTTCTCATGGTAAATTCGCAGGTTAAGCCAACAAAGCTGGCGATTATCGGTGCTGGTGCAGTTGGTTCGACGCTCGCTTTCGCTGCTGCTCAGCGTGGTGTTGCCCGTGAAATTGTTCTTGAGGATATTGCTAAAGAGCGTGTAGAAGCTGAAGTTCTTGATATGCAGCATGGTTCAAGCTTCTATCCTGCAGTGTCTATCGATGGTTCTGATGATGTTGAAATCTGCCGTGACGCTGATATGGTAGTTATAACTGCCGGCGCTCGTCAGAAGCCAGGCCAGAGCCGCCTCGATCTTGCTGGTGCCACTATCAATATTATGAAGTCAATCATTCCAAACGTGGTAAAGGTTGCTCCAAATGCTATTTACATGCTGATCACCAATCCTGTGGATGTGGTTACCCATGTGTCAATGAAGCTTTCTGGTCTTCCTTCTAACCAAATCTTTGGTTCTGGTACCAACCTTGATTCCGCTCGTCTTCGTTTCTTAATTGCTCAGCACACCGGTGTTAATGTTAAGAACGTTCACGCATACATTGCTGGCGAACACGGTGATTCCGAAGTTCCTCTGTGGGCTTCTGCAACCATCGGTGGCGTTCCAATGTGCGATTGGAATGCTCTTCCAGGTCATGAGCCTCTTGATGCTGCTAAGCGTGAGGAGATTCATCAGGAAGTTGTTAACGCAGCTTACAAGATTATTAGCGGTAAGGGTGCAACAAATTATGCTATCGCAATGTCTGGTGTTGACATTGTTGAGGCTGTTCTTAACGACACTAATCGTATCTTGCCAGTTTCTTCCTTGTTGAAGGATTTCCATGGTATTTCCGATGTGTGCATGTCTGTTCCAACTTTGTTGAACCGCAATGGTGTAAATTCTTGCTTGAACACTCCAGTTTCCGACCGCGAGTTGGCAGCTTTGAAGCGTTCTGCTGACACTTTGCGTGAAACTGCTGCAAAGTTTGGTTTCTAATTAAAAACTAAATTTAAATAACTAAATTTTCTATTAATTTTATAAGCTGCTTCCGGCGTAAGCTCGGGGGCAGCTTTTTTATGAATATTACTGCAACATACCAAATTGGCTTATTGTTTATGAGCTAGATATATTATTGTCACTATGGCTGATTTCTCTCATATTCTTGCTACTCGACCGGATTTTGATGAGTCTGACCGCGAGTGTTTACACCATTTGGTAGCAGATTGGCAGGTAATTGCTGACTTAAGTTTTGCTGATCTTCTGTTGATTATTCAAAATGGTGATGGTGATTATGTTGTTGCTGAACAGTGCCGTCCATCAACAGCAATTACTATTCGTACTGATGATTTGCTTGGCAAAAAAATGGATAATTCTTTAACGGAAGAATTGTCAGAAGCAATGAGATCAGAAACAATTTTCCATTCCTCGATTTTACGATCTATAGGAAGAGCAACAGTTTGTAACGTTTATGCTCCTGTGCACCATAACGGTAAGACTTTGGGTTTGGTTCTTCGAGAAACTAACTTAGCTACTCGAGAATCAAATGGACGATATGAAATGGAAAGTATAAACGCTGGTAAAATTTTATTCGATATGATTTCTAGGGGTCAGTTCCCTTATAAAGATTCAGTTCTTAACCAGCGTCATAATGCTCGTGTTGCTGATGGTTTTATAGTTTTGGAAGAAAGTGGAATAGTGAGATATGCTTCTCCAAATGCTATAAGCTGTTTCCGTCGTTTGGGTGGTTTAGATACCATGCAAGGCGAGTATTTAAGCGAATTTGCTACAAGATTATTGCATACAAACGATATGGTTCCAGAAAGTTTGCCTCTTGTGTTAACAGGTAAGGCAGATGTTGATTGTGAATTAGAAGCGAACCATTCTATTATTTCTATGCGCTCTCTTCCTCTTTATGGTCCTAATAATCGTATTGGTTCTGTGGTTTTATGCAGAGACGTTACTGAAGTGCTTCGTAGAGAGCAGGAATTGCAAACTAAGAATGCTACTATTTCTGAAATACATCACAGAGTTAAGAATAATCTTCAAGCAGTTTCAGCTTTGTTGAGATTACAGGCTAGGAAAACTAAGTCTGCGGAAGTTAGAAAGGAACTTGAAGAAGCTCAGCGTCGTGTTCAAACGATTGCTATGGTTCATGAAGGTTTAAGCCAGACTGCTGACGAGATCGTTGATTTTGATAAGGTTATTTCTAACTTACTGAAAATGTCTATTGAGCTAGCGTCTCAAGATCAAAATATTGATATCAATTTTATAGGCAAATTTGGTATGCTTGCGGCTCAAGACGCTACTCCGCTTTCCCTTGTTCTTACGGAATTAGTTACTAATTCCGTAGAGCATGGTTTTGAGGGAAGGACTGAAGGTCATATTACTATTTCTGTAGGTCGTGGCGGAGATAATCTTAATATTATTGTTGAAGATGATGGCACTGGTATAGAAAGTGAATCATCTCACGGCATGGCTCGTTCATCTGGATCTGGTTTAGGAACGCAACTTATTAATACATTTGTTACTAACGATTTTGGCGGTACTGTCCGTTGGGAACCTCGCCGAGACGGTGGTACTAGAGTTGTTCTTGATATTAAGCTGCGTGTGCCTGGAATAGAGTAGTAGAAACAACTATACGAGAATATTTTAATTGTTGGCTATTGTTCTGCAGTAGCCAACAATTTATTTTATCCACCTAAAGTTTTATTAATTTAGTAGAGTATCGGTTTATTAGATTTGTAAGTTTCTGAAGTAAAAACCAAACTATAAACTAGTCTATAAACTAATCTAATTGACTACGGCGAGCTCTCAAAGCACGACGTTTAAGCGATCTGCGTTCCTCTTCGCTCATACCGCCCCAAACACCAAAGTCTTGACTTGTTTCAAGAGCACACTTAAGGCAAGCGTCAGCTACATTGCATGATCTACAAACAGATTTTGCTTCTTCTATTTGCTGGGAAGAAGCTCCAGTATTTCCAACTGGGAAAAACAGTTCGGGATCTTTATCTCTGCATGCTGCTTTTGTTCTCCAGTCAAACGCACTGCTCATGAGCGAATAGCCTCTTTCCTTACAAGTTTTAGAAAGCTTAAGAGAAAATATCAATTTTATTTCCCCCGTATGTAAGGAAAGCATGAATATTTATTTTTTTCAAGGCCTTTCACATATTTGTTTTAAATTTAATCAATTTTTTTCTTAATTAATTAAAATTTGCGCTTTTCTTGCACTTCCTGGAGTTATGATTACACATCTTCCTGGCAGTTGATAATCTTCAGTAGTAAGAGACTGACTTAATGATGATGGTATGCCAAGAAGAGCATCAGTTCCCGTATCTCCAGTAGGAAATACTATTCGTACAGGAGCTTGATCTGGTATTCTTAAGAATCTTGCAGAATGAATTCCCAATATGACTGGTATTTTTGAAGAGCTTATTCTTGATTGAAGGTTTTGAGCGTGAAAATCTGAGTTTAATGGGTTTAAACTCATATCAGCATCGTCTACAATTATGATTTTATTTTCATCATAATTATCTGGCAGTGTTGAGGTGTCAGTTGCGCAATATAGTTGCGTTTGTAAATTTTTCGCTATTATTCTAAGTAGGTTCGTTTTTCCTCTACCATGCCCTCCAATAACAGCAATATTTCCAATATGTGTGTTCAAAAACGCTGGTATTAAATGAATCCCATCATCTTGTATTCCTATAATAGGATTATTTATCATACTTTCAGTATTCTTATTATTTCTCTCAATACAATGCATAATATCGCTTTGCTTTATAGCAGAGGGGAGTGGAGCACTAAATAACTCTTCGCAATATTCATTATGGTAGAATCTTCCAGATAATCGTATTGCTTGAAGTAATAGTGCAGGATTGTTGCTTTGCGCACAGCGAAGCGCTTTAATTCCATCTCCAGTATTGTAGTAAGCTCCTCCAGGAAGTTGTGGACTAATATGCGCAGCGCATGAAGAACCTAGAAGTTCATGAGATTGTGCTGAATCTCGTACGCGAAGACAAATATTCATATTTATATTTGCTTTCATATCAGCGTTTACTTGTGCCATAGGATTTTGCGTACAGGCAACTAAGTGCATTCCTAAAGATCGTCCTACTGAAGCTATACGAATAAGTCGATTTAAATAATCTGGCAGCTTATCTCTAAGAGCATGAAATTCATCAATCATTATTACAAGAACTGGTTGAACGGGAGTAACTTTACTCATATCACTACAGCCTTGCTTAGCAACTAAACGTTCTCTTCTATCTAATTCCATTTCAAGACCTCTAAGTGCTCTTGCTGCATGTTCTAAATTCAGGTCGCCAACGTTTCCCATGCAATGCGGTAAATTTGATAGAAGATCAAAAGTAGCTCCTCCTTTAAAATCCATAAATACGAAACGAAGTTGATTTGGAGAATATCGGAAAGCTAAAGACAAACACCAGGTGGTAAGAAGTACTGATTTTCCTGAGCCTGTTGTTCCTGCTACTAGAGCGTGTGGCCCGTTATTTACTAAATCTAAATGAACGTAACCGTTGTTTCCTATGCCAATTTCAGTATCTAAACTTTTATATGGATTTTTATTTTCTAACCATGAGCTGGCTACTTCTTTCCACGGCGGAATACGTAGCTGTAGCGTTGATAATTTGCGGAAAAGTATAGTTTCTAAGCTTACTGGAGCTACGAAATCAGGTATGCGTTCAGTAATATTTTGTGAATAATCGTTTATTCTGCTAATAGTATTATCGCCGTACATTTTTTCATTAGCATTTGATTCGACTTTATAATTTTCTGCTGCATTTGCACTTTCTGAGCGTTTTTGAGAATAGTACTGCAATATTTGTGGCATAAGACTTGCTGCATACATCATTATGCTTGGTATTACCATAGCTAACATCATCCAACTGTGTTGCATCCATGCCATTACAGCAATAGCAATATTTGCTAGTATTGGCATAACACTTGATGTTATTTGCATAATAAACACTGCACGTTCTAATTTATTATTTTTATTCGCGTTGTATTTCATAAAGCTATGATGCGTGCAATAAAAGTATTACACAAGAAAAATTTTGCATTGTGGATACAGCCTTGAACGTGAGCAAAGTTTTAAAATGCAAAACTCAATTATTTATTTTGCAATTCTGCCAGTGTTCCTACAACGCCTGGAGCATGCTCGCCAGAAGCTAATTGGTTGAAAAGATCAAGATTCTTCGCATCATCTAATAGTACTGAAGATCCAACTCCAGGAACTCTGTAATCAGGATTAGTCCAATAAACAGTTCCGGTTATACCATTTGATCCTGTTGCGTCTTTAAAAGCTTGACTCATTTGCCATAGGGTAGCAGGATTTGATTTTTCGTCAAATACTATTGAAGATAATCCAGCTTCTGCAACGCTTTTTACTTTCCCAAAATTAGTAAGAGTTTCTTTAGAAAGAGCCTTCTTTATTATTGCAGAAATTACCATACGTTGACGTGCTGCGCGACCAAAGTCTGATTGCGGGTCTGAATATCTCATTCTAGAGAAAGCTAGAGCTGCGTTTCCATCCGAATGATGGCATCCAGCAACCCAATTCATGCCACTTCTAACATCATTTACTGTGCGGTTGTAGCACAAATCAATTCCGCCTAAAGCGTCCACTACTTTAGTTAATCCGTTGAAGCGTACTTCTGCCACATGGTTAATATGGTGTCCTGTAATTGTTTCAACTGCAGAAGTTAAAGCTGATTTTCCTAAAAGCTGAGCAACAGCATTTATTTTCATTCGCTTATTGTTTATAGTTACGAGCGAATCTCTAGGAATAGAGATAAGAGAACTGTGTCCGCTGGAAGGTTTCGTTAGAACTAAAATAGTATCTGTACGGAATCCTGTAATATATTTTGCTTCCTCACCTTCGCGTTGATCTGATCCTAATATCAGCCACGTAGTTCCTTGAGTGTCTGGCATATCAGTAAGCCACTTATCGCGCTGCATTCTTGAATCAACCCAATGCCATGCGTAAAAACCGCAACCTGTAAGAATCACAAGTAAAAGTACGAAAATAATACTTAAGGCTCTTAATATCTTGCGTTTTCTAGTAGTGCGAGGCGAACGTGGAAGTATATTGCCAGAATTTAGTGGGTGAGGCGTATTGTGTACAGTTCCCTCAAGTATTCTCGGCTGATTTTCTTGAAATGCAGGCTGATTATACTGCTGCTGCGCATAGTTTTGTGCGTAGTTTTGTGATTGTGATTGATATTGCGGTTGCGATTTAGCGGAAACCTGAGCATAGGCCTGAGCTAATGTAACTGGAGATGCAATATTTTTAGCAGCATTGGAAGAAGCGTTTAATTTAGCAGCATTAGAAGAGCCTGCTGTGCGACTTCTAGCCGTTCTAGGCGAAAAACTAGGTGGAGTATACGTATCATTCGTTTGCGAATCAAAATTTTGATTCGCAAACGAACCGTTTTGCGCATATTCTGTATAATTTTCATACTCATTTAATTCAGCTTGAGAGTTCTCGCCCGGAATGCCTGGTGCGCCTTGAGTTCCTTGAGTTCCTTGAGTTCCTGGATCGCCTGGAGTGTAAGAGAAATTTTGATGATTACTACCATATTCTGGGTTATTCTCATAATCCTGAAGCATATTCCCTCCTACACAAAAGGCAATCGCTAGCTAATTACGTACCGTTTACGTACTTATTTAGCAGTTTTGTGAGGTGCGCAAATCGTGTTATTTACGTACTTGTCAGCATAGCCAACATATTGACCGCTAACAGGATCAATAATTGTACCGTTCTTAGGATTTACAACGCCACCAGTATTAGGATCAATAAGCTGTCCTCTGGAATTCTTAGCTAAACCAGTTTCAGGATCTACAGGCCCCAGATTGCTGCTGTTTGAAGAAGACTTGCTGGAAACTCTGTTCAGACGATCGTTTTCGCTTTCGTTAGAGTCGTTATCTTCCGAATTGTCTGCACTGTTAGAATTCTTACTGCTGCTGTCTTTGCTCTGCTTATGCGAATCTGTAGCCATTGTAACAGGCTTATCTTCACGCATAAGATTCCAAACGCTTTCAGCATCTTTTGACCAAACAACGCGATTCTTATCTAAAGGATCAGTAATAATCGGCACTGTTCTAGCATAAATATGTGATGCATCAAGCTTTCGCATACTAAGCGCAAGGGATACAAGAGTTGAAGGGTTAGCTAATCCTTCGCTCATATTTAATGCGTTTAATGAAGATTTTGCTAGCTGATACAGTTCGCTAGATTGCGTGAACAAATTTTTAGAAGAAGCTTGTCTTACAAGCTGTTTTACTAAATACTGTTGTCGCGTTGTACGCATTATGTCAGATCCGTCACTCATAGTGTCATGACGCATACGTGCGTATTGGGTTGCTTGCCTACCATCCAAATGCTGTAAGCCCTGCTTGAAATTAGCTCCCGTGTAGCGGTCGCGAGTATCTGCCGGAATGCACATGTCAACGCCGCCGACGGAATCGATCATATTACTCAAACCGCTAAAATCAGCAATAATAAAGTTACTTATATGCAATCCTGTTAAAGCATTCACAGCTTTAAGAGAGCAGGATGCTGCAGAAGATAAATCTCCACCTTTTGCCCAACCCAAGGCAAAAATAGAATTAAACATAACGTGTCGTCTAGCAGGAATAGTGCCACGTGTTGTTTCGCAAGATGGAGCATTAACCATGGAATCTCGTGGAATCGACACAATATTCATGTATGAGCGATCTGCGCTTATCTGCACAATCATTGTAGTGTCTGACTGATGGTCAGTTGCATCTCCGCCGCCACCAAAGCTACGGTTTGCTCCTTCGCGAGTATCTTGACCTAAAACTAAGAACGTCACTGTTTTTCCGTAGTTTGCATCAAGTGCTTCATGAGCTTGCTTATCGTTAGAAATAACGTTTACTACGCGAGCTTTTATAGTTGAAGAAAAATCAAACCATACTGCAGCAAAAATACTCGAAAAGAAAGTTAATACAGCAATAATGAACATGCATATTACAGTTCGTGCGTGGTTCGTCAAGCGATAGCTGAGGCTATGATGCGGTGCTTCTGAATCCCAATCATCATCTGTTGGGTAGTGCATTCCCTCAGGATACCGTGAAGTTACCATGGTACCTTCTTTCGAGTACTACAATATTCTCTGAATATTCAAGTGTTATACGTGATTTTGTGTTCTTAAAGTAGTGCATACTCAACTGAACACATATGTCACACCACTATAGTGCATTGTGGTGAAATTTAGCGCATTTTTCCACATATTTTTTACTTATGGCGTGTCTTATTTTTAATAAGAAATTTGATAAGAAAAATTCAAAATAATAATAAAAATTTTTAGATAAATTCTACATTTGATAATAAATAAGTGTTGTAGAATTGATAGGATACATACCCCCTGCGTACACTGGTGAATATGAGTTCAATAATCGCTGATGCAAATACACTTGAAAATCAAGTGTTGCAACTGCTTTCCGCCGAAAAAGAGGCTCATCCTCGAGAAGTAGATGCTTCGATCATGGCTATGATGTGTGTGGAAAGAGACACGCGCTTCTATGGTGACACTTTACGCGCTGTTCTTCACCAGTCAGTTTTACCCAAGACTTTGGTGGTTGTTGATTGTGCTCATCGAGTTGAAGAAATCGTTCAAACATCAATAGATATCACTCTTGATACAACTTTAATTACTGATTTTATATCTTCTGAAAATATTGCCGAAAGTTCTAATAGTAAATTTATGCGCGATGGAGTAAGTAATATTAAAAGTAATACTCCTAAAGATTCTCGCAGCATTCGTATTATTATAGTTCCAGTCTCTTTTGCTAGATCTTTCGGTGATGCAATAGAAAAAGCCTTACGTCAGCTTCTTCCGTTACGCGGCGTTAAAGCCCTTTGGTTGCTTCATGATGATTCTCGTCCTGCCGATAGCCGTTGCTTAGAAGAATTGCGAGATACTTGGCGTAATACTCCTACCGCTTCTGTTCTAGGTGCTAAACAGGTAGATTGGCAAGGAAAGATTTTACACAATGTCGGAATGTACGCTTGGAATCATGGAGTTCACACTTTAACAGTTGATGGTGAACAAGATCAAGAGCAGTACGATGGACGTGGAGATGTGTATTCTGTTTCCCTTTCTGGCGCTTTAGTCACATTAAGCGCATGGCAAACTATGCGCGGTACTCAGCCTTGGATGACAACTTTTGGAGAATCTAAAGATTTTTGCAGAAGAGTGTGTGTAAGCGGCGGTAGGGTAGTTGTGGTTCCTCGCGCAAAAATAGCTCATAGGCGTGCTCGTTTTGAAGGACTACGTACTAGAAGTGGCGAAGCTCGTTCTGCAGAAAAATCTGGTATAAATCACGGAGTTATGTCTGTTCTTATCGCAAAGCAAAGATATAAATATACTGACATGCGGATTGTATTCTGGCCATTATTATGGATTTTAAGTCTTCCTTCTGCTTTAGTACTTGCATTAAAAGATTTATTTATTAAACGTCCTTATTCCGCATGGGCACATCTAATTCTTCCTTGGATTATTGTTATGCATCTTCCTCAAGCTATATTTGCTCGTAGAAGAGTGGCTAGATCCACAAGAGTTTCAACTAAACGCTTATCTGCTCTTATTGCAGATCGTCATCAAATTGCTCGTTGGCGAGATAGAGTTTTATCTTACCAATCGCAGCTAAAATGTGTTCTACTTAGTCCGCTTGCAAGACGACACCTTCATATGAGAGTTTTAAGAAGGTGGAGTGCTGTTACAGTTTCTTCTCTTATACTTCTTGCAGTAACTTTGTGGCTTTATGGTGCTCCTTGGCGAGAAGTTATTGCAGGAGCGTCATTATATTCCGACCAGTGGCTTCCTACTGGGGCTGATTTTTCTAAGTTGCTTAATGCGGCTGTTGGCTCCTGGATTCCAGACGACTCTTTCGGACCGGCTTTGCCTCCGTCATCTTGGTTAAGTGTGTGGACTTTAGCGTCTATACCTGTTGGTTTTAATCCACTTTTAGCAATAAGCCTAATGTATTTTATGGCTGCTCCTGCTATGTGTTTGAGTTTTTGGGCGCTCGCAGGCGTATTCACACGTTCTGATTTAGTTCGAGTGTGCTCTGCGATTTGCTGGACTATGCTTGCTATGGCTTTTGGATTATTTGCACGCGGCGATTTGCCTATGTTAATGACGATGGTTTTCTTACCTGCTGCGTTTGCGTTCGCGTTCCATGCTGTAGGAATGTATGTTACTGAAGATCCTGTTTTGCCTGTTCCGTCTGTGCAGTGTGCTGCGTGTGCCGCATTATGCTTTATGATTCCTGTTGCGTGCGAGCCTCAGCTTCTCCTCCCGTTGATTTGTATCTTTATTGTGGCTCTTATTATGGTTCGCTCTCACAGATTCATGCTTGCTCTGATGCCTGTGCCGGCCGTACTGATTTTGCTTCCAACTTTGGGCAGCGTTTTAAGGTATTTTTCCACTGGGTTATGGCGACAAATGTTTGCTAGTGCTGCGTTGCCGTTACAAAGTGTTAATGGTACTCCTGATTCGCTTGGATATGCTCAGGTATTGTTAAGAGCTTTTAATATGAATAGTAATCATGGTATTTCGCAGTCTATGCCTTTGCTTAGTTTGCGCGGAATTATTATGATTATTTTTGCTACCTTAGCTGTTGTTATGGCTGTAGTTTCTCTACTTTTGCCGTTTGCTTTGCGAGTATCAAGAATGATGTGGGCTGTTATGCTTAGCGGAATTATTCTTTCGCTTGTAGCATCCCGTATTACTGTTGCAGTTGATGTTAATGGTAGTGTTGCAGCAAGTGTACTGCCCGGTGTTGCGTTAACGGCCTTAGGTGTTCTTTCATGCATGTGTATGGTTGCAGGTCAAGCAGTTCGACGTTTTGAACCGTTAAAAAAGAAACGCACTAATAATTCTGTTCCAGAAGGCGGATATAAAACTCGTGCCAGTAGGCGTGCTGCTATGAGACGTTCTGCAGCCTTGCTTCTTCATAAGATTATTTATGTTGCTCGTTGCATACTTGCGTTTGGAATGTTAATTATGGCTGTGCTTTTAGGCTTATTTGCTGTGCTCAGTGGGCCTGTTGCTTCTGTAAACGCGACTAATTCTGGACTCCCTATGGTAGTTACCGATTACTTGGATAAGAGTAGTGAAAATAGAATATTAGCTTTGCAAGTTCATGGTGATTCTAAGGTATCTATGTCGGTTATGCGTACTGTGCGTGGAGATTCTGTTGATGTTTCGCCTGCATTAAGAGTAAGAACTGCAATATACGGTGAGTCATCTAGTTTTAAAACTTTATCTCGATCGGCTGCAAAACTTATGTCTCATGCAGATAATGGTGCTATCGATTCTCTAAAACAGCTGGGAATTGGCGGTATTTATGTAGTTAATTCAAGCAGCATGAGTAATAATTTACGTAACGATACTAATCGTCTTATTGCTAATATTAACGCTTCAGAAAGTACGCAGCTTGTAGTGAATTCTTCAAACGGAGCATATTGCCGTTTTGATGGAATGCCTTCTAAGAGTTCATTGTCTAAGACTTCTCCGTTCTTTAAAGCCAGACTACTTGTTTGGAGAACTCCTTGGGCTGTTATTTCAGCGCTTGTAATACTTTTGTACTGCATTGTTGCAGTGCCTCGTTTTGGATCTAATACTATGCTTAAGCGTTCTGACGATGAGTATGAGGAGGGTTGTTAATGAGTTGGTTTAAGGACTCTCGTGAATCACGTAATAAGCATGCTGAAGCGAAAGACGCTACTGTTTCTAAGCAACGTAAACACAGTGTATCAGTTTTGTTGCTTTCTATGATGAGTGCTCTTCTTTTTGTTGTGCCTTCAGTAGTGTTGTCTGTTGTGAGTCCTATGAAATCTTTAGTCGATTCTGCATCTTCATCAGGTTCAAGTATTGAGCATCAGGTTAGTGCCACAAGTTTGCAAACTGTTTGCCCTTCTAGAATTTCACTTCCTGATCTTACAAAATACGGTGATAGTCAGTTTCACGAAACTGAAGGAAATATTAAAGCTGTAGCTAGGTATGGTGCTTTCGGTGATGTTTATAGTGCTCAAGTAAATGGTATTAATTCTAAAGATGATCAGTATACTGATTTAAAAACTGCTGATGCTGACGATTATTCTTCCGCTCTTTTTGCTGAATCTACTGTAGATAATGAAGCTCAGATTTTAAAGGGGAATCTTTCTGAAGCTTCTTCTGGAACGGGAATTGCTTCAGCGTACGCGTCTTGGGCAACTCAAGGAGATATGAGAGGTATTGCAGCTTCTACTTGCAGTAATCCTTCAATGAGAAGCTCATTCCTTATTCCTGAATCTAAAACTGGAGTGTCTATTAAACTTGTAGTTGTTAATACTTCTTCAAAAGCTACAGTTATTAACGTTAGTGCATGGTCTTATGAGCATGGAAGCCAACCTGTTAATCTTTCAACAGGAAGTGCTTTTGCAGTGCAAGCTAAAAGTAAAGTATCTTTTGATGTTTCTGCCGCAATCTCGCATTCAGAAGGATCATATATTCAAGTAGTTAGCGATCAGACGCCAGTTGCATCTTATGTAGATGTTATTCGTTCTGAAGGATTATCTCCTAAAGGCATTGATGTTATTAAAACTTTAAGTCCGAGCTCAAAAACTTCTATTATGCCAGGGGTTCTTGCACAAGATCAGACAAAATTGTACATATGGCCGCAAAAATCAGGTCATGCTTCTATTTCATGGCTTGCTTCGAGCGGAGTGCAAAAGATTAAAGATATTGATGTTACTTCTAATAAAGTTCAAGTTGTGGATCTTGGCGTAGCTCCAGATAATGTTAATGCGCTAACTGTAGACAGTAATGTCGATTGCTATACTATGGCTCAGGTTTCTCGAGATGGAAGCGCTGGACAGTCAGATGTGGCTTATATTACTGCTGTTCGTAACCAAGGAAATAGTGTAATAGTTTCACCACTATCTGCAGCAGAAACTACTATGTATGTTGCTTCTGAGAATAATCAAAATTCTTCATTTGCTATTAATGCGTATAATTCTCGAGGAGAACTAATAGCTTCTAAGCGTTACGATGTTACTCCTAATTCTGTTGTTGAAATTAAAGGCAACGATATTAATGATAAATCCGTTATGTACACGCTTAAGTCAAAAGATTCTCTTTCTTGGGGAGCTAGGTTAAACAGTAAAGTCCTTAGTGATGAGAATATTGCTTCAGTTGCATGGCTTTCTCCGCACAGTTTAGAATCACAGCATATGAATATTCGTGTTTCTAATGATCCGCGTATAGTTCACTAAATTTAGCTTTTGCGTGCATCAGAATTTATATTCCCCAATCTGGGTCTATTTCTTCAGGCCTTCTTCCATATAGTTCTGCTAGGCGTTGAACTATTTCGTCTCTAATTGCGTACTGTAATTCTGCTCTACTAGTTACGTGCGTGCACAAAGGTAATCTGTATAATACTATTCTTGCAGGTATTCCTCGATTTGCTGGGAATGATTGAGACATAATCCTGCGACTAGGTTCCCACAAAACTGGTTGGGAAGGTGGTACGTCTTCTACAGCAAACTGAACATTTTTCGTAAGCTCATGCCAAGCTCCGTTAAGTCTTCTAATTTGCCCAGCAACCATAGAATCAAACATTCCACTTGCTGTTCTGTATCGTGGCAGACGCGTACCAAACATTGGTGTTCTTATACCTCTACCGTGTCTGTTACGGTATATTTTCTGTTCCCAAATTAAATCTGCCATAATTTAATTTTACTGTATAAAATACATACAGCAACGTGTTAAGCGTTGCAATATAAGTACAATGTGAAATACTAGAACAGTAGGCATACTCAAGGAGGAAGCGCAATGGTTGAGGCGATGGTGCATGATTGGCGAGAATCTAATCTTGCTGAGCGTATTGCGCAATCCTCAGTTATTGCTTTTGATTTAGACAATACTTTGGCGTGTTCTAGAAAACCGATGGTACCTGAAATAGCTTCAGTATTAAGTAAGTTGATTAATATTATGCCTGTTGCGATTATTACGGGTGGAAGTTTAGAGCTTGTAAAAAGCCAGGTAATTGATGTGCTTAAAAATAATACTTGTCTTACTCATTTGCATATTATGCCTACAAATGGAACAAGCTATTACCGTATTGATTCTGATGGTATTTTGCGTTGCGTATACGAGCATAAAATAGATGAAACGCGTGCTAAATATGTAATAAGCGTTATGCGAGATTGTGCTAAAAATATGGGACTTCTTAAAACGCCTGGGGATAGCAATCTGTGGGGTGAGCAGATTGAGTATAGGGGTAGTCAAATTACTTTTTCTGCATTAGGTCAACTTGCGCCTTTAGAAAGTAAAAAAGCTTGGGATCCTACTGGAAAGTTGCAGTCTGAATTAACTGCAATGGTTGCTGAAGCGCTTCCTGATTTTGCAGTACGAGCAGGAGGGGAAACTAGTGTTGATGTTGTTAGTAGGGGAGATAACAAAGCTGAAGCGCTTAATTCATTAGCGCAATCTTTTGAAGTTGATATTTGCAGTATTACGTTTATTGGCGACAGGATGACTCCTGAAGGTAATGATTATCCGACTTGTTTGACTGGAGCTTTGGCTGTGAAAGTAAGTAATCCTTCAGATACGTTGGAATTGTGCAAAAAGGTACTTGCTTTTTTGTGATTTGATATTTGCGAGTTTGCTACACTAAAATTCTAAAATTTGCAATACTATTTTTTTATTGTGGATAAAACCTACCCTGTATCCACATAGGGTATTTTTTCTTGTAAGCGTTTTTAGTAGTTTTTAAACTTGTTTTCATGGTTGGGGGATTGATTACGCGTCGATATGCGGGAGATCGACACGTAGTAGATGCAGTGCGCAGGTTGATGGGGACTGCGCACTGTACTTTTTCTTCAAAAGGAAGTGAGAATGAAAGTCAAATCGAAAATAAAATCGAAAATAATAACGTAAGTAATAACGTAAGTAATAACGAAAATTGCGTTGAAAATACTGAAGTAAATTCTATAACTGAAGTTAGTTGGAAAAGCGTAGTAGTTGCATTATTTAATACTTTACTTCCTCGAGGCTGTGCAGGTTGCGATTTTCCAGATACAGTTTTATGCAATAAGTGTTATGAAGAATTTGCGTCTTGGCAAGTAACATCCTTATCTAGCAGCATTACTGGTTGCCGTTATTCCTGCGCTAAATATGATGGAAATGTTAGAAGAGCAATATTGCGTTGGAAAGATCACGACGATGTAGCTTGTGATGCAATTTTTGGCACTTTACTTTCGAATTTGATAGTACGAGTTATTCGAGAATACGTGAGTAATTATTCGAATAATAAATTCAATAATGTTTTGAATAACAGAATTCTTATTATTCCTACGCCATCAGCATCTAAATCATTTCGCAGACGTGGAAGAAAACATGTGGATCCTGTAGCGAAAATAGTTGCAAGAAACTTAAATAATTCTGGTATTCCTGCGATTTTTTCGAGTCCTCTTAAAATGAATTCCTTCGTGTCAAATAAATCTGTACAAACTTCTGGATCTTCTGGTAGAGCTGCTCGCGCTTTGAATGCTTTTGTTGTAAAGAAAAATATACTTTCGAAAACTGATCATCCTATTTTCGCAATTGTTGTTGATGATATTGTTACTACTGGTTCAACTATGAACAGTTGCGTTCGTACTTTAAATGATTCTGGTATTAGAGTGCTTGCTGGGTTTTCGCTAGCTGCTGTGTCTGATACTCGCGATGATGAAACTTAAAAATTACTTTTTACCAGATACGTTATAGTTTAGTGGAAGAGTGATTTCAAAATTTGGCCCACGTTTATCGTCAACAACTTTTACTGTTCCATTGTGTAATTCTGCTGCCCATCGTGCTATAGAAAGCCCAAGTCCAGTTCCGCCTGATTCGGTGCCAATTCTTTGATTTCCTTTTACAAATCGTCTGAAAATCTCAGATCTCTGCTCTTTTGGAATTTGCTTGCCAAAGTTTATAACATTACTAACTAAAGTATTATGTTCTTTATCTTCTTTGGAGCAAATAAGAACATGCGTATTATCTGGTGAATGTTTCAGAGCGTTTGAAATAATATTTGTAAAAAGTTGAGAAAGTCTATTTCTGTCTCCAGTAAGTTTAATATTTTGCTCAATTTCAACTTCAATACTGTGATTGTGTCCAGCATCCGCAACTTCAAGCGGTTCAATAATTGTATCAAGGAATTCTGAAACATCAAAAGTTGTAATATTTAGACTTTCAGCTCCAGCTTCTACTCTAGATAAATCAAGAAGAAATGTGATTAAATCTGCTAAGCGGTGGGTTTGGTTCAATATTGAGTCAAAATTAGCCGGAGTTGCTTCAATAACTCCATCTGCAAGATTCTCTAACATTGCTTGTAAAGCAGAAACTGGTGTACGTAATTCATGACTCACATTAGCTATTAACTCTCTTCGCATTTGATCATCATGTTCAAGTTCTTCAGCCATTTCGTTAAAAGCTAATGTTAGTTTTCCTACTTCATCTCTACGATTTTCTATTGCGACTCTAACTGAATAATCACCATCTGCCATTGCTTCAGAAGCATCGCGCATTTGTCTTAATGGTGCAGTTAGTCCTCTTGAAAATGTGTATGTTATGCCTAGTGCTACAGCAAGAGTAAGAGGCATAGCAATCCAACCATTTAAGCCCATTTTTAGCAGGAACCAAGCCATAACAAAAGCTATTGCTGTAGCTACTACAATAATTGCGGAAAGTTCACCTTTTAATGATGAAAAGAATCCTACAGGCCTATGAGGATACGTGTGACTTGTTTTATGAGATAAATGATTTTTACTAAATCTGTTATCAGAATTGTTTAGTTTTGAAGTAGACACAAAAGTTATACGCGACGTTTCTTCTTGCTTTGCTTTAGTAGTCATTATGATTCTACCTACTTTTCTCGCTGTCGTCGCGATTTCTAAGACTTCTTCTAAGACTTAGTTTGTGATTGTAATATTTGATCATAATCAGGCATAGGAGGTTCAAAAGCGTATCCTATACCGTGCACAGTTCTAATCCAATTAGAACCAATTTTATGTCTTAAAGATTTAATATGAGAGTCAACAGTGCGAGTTCCAGAAGCGTCAGGCCAATCCCATACTTTTTCTAATAATTCTTCGCGCTTAAAAACTGTATGTGGTTTTCGTGCAAGCATTGTAAGCAAATCAAATTCAGTAGGAGTGAAATGAATCTCTTTATTGTCTAACAGTACTGAACGTTGCTTAGGTTTAATTACTAAGTTTGCGAAAGTTATTGTACGTTCTTTTTCAACAGTCTTAGCTATTTGAGTTGCTCTTTCTACTCTTCGTAGCAGAGCCGCACATCTAGCAATAAGCTCTCTAGGAGAGAACGGTTTAGTCATATAATCGTCTGCGCCGGCACTTAAACCTACTATTTTGTCTGATTCGGCATCTCTAGCAGTTAGCATAAGAACTGGTACAGGTCGCTGCGCTATAATCCGCTTTGTTGCTTCTATTCCGTCCATAATTGGCAGCATTACATCCATAATAATAAGATCAGGATGTAATTGCTGAGCTGCTCTAACAGCAGACGCTCCATCAGATGCTACTCGAGCTACCCAACCTTGTGCAGCTATTCGCTGCGCTATAGCTGTGGCAAGATCTGGCTCATCTTCCACAACAAGTATTGTGCGAGTAACTCCGTTACCTGATGGAGCGTTCAGCATGATACTATAAAAACCTTTCAGTGCTTTACTGGCTTTAAGAATACTGCGCCAAGAGCAGGTACAGTAATTCTTGCAGAGTATGGTCGCGAATGATATTCTTCAGCTGCAGCAGTAAATGTGCCATTGTGAATATCAGAACCGCAATACTTTGCATCATCTGTAGTTAGTATTTCTTTCCACTGGCCGCCCTTTGGCAACGCAACCTGGTAGTCTTGCCAAGCTTGTCCAGAGAAGTTAACTACTACTACGATTTCTTCGCCATCGTCACCGATACGCATATAGCTTAAAGTATTATGATCAGAATCATCACTTGTAAGCCACTGGAATCCATCTGGAGTGAAATCTTGGCTCCAGAATGCACGTGAGCTCTTATACAAAGCGTTAAGATCAGCGACTAACTTCTGCACTCCCTGATGGAATGGCCATTGAAGTTCATTCCAATTAAGTGACGTGTTGAAGTTCCATTCGCTAGACTGACCAATTTCGCCGCCCATGAATAGCAAGTTCTTTCCAGGATGAGACCATTGGTATGCAAGCAGTGCGCGCAATCCTGCGAATTGCTGCCATTCATCGCCAGGCATCTTTCCAAGAAGTGAACCTTTACCGTACACAACTTCATCGTGGCTTAATGGCAAAACGTAATGTTCAGAATACGCATAAACCATAGAGAATGTAATCTCATTGTGATGCCAACGACGATTGATAGGCTCCTCTTTAAGATACTGAAGAGTATCGTGCATCCATCCCATGTTCCACTTCAAACCAAAACCAAGACCGCCCATATCGGTTGGTGCTGTCACACCTTGATAAGCAGTGGACTCCTCGGCAATCATCATAATGCCAGGATTATTCTTGTAAGCTGTTGCATTTGCTTCCTTGATGAAATCAATAGCCTCAAGATTTTCGCGTCCTCCATACATGTTCGGACGCCACTGACCAGCTTCACGGCTGTAATCAAGGTAAAGCATTGAGGAAACTGCATCAACTCGAAGCGCATCAATATGGTATTCGTCAAGCCAGAAGCAAGCATTTGCTACAAGGAAGTTCCTTACTTCATGACGTCCAAAGTTGAAGATGTAAGTGCCCCAGTCTGGATGTTCTCCACGCAGTGGATCTGGATCTTCGTACAATGCCGTACCGTCGAAGCGTCCGAGAGCAAAATCATCCTTAGGGAAGTGCGCTGGAACCCAATCCATAATTACGCCGATACCGGCCTTGTGAAGCTTATTAACCAAGTATTTGAAATCGTCAGGGGAGCCTAGGCGAGAATCGACTGCATAATAGCCCGTGACTTGGTAACCCCAAGAACCTGAGAATGGATATTGCGCAAGTGGCATAAACTCTACGTGAGTAAAGCCTTCTTGCTGAACGTAATCAACGAGCTTATCAGCCAAATCCTTATAATTCTCAAGATCTCGGTTCCAGCTATTTGCTTGAATTTCGTAAATACTTATAGGACCGTCGTGAGTATTAGTCTTTGCGCGATTCTCAAGCCATTCACTGTCATGCCACTTAAACTCGGAATCAACAACAACAGAGCCTGTATTAGGTGGTACTTCATGAGAGCGTTCCATTGGATCGGCTTTCATGATCCAATTTCCAGCTTGTGTCAATATTTCGAACTTATAAACTTCTCCAGCAACTACACCTGGAATAAACAATTCCCAAATTCCTGAAGACCCAAGTGAACGCATAGCGTGACGACGACCGTTCCAGTAGTTGAAGTTGCCAACTACTCGTACAGCTCGAGCATTTGGAGCCCACACTGAGAACGCAGTACCTGTAACTTTCTTAACCATCTTTCCAGTTTCAGGCGAGACTAGTCCCCATGTGTCAGTGATGCTCTTTACATGAGCGCCAAGGGCTTCCCAAAGGCGTTCATGTCTTCCTTCTCCAAAGAGATACATATCAAGTTCGCCAACTTGTGGAAGATAGCGGTATGGATCGTCATCTACGGACTCAGTGCCATCTACTTCTACAGTTTTTACACGGTAGCTAGGAACAGACCATTCTTTTGTTTTCGTGTGCTTAACAGCTGGAACAACGGCGGTGAAAATACCGTTATACTCATGCTTTGCTTCGTATTCACCGCTTTTGGTGAGAATGGTTACTTTCTTGGCCATCGGTCGTAAAACACGAACGGTAGCAGTGCCAGCACCCTTGTCGGTTCCTAAGTGTCCGCCCAGAACCTCGTGTGGATTGTAGTATTCTGCATTGCTCACCGCAGCAAGCACATCCTGTCGGACTGCTACTGCGACTGCATCTTCATTGATGTTAGTAACTGTACTCATGTGCACTATCATACATCATTCTTGAATTATGTCGTAAGCGTTTTGACATATAGTAAAAAAATTGTAAAACTTTTTTCAAGTCGCACCCTTGTGGAAAACTTATAAGAGTTTTTTCTGTGTTTACGGAGGGTTCTGTGGATTATCAAATCGGCGATATGGTCGTCTATCCTCGTCATGGCGCTGCTCGTGTTGAAGAGATCAGTGAGCGTACTGTGAAAGGAGTTACTAGGCAGTATTTGCGTCTAGTTGTACTGTCTTCCGACGGCTTAGAGATTAATGTGCCGGTGGATAATGTTAAAAAAGTTGGCGTTAGAGACATTGTTGGCGCGAAAGAAGTTGCAAAAGTATTTGAGATTTTGCGCACACCAATTATAGAAAAAGAAATGAATTGGTCTCGCCGTTATAAGTTGAATGTAGAAAAAATAGCTACAGGTGACGTTAATAATATTGCTGAAGTTGTGCGTGATTTATCTCAGCGCGATGTTGATGAGCATGGATTGTCAGCTGGAGAAAAGCGTATGCTTGTGCGCGCAAGAAGTGTTCTTATTTCAGAAATTGCTTTGTCTGAAAAGATTGATGAGCATGAAGCTGAGCGTTTGCTAGATGTAAATCTTGGTTATGAGAGTCCAAAGCCTGGAGATGAAGAACATCATACTATGGCTCCGCAAGAGGCTGCAGCTGATACTCTTGCTTTGCTGTCAGCTAGAAATAAGAAGTCCAAAAAGAAGTAATTAATAATTTAATTAATAATTAATAATTAATAATTAAATCTGTGAAATACTTCATTCTATAGTTTTAAAAAAGCCAGGAAAAACTTCCTGGCTTTTCTTATCTTATTTTCTAATTTTATTTACTAATTTACTTTCCTGGATCCTGCTGACCTTTGTTTGAATTTGGTTTTCCGGCTTCAACAGGATGTGGATTTTCAGTTATAGGTTCTTGTGCATCAGTATTGTCAGTTTTCTTATCCTCATCTTTTGCTAAAGCTTCACGAATAGTCTTTGTGTTGTTTGCGGCATTATTCATGTCGTCACAAATTTTAGTAATCCATTGATCTAAGCTTTTAGCATACGATGGCATTAATTCGCTTACTGAAACAGTACTCGTGTAGCTACGTCCAGCTATGCCAACTAAACGGTTATAGTTGTCGTCGCTTTGCTGAGTATCGTTAATCAATATGTCTATATGTCTACCTTCAATCAACTTCTGAAACTCATCTATACTCGATTTGTCTGGAAGATTTCCTTGATTGATTGCATCTGAATAGCTTTTTGGAGTGCTATCTTTAAGACCAATATCTGACATTAGCCAGAATAAGATCGACGAAGTTGAAGCGTACTGCAAGCTTGAGTGTTCTTTAGAGAATTTCTTTATATATTCTTCTAATTTCTTTTCACGATCTTGCCATTGGCTAAGTCGATCGTTAAAAACTTTTCGTTTATCAGGTTTCACTCTTGTTAATGCTTCTGTTACTGCGGATGCCACTGCGTTTCTCGCATCATTTGAGAACCATAAGTAAGGATTATCTCCATTCAAGGCTCCTACTGTGGATGCTGCACTAATAAACTCTGCATTCTTTGGACGTATTTTTGTAATCCAATCGTCGTAGCCTGCTCCATTTACTAGAAGCACTTGCGCATCCTGTATGTCTTTGGAATTTTTACTATTTGGTTTAAACGAGGAAATATCGGTATCACTACCTGAAAGTATGGAAGTAACTTTTACGTCATCTCCACCAATTTCTTTTGCTAGGCTTCCCCAAGTGTCAATAGTGGAAACAACAGATATAGGTTTTTCTGCGGTTTTCGTTTTCTTTGGTTTTGTTTCTTGCGACCCGCATGCTGCTAAACTTATTGCCATTGCTGATGCTATTACGCACGCTATGGCTGTTTTTGCAACATTGCATAATGTATGAGTAACGGTACGCATCATTGTCGCTCCTTCAGTACATGGTTTTATTTGGGCCTACGATTTGTCAGTAGTGTCGCATACCTCTATACTTCACGATAGCCTATTCATACGAATTGTGCGAGTTGGATTACGAGAGTTGTAGTGCATAATTCTTGAGAGGTGATATATATGACTGTTATTTTGGATGGCAAAGCTGTTGCTGAAAATATTAAGCACGATTTGCGTGAGCGTGTTAAGAATTTACATAAACTTGGGATAGAACCTGGTCTTGGTACATTATTAGTCGGTGAAGATCCTGGCTCTTTAAAATATGTTGCTGGAAAGCATAAGGATTGCGAAGATGTCGGTATCCGTTCAATTAGGTGCGATTTGCCAGAAACTGCAAGTCAAGAGGATATTTTACAAGCTGTAGAGAAGCTTAATAATGATCCTGCTTGTACTGGTTTTATTGTGCAATTGCCGTTGCCTAAAGGTATTGACATGAATAAGGTTATTTCATCAATTAATCCTGCAAAAGATTGTGATGGAATGCATCCTTATAATCTTGGCGAATTAGTAACTCATATTTCTGGAGATATTAACACGCCTCTTCCTTGCACTCCACGCGGTATTTTAGCTCTTCTTGATGCGTACAAAATAAATCTTAATGGTAAATCTGTTTGTGTTCTTGGAAGAGGGATTACTGTTGGTCGTACAGTAGGTCTTTTGCTAACTCGCAGGGGAGTTGACGCTACTGTAACTTTATGTCATACGCATACTAAAAATCTTCATGAGATTATGCGTCAATCAGATGTGATTATTGCTGCTATGGGCAGCGCTGGTTTTGTGAAACCTTGCGACGTAAAACCAGGTGCAGTGCTTGTTGATGTTGGAGTATCACGAGTATTTGATGAAGATGCTGGAAGATACAGAATAAAAGGCGATGTTGATATAGCTTGTAGAGAGATATCTTCTGCGTATTCTCCAAATCCTGGAGGAGTTGGTCCTATGACTCGCGCAATGCTGCTTGCTAACGTTGTTGATATTGCCGAGCGTTCAACACGCCCGGAGTAAAACGTAGATTTTGGCTAGGGCTGCTTATAAACTCAGTAAGAGTGCGCGCGTAAGCGTGTATTTACTATAACTAAATATCGAGTAATATCCACCCCAAGAAGAAACCACTAATAGGTAATGGCAGAGAATAATAACGAAGTCGCCAAGGTTGCGATTAATGATATTGGCACCGAAGAAGACTTCATCAAGGCAGTCGATTCAACCATCAAGAATTTCGATGATGGTGATTTAGTTGAAGGTACCGTCGTAAAGATTGATCACGACGAGGTATTGTTGGACATCGGCTACAAGACTGAAGGTGTAATCCCTTCCCGTGAACTTTCCATCAAGAAAGACGTTGATCCAGATGATGTTGTCGAAGTTGGCGACACCATCGAAGCCCTTGTTGTCACTAAGGAAGACAAGGAAGGACGTCTGATTCTGTCCAAGAAGCGTGCACAGTATGAGCGCGCTTGGGGCGATATCGAGAAGATTAAGGATGCTGATGGTGTTGTTGAGGGCACTGTCATCGAAGCTGTTAAGGGCGGCTTGATCGTAGACATCGGTTTGCGCGGCTTCCTCCCAGCTTCCTTGGTTGAGATGCGTCGCGTTCGCGATCTATCTCCATACATTGGCCAGAAGATCAAGGCTAAGATTCTCGAACTCGATAAGAATCGCAACAATGTTGTACTTTCTCGTCGTCAGTATCTCGAGGAAACCCAGTCTGAAGTTCGCGAAACCTTCCTTTCGCAGCTTAAGAAGGGTCAGATCCGTGAAGGCGTTGTGTCTTCTATCGTGAACTTCGGCGCATTCGTTGATCTCGGCGGTGTTGACGGCCTCATTCATGTGTCTGAGCTTTCCTGGAAGCACATCGATCACCCATCTGAGGTTGTTAAAGTTGGCGACAAGGTTACTGTTGAGGTTCTCGACGTTGATCTCGATCGCGAGCGTATTTCCCTCTCCCTTAAGGCAACTCAGGAAGATCCATGGCAGCGTTTTGCTCGTACCCATGTTCCTGGACAGGTTGTTAAGGGCAAGGTTACTAAGATTGTTCAGTTCGGTGTGTTTATCTCCGTTGAAGACGGTATCGAGGGCTTGGTTCACATTTCTGAGCTTGCAAACCGTCACGTAGAAAACCCAGAAACTGTTGTTAAGGCTGGCGAAGCAGTGTTCGTCAAGGTTATTGATGTTGATCTTGATCGTCGCCGCATTTCCCTCTCCTTGAAGCAGGCTAACGAGGCTGTTGATCCAAATTCTGAAGATTTCGATCCAGCTCTCTACGGTATGCCAGCTGAGTACGATGCTGAAGGTAACTACAAGTATCCAGAAGGATTCGATCCAAACACTAACGAGTGGATGGCTGGTTACGAGCAGCAGCGTGAAGAGTGGGAAGCACAGTATGCTGCAGCTCACGAGCTTTGGGAAGAGCATAAGGCTTTTGCTGCTAAGGAACTTGAAGCTGCTGCTGAATCTGCTGCTGCTGACGGTCAGCAGGAAGAAGCTGAAAAGAAGCCAGCTAAGGAAGAAAAGAAGGAAGAAGCTGCTTCCAACTATTCTTCTGAGGCAACTTCAGAAGGCACTTTGGCTGATTCCGATCAGCTCGCAGCTTTGCGCGAACAGCTTTTGAGCGAAAAGAAGTAGTTTCTACTTTCTACTAGAAGCTTATTAAGAATTGCCCCGGTGAGTAATCATCGGGGCAATTTTGTAATCGAGTTACTTCTAGTGGAATATAAACGAGAACAAGCGGATATAAGGGGATTATTTATAATTTATATATGACAATAATGCGGATTGCTGTAACTGGCGGAATTGCAGCCGGAAAATCTACTGTAGTAAATCATTTGCGTTCGCTTGGTGCGTTTGTTATAGATTACGATGTTTTAGCGCGTAAAGTAGTGGAGCCAGGAAGCGCAGTGTTACAACAAATTGTAGGCATTTTTGGGGAAAATGCCGTTAAGAATGATGGCTCTTTAAATCGAGCGTTTATTGCTGAGCGTATTTTTGGAGATGGCGATGAACGTAAGCAAGCGTTAAGTAAGATTGAGTCTATAATTCATCCTGCTATTTATGATTGCGCAAAGCTTTTAGAAAGCGAGTATAAAAGTGAGTGTGATAGTAAAATTTCTAAGGAAAATTGCAATTCTAAAGAAAATCGCAATGAGATAAGCAGCATGAGATCTGTTATTGTGCACGACATTCCACTTCTTGCGCAAGTAATCGACAGCATTCCATTTAGTTTTGATCATATTATTACTGTTGAAGCGCCTCGAGAAATTCGCGTTAAGCGAATGATAAGCGAGCGAAATATGACTGAGAGTCAGGCTTTAGCGCGCATAAATAGTCAACTTCCAAGTAAAGTTCGAAAAGATATGGCGGATTTTGTAGTTGATTCCACTAAACCAATGGAATCTATGCTTAACAGTGTTGATAATACGTTGAAATCATGGTTGCGTGAAATAAACAATAAAAGCGCTGAAATAGCGAAACTGGGGAAGTAAAAAACTGGGGAAGTAAAAGATTATGTCGAATAAAATTCAGCGCACAAACAAGCCTTTTGTAGTAAAAGCGCCGTATGCGCCTTCGGGCGACCAGCCGCAAGCAATAGAAGAGCTGGCGAATCGCATTGAAAACGGCGAAAACGACGTTGTTTTAATGGGTGCTACGGGAACTGGTAAAACTGCTACAACCGCTTGGCTTATTGAGCGTTTGCAACGACCGACGCTTATTATTGAACCGAATAAAACATTGGCAGCTCAGCTTTGCGCGGAATTTCGTGAGCTTATGCCAGATAATGCTGTGAGCTATTTTGTGTCTTACTACGATTACTATCAGCCAGAAGCGTATATTCCGCAAACAGACACGTATATTGAAAAAGATTCGAATATTAACGACGATGTTGAGCGGCTTCGTCACGCTGCTACAGCGAATTTGCTTACTAGACGCGATTGCGTTGTTGTTGCTACTGTTTCTTGCATTTATGGACTCGGTACTCCAGAGGAGTATGCCGAGCGAATGCTTATGCTAAATGTTGGCCAGCAGCTTGAGCGAGACGATTTATTACGTCAATTTGTGAGCATGCAATACAAGCGCAATGACATTGCGTTTACGCGCGGAACTTTTAGAGTGCGCGGTGATACGGTTGAGATTATTCCAGTGTATGAAGAATTGGCTGTGAGAATTGAGTTCTTTGGTGACGAAATTGACAGAATTACAATGTTGCATCCGCTTACTGGGGAAGTAATTCGCCAGGAGAGTAGCGTTCATATTTTCCCAGCGTCTCACTACATTGCAGGACCGGAGCGCATGGAGCGCGCGCTTGAGGCGATTGAAAAAGAGCGCGACGATAGAGTAGCGCAGCTTAAAAAGCAGAATAAATTGCTAGAAGCTCAGCGTTTGGAAATGCGAACTACGTACGATTTGGAGATGCTGCGTCAGGTTGGTGTGTGCCCAGGAGTGGAAAATTATTCCAGGCATTTTGACGGCCGCGATGCAGGTACGCCTCCGCATACGCTTCTTGACTTTTTCCCAGACGATTTTTTGCTTGTTTTAGATGAGTCGCACGTAACTGTTCCGCAAATCGGAGCTATGTATGAAGGCGATGCTTCGCGCAAAAGAACGCTTGTAGAGCATGGCTTTAGGCTTCCTTCTGCAATAGATAATCGCCCGTTAAAGTGGAAAGAATTTTTGGAGCATGTTGGTCAAACTGTGTATCTTTCTGCAACGCCTGGAGATTACGAGCTTGGGCTTTCGGATGGCGTAGTCGAGCAGATTATTAGGCCTACAGGTTTGCTTGACCCTAAGATTGAGGTTCGTCCTGTAGAAGGTCAAGTTGACGATTTGCTTGCGGAAATCAAGGCTAGGGTTGCAAAAGATGAGCGTGTGCTTGTTACTACGCTTACAAAGAAAATGGCCGAAGACTTAACTGATTACTTTTTGGAGCTTGGTATTAAAGTTGAGTACTTGCATTCGGATGTTGATACTTTGCGCAGAGTGGAGCTTTTGCGCGAGCTTCGCGAAGGCAAAATTGATGTTATTGTTGGCATTAATTTGCTTCGTGAGGGTTTGGATTTGCCGGAAGTTTCGCTTGTTGCGATTTTGGATGCAGATAAGGAAGGCTTCTTAAGATCTTACCGTTCGCTTATTCAGACGATTGGACGCGCTGCTCGTAACGTTTCTGGAACTGTGCTTATGTATGCGGATACTGTTACGGATGCTATGAGCAAGGCGATTAGCGAGACGGAGCGTCGCCGCGAAAAGCAAATCGCGTATAACAAAGCTCATGGAATTGATCCTAAGCCTTTGCGAAAGAAGATTAGTGATGTGAACGACATGCTTGCTAAAGAAGATGTTGATACTCAAACTTTGCTAGCAGGCGGTTACAGGAATGCTAATAAGGCTGGGAACTCGCATTATGGAGTGCCAAAAGAGCCGAATCTTGGGCAGCAAAGCAAAGAAAAGCGTATGGCGAATATTTCTGCGTTGCCACAAGATGAGATTATTTCTCTAATTAAGAATTTGAGCGAGCAGATGCATACGGCGGCAGAACAGTTGCAATTTGAGCTTGCAGCGCGATTGCGCGACGAAATACGCGATCTAAAGAAAGAATTGCGTCAAATGGATGCGGCTAATAAGTGATGGTAATAAGTGAGCATGATTAATCGTGAGTTAATCGTGCGAAATTTGTGTTTTTATTTTTTGATACGCGTAGAAAATAAGAGTTTTTGGTATAATTAATCGTGAGTTAATCGTGAGTTAATCGCAGCGCATAAATCCCATAAATTAAGGTGAGTAATTTGCAACAATCAATGTGCTCGACTTATTATTTTAGCTCGCCTTAATTGTTTTGGTGTGACTTGTTGTTTGCGTTTGCAATTCCTATTCAGTTGGATTACTTTAGTTAGTCTGAATTATATACAATGCAATGACAATATGTTGAAGATAGGCGAATATTTGCGTATAGTAAAAGAAGATGGAGGTATTGTATATGACTACTACGAATTTAAATATCAGAACAGATAAGGTAATTAAAGAACAAGCTGATAAGATTTTTTCACAACTCGGTCTCAATATGACAACAGCGATTAACATGTTTTTGCGAACAACTATTCGCGAGAATGGGATTCCATTTTCTCTTAAATTAGAGGTTCCAAATGATACAACAATTGCTGCTATTGAGGAGGGTAGGCGGATTGCCTCCAATCCTAGTGTAAAGGGTTATCGGAATATGGAAGATCTTAAGGCGGCTCTTGATTTATGAAATATGAAGTAAAATTCACGAATCAATTCAAAAAAGACCTTAAATTAGCTAAGAAACAAAATAAAAATACGGATAATCTTTTAAAAGTAATTGATGTTTTAGCTAATGGTGGTGTGCTAGAAGCTAAATATTGTGATCACGCTCTGACTGGAAAATATAGCGGAACAAGAGAATGTCATATTGAACCAGATTGGCTTTTAGTTTATGAAATTAAGAATGAAGTTCTTGTTTTGATGTTATATAGGCTTGGTACACATTCAGAATTGTTTAAGAAATAAAATAATACATTTTTAAATTTACAGCTTTTATTGCTAAAGGGTTTAATGCGAAGCGGCTTTAAGCTGGTTCTTGGCGATTTTTGAGTGTGTTTTGGCTGTTTGGGGAAACATGTCGACGGTGTAGGGTTGAGTGCACAGGATGTTAACGTTAAAAGGTGCACACACTTTGCACCCAGCCGTTTATGTGGGGAAGTGTGGTTTAAGAGCAATTTTTATATTGCAGTTCTGTCAAAAATTGTTTTTATTGATTTTATTATCGTTTATTTGAATATATTTAAAGATGGTTCTTCTTAAATAAGATATGTTCTGAATCACAATACAAGAGTTTGTATGTGTAAGTGAGCAGCGATATAGAAAAAGGAGCTGAGTTTGTGGCTCAGCTCCTTTTTCTAATTATTTTCAATTATTAGTTTACTTTTGTTTAATTTTGTAGGTGAACTTTTTACTCGCGATTCTTCTTGCGAGAGAAGAATGCTGCTGCAGCTCCAAGTACACCAATCATTGCGCTGATTAATCCTGCTCGTTCCACTTCAGCACCAGTCTTTACTAATTGGGACGAATGCTTTGCAGGAACCTTGTTGCCGGACTTAGTAGATGCGTTGGAACCTGAAGCACCAGTGGATGCATTACCAGCGTTGCCGTTGCCAGCATTACCGGTTTCAGCGTTACCAGCGTTGTTAGCATTATCAGCGCTACTTGATTCATTGGTGCTATCTTGAGCGCCGGAATCTGTAGAGCTGCTACCACCAGTAGTAGATCCGCTATCTGAACCGCCATTATTAGACGTGGAATCGTTACCCGAATCAGAACCAGAACCAGAACCTGTTCCAGAACCAGAATTTCCGCCGTTGTTTCCGGCTTTACCAGTGGTTTCGTCGGAAGCGGTGTTACCCTTCTTATCTTTAGCTTTTACATCACTATTGTCTTTGACTTTGTCTGCTGGAATAGTGACTTTACCAGTGTTTTCGTCAACGGTTACGCCGTCTGGAGTGTTATCACCCTTCTTCCACTTAC